>NZ_CABPTS010000001.1:0-342188 GCF_902460385.1 Streptococcus sp. Marseille-P7376
TACTTCGATATTGATTATAGATTACTTTTCGTCTATACTTAGGGGTGAACACAATGTGATATTTACACATCCACTTTGTGTGTGATAAACTATGTGCCTTTTGTGCCATATTTTTCTCCTTTCGCTTCACAATTGGCTTGAACACCTTTATTGTATCGCGTTTGGAGTTTTTTTGGTATAACCTTTGATGCGCACCCGCATAGCGGGTGGTTTATTTGTCTCGCACCTAGCGGAGCGAGACAGACTGAAAGTCAATAATATAAAAGACACAGTACTCTTTCGAAAAAGTACTGTGTCTTTTATAATGAGTTAATCTGTAAGTGATATTTTTGTCATAATCGACATGAAAAATTTTTGTAGTAGCAATACACAAAATATATGTTAATATATCATAAAATTGGAGTAGATGAAGATTGGCAGAGACAACACTATATCGATAACCTATCAAAATTTTGAACTCTTAAAAATTAAGCTAAAAAAGTGGAGGAATTCAATGGTCAAAAAACAGTCAAATGTTAGCATCAAAATAGAGATTATAGAATCTAGTAATCGACACCATCGCTATGTTCTCACTAAACAATGGAGTAATAAACCTATGGTAACAGTTCTAACTCTGTATCCCAGTTCTAGTAATTTAGTGGAGGATGACATGACTATGATGTTGATAACAAATAATGTCTATAAATTAGGGTATGGTGGTTTCTATAGTGTTAATTTGTTTTCTAAATATAAGATTGATAGGAAAAACTATTTGAAAGCAACCAATGTTGACAATGACGACCACATATTGGAATGCGCGAAAAAATCATGTAAAATAATATTTGCTTATGGTTCATTGCCTCTAAAAAATAAACAAGTGGCACACCGTCTTAATGAATTATATCAGTTGCTTTTAAATAATAAATTAGATGATAAAATAACATACTTAACAGATGAACAGGAAGAAATATGTTTTCATCCATTGGCTAGTCAAGTAAGGAAAAAGTGGTATAATATTAGTAAAAAAAGGAATAAGACAGATGACGAACAATAATGATAATATAACTATAAGAGACATAAAAGAAAATATTTTTTATGTACACAATTTTTGTGAGAAAGTTAAAGATAATAATTCTCGAGAAAAAAAATAAGAAAGGTGCGAGTTGGTATATTTGATAATAAAAAAGATTCTTTTCAACGTAGATTACTAGCTTGTATAATTATATTAAACCATTCTCGAGAGTTTCAAAAATACCATTCAGATTTTTTTGAAAAAATAATTAAGGAGGTTCGTTCCCCTGATTCTTTAAGTAGTTTACAAAGAATAAGAGACAAAATAAGTTTTAATAAAAAAAATATAGATGCTATAGAAATTCCTAGTAAGCCAGTTGCTTATCTTTTATTTTTTCTTATTTCTTTCTATAACCTAAATAACCTATTGAATGATTTCTGTTTGATATTTAATCGTACCTTTACATATGAAAAACAACAGTTCGAAATCCAAAATTGGGATAGTTTAATAAAAGATGACTTCTTATTAGGTATGCTTATTTTTGGTCTTGATGAATTGCAATTAAGCGTGACATCCAAAGATTATTTTGAGTCCCTTCAAGATAGATACATAGAAAAGCAAAAGTTTTACCATCAAGTGATTGAGAGCAACAAACTAAAAGTCACCAGTGAGTTAGGTAGGAGTATTAAAGCGGATAACTTCTTGATTGAAGATGATGATAAACTAATATTAGAGGAAAATAAATTATTTACTTACTTAAGAGACATGACAACAAAAGAGAGAATGCAAACTGAAGCCTTAATATTAAGTTTATTTGTGTTTAAAATTTCAAAAGAATTACCTAAGGAAATATATAAAACCTCAATGCATGGTAAATATATCTCTAGTAATAGGATTACTTTATCTGAAGCTCTTGAGACATCAAGAAATGATAATCTCAATTATTTAAATGAATATATGAAACTTCAGGTTTTAGAACAAATTTATCGCTATATAGATGAAGATATTGCCACTACCTTTGCAGATAAAAACATATCTTGTAAATTGAAACCCTTTTTCTAATAACATAAAATTCCAGAAGTGTCAACCCCCCAACTCCATTTTGAGTTGGGGTTTTCTTTATCTGAGATACATCATAAAATATAGACATCTTGCGCAAGAGAAATTATATAAAAAAAATGGAAGGTATCTAAATATGAAAAATATCTTTATTAATGACTTAGTGTGGCAAGTGTGTCAAAATGAAATATCAAATGATGCAATTGTTTCAGAAGTAGGACGAACTTTAAGAGTATTATGCAATTATGGTATTCAAAAAATTAATCTGCGTTTTTTAGGTAAAGAAGCACCTAAAAACCAAGTGTGCCAAATTTCTGATTTTGATGTATCTACGGGTGTCTCAAGTGATGCAAATTATGCTTACTATACTACCTTTAATGAGATTCATGATCATTGTGAAGCTGGAAATAGGGCTATTAAAGATAGCGATATTTCTTCGTACCGATTTATGTTGATAGACATTGATCCTGAGCGTCCGAGCGGGGTGTGTGCTACAAAGGAAGAAAAACAATCTGGCATAACCATGGCTGATAATATTCTTCAATGGCTTCAAGTTAATGGGATCACAATGGAGCATATAATTGTTGCGGATTCAGGAAATGGCATTCACTTACTAATAGCCTTAAATTTCCTCTCGTCAGATAAGACTAAAGATAAAATAAAATTAGTATTAAACTTACTGGATCAAAAATTTTCAAATGAACATTCTAAAATTGATGTTACAGTATATAATCCTAGTCGAATTACTCGATTATACGGAACATTGAATTGTAAGGGAGATAATACTTCTGATAGACCGTATCGTCAAAGTAAATTACTTTATGTTCCTGATAAAATGTCAGACGGTTTAACAGAAGAAAATTTAAATACATTAATTTCTAAATTAAAAGAATCACTCCCTAACCAAGAAACCAAAACAGCGACTAAAAATGGGGAACTTACTGATGAGAAACCTTATATATTAGCGAAAGGTGAAGAATGGTTAAGGTATTATAACCTAGAATACTATTCATCTAAGGATGATAAATACGGAAATAAGTTATATCCATTCAAACATTGTCCACTAAAAGACCATTCAAACAATGACAGTGGGGCGTGTTTCACCATTACCCGTTACGGAAGATGTAGATTTAAGTGTCTTCATGCTAGTTGCTCAGACAAGACTATAATTGATTTCATGGATAAATATCCTTGTCCTGATGAACTCTTATTATTAGAAAATGTTACAAGCAAAGAGCTACCAAATTTAGATGGACTGATTGACGGTAAGAAATATACTTATGAAAACTATGAGATTAGCAAATCAGGGATTATAAAATACAACGACAAAAAGAGAGAGGTTATTTCATCTAACCCTTTCTTTATATCTCAATGCTATCTCAATACAGATACAGGTTATTTTCAATATGAATTAGAATATTTATTTCAAGGCAAGAAAGGTACCCAGAAAATATCAGCAAGCACGTTGTCACCTAATAAAATATCTGATCTAACAAAATTTGGTATTCTTCTAGCATCAACACCTCAAAAAGCAATTGAATATTTGAATTATCAGATAAAATCTGCACCTGTAAAAAATATTCACTCATTTATAGGATGGAAAATCAACCATTTAAATATGCTAACATTTAGGCTTAATAAAAATTACGGCGATAATGAATCAAGCATATTAGCAGATAACTCATTTTTAAAATTATCATCAAAAGGGACATATAGTGAATGGAAACAAATGGTGGTAAATAATGTACTAGGAAGTGACCTAGAAATAGCATTATGTGTTGGATTCAGCTCAATCATTCTGGGATATTTAGCAATAAACTATAAACCAGATATTGGAAGTTTAATTATTAATTTCTATGGTCAATCTACAAGTGGTAAAACAACTGCTCTCCATTTAATTAATAGTATATATTCTAATCCAGCAAATACTATGTATTCTTTTAGTGCTACGCAGAACGCTCTACTTGCCATATTAAATGGAAATATGGGAGTAGCAACGACAATAGATGAGTTATCTGCCTCAAGAAGTACCGACCTCTCCGAATTGTTGTATCAGATAGGACAAGGTCAAAGTAGATTGAGGTTGAATTCCGATTCCACTTTTAAAGAGCAATTTAAATTTAACACTGTAATCGCCACAACATCAGAAGTACCAATGGCAAATTATCTCAATTCAAATCAAGGGCTACATATGAGATACATAGAGTTAACATCAGAAAACGGATGGACTAAAGATGCACCTACTGCTGATCAGATAAAACTAAGATGTTCGAAGTGTTATGGTGTAGCTAGTGAATATTTCATGGAAAAAATATTTAATCACGAAAAAAGCGTTAAATATATAAATGAAGTCTATAAAACAGCATACAATGATCTAGTTAAGAAACTTCCAGAAACTAGATTTAAAACACGTATCGGTGTATTGTATGCAACGATCTACAGCTCAGCATTTCTAATTAAAGAATTGCTAGATATAGATATAAATACAGAAAGGGTATGTGATTTCTTAGTATCTACAGAAAAAAGATTGCTAGATAAACGAGATGAAATCCCCACTAATCTATACACTAGCTTAGTGGAATATACTTTATCACATGCCGGATTATTCCATATCAAAGACAGTTACACTAGGACTGGAAATAAGATAGGAGTGATTAAATTGTATAAAGAAACATATCGAGTCTTTTTCTTCAGAGATGAGTTCGAGAAGTTATTGAAAAAGGAATTTTCTATATCAAATATAGAAAAAGCACTTCAGCTATTAAACATGCAAAATAAACTAATAAAAGACAAAAGACGACTCGTCAAATATATGACCATCGAAAAAAACAGAATTCCTATGTATTGTATTGAGTTGCCATTAGAGTGGAAACAAGCTGCAATCGAGTTAGGGATATTTGGGGAGGAATAATACTGATGAAAACAATTGACTACAGGGTATTAATAGACTTAGGTTATAAACAGCATACAGCCAAAAATATCATTAGACAAGCTAAATGCTGGCTCGTTGAAAATGGATATGAATTTTATCTAAATAAACGTTGCGGTATTGTTCCAGCCTACGCTGTAGAAAAAATAATAGGAATTAAAATAGAGAGGTGAGTTATAATGAGTAAGACAAAATATCCTTGTGTATTCAAAAATGATAAAACCGGGTTCTACTACTACAGTGTTGAATTAGGTGTAGATAGGATAACTGGAAAACGAATTCAGAAAAAATCTTCTAAATCGAAAAAAGGGAATCCGTTTCGTACAGCCAAAGAAGCTTACGAGGAAGTTACCAAAATCAAATTAGAATATCATAAAGTGAAAAATTACAGCGATTATGATATAACCTATGAACGATTTATGGAAGAACACTATTTGCCAATGTATGAGAAAAGTGTTGAAAAAGGGACATGGATCTCTAAACAGCCTGCCTTAAAAATGTTAATTCAGAGGTTTGGAAAAATTAGACTACGGGACATCACACTAACAAACTGCGAGAAATTTAGAGTCTATCTCTTGACTCATGACCAATATTCTCAAAACTACGCTTCCATGATTTATGGAGCATTTAGAAAAACTTTGGACTATGCAGTCAAGATACAATACCTCGAAGTAAATGTATCCAAACAAACGGATGCAATTTCTAAAGGACGAGTAACTGTAGCTTATTGGACTAAGGAAGAATTTGAAAAGGTACTGGCAAGCTTCTATATTGATGACCTCTATGAACACATGTCTTTTATTGCAGTTTGGTTATACTACATGACTGGAATAAGAGTGTCTGAAGGGTTAGCACTAAAGTGGACGGATGTAGACTTAGAAAATAAAAAGTTGCGGATACACGGTACTTTGGAGAGAAGAGGAAGAGCAGAATTTGAAGTAAAGAACTATACGAAGACTATAAGCAGTCAACGTATTATCTCTTTAGATGATACAACTGTCCAACTGTTGACGAAATGGAAACAGAGACAGGAAAAACAGCACATAGCTCCTTTCATCCTCAGTTATTCAAAAACACCGCTACACCGTTCAACAATTAATAGAATTATCAAACGCCATGCCGATATTAGTGGTGTCCACCCAATACAGGCAAAGGGGCTAAGGCATAGTCATGCAAGCTATCTCATTAATGAGCATAACATTGATGTCTTAGTGATTTCTAGAAGATTGGGACACTCAAGTCCTGAGATAACGCTAAAACATTACGCTCACCTATGGTCTAGAAATGACGAAAGTGTAGCACAGGCTATAGAGGATGACATTACTATTAAGCATAGTATAGAAAGTAAGGTGAAGTTTAAAGGAAATCAAAGTATAAAGAAAAAATAAACAAATAACCCCCAACGCATAAAGGTTAGCGTTGGGGGTTAAAAGCAGGGAGAGAGGCAGGGAATAAGTTAACTAAAAGTTGCGATAAGTGGGGTAACTTATTGATAAATCCTTATAAAATCAATTGAAAAAAGGTTAGGACAGAGGTATACTTACTCCCACTCCACAGTTGCAGGTGGTTTGCTTGTAATATCGTAGACGATACGGTTGACGTGGTCTACTTCGTTGACGATGCGGACAGAGATCTTTTGCAGAACATCCCAAGGAATCTTGGCAAAGTCAGCTGTCATACCATCGATAGAAGTGATAGCACGAATGGCAATCGTGTAGTCATAAGTCCGGCCATCGCCCATGACACCGACAGAACGGACACCTGTATTGACAGTAAAGTATTGCCAGATGTTGCGGTCAAGACCAGCCTTGGCGATTTCTTCACGGAGAATAGCGTCTGACTCACGGACGGTTTCCAATTTTTCCTCTGTGATTTCACCCATGACACGAATAGCAAGACCTGGTCCTGGGAACGGCTGGCGCCAAACAATTTCATCAGGCATACCAAGTTCTGTACCGAGAGCGCGGACTTCATCCTTGTAAAGTGTATTTAGCGGTTCAATCAGCTCAAACTGCATATCTTCTGGCAGGCCGCCAACATTGTGGTGAGATTTGATAGTTTGAGCAGTGTCAGTACCAGATTCGATAACGTCTGTATAGAGAGTCCCTTGAGCCAAGAATTTCACATCTTTCAGTTTGCTGGCTTCGTCGTCAAAGACATAGACAAACTCGTTTCCGATAATTTTACGTTTTTGCTCTGGATCTGAGACACCGGCTAGTTTATCAAGGAAACGTTTAGCTGCGTCTGCCTTCACGATATTCAAACCAAATTTGCCGCCAAGCATATCCATGACCTGATCAGCTTCGCCTTTACGCAAAAGACCATGATCCACAAAGATACAGATTAGTTGATCACCGATTGCTTTCTGCAAGAGAACACCGACGACAGAAGAGTCTACACCACCAGAAAGTCCCAACAGCACCTTCTTGTCACCAACGGTTTGGCGGATTTTGTTGATTTCCATGTCTATGAAATTATCCATAGACCAGTCGCCTTTAGCCCCGCAGATATTGAGAGCAAAGTTGCGCAGAATATCGTAACCATATTCAGAATGACGAACCTCTGGGTGGAACTGGATACCGTAGATTTTCTTGTCAGGATTTTCAATAGCCGCAAAAGGACAGTCAGCAGACGTACCTGTGCGGACAAAATCAGCAGGAATCTCCGTCACCGCATCACCGTGGCTCATCAGGACAAGCTGCTCTTCTGGAGTACTTTCGAAAAGAGGAGAAGCAGTACGCCTTAGTGTGGATTGCCCATATTCACGATTACCGGCATCACCTGCGGGCACCACTTTCCCACCCAATTTATGAGTCAGGAGCTGCATACCGTAGCAAATCCCCAAAATTGGAATACCCAACTCCAAAATTTCTGGATCAATATCAAATGAACCTTCTTCATAAACTGAGTTAGGTCCGCCTGAGAGGATAATCCCAACAGGACGGATAGCACGGACTTCATCCGCTGTGATCTTGTGGCTTTTTAGTTCAGAAAAAACACCAATTTCACGAATGCGGCGTGAAATCAGCTGGTTATACTGGCTGCCGTAATCAAGCACGATGATTTTTTCAACATCTTGCAATTCAGTTGTAGTTGTCATCTTTTCCCTTTCTTAAAAGAAGTAATCTTTTCCCCTCATTTTAACACAAAATAGGAATTTTTCCAAGGCGATAAGAAACAAGAGTGGTGAAAAACGATTAAAAGAGACAGTAAAATCTTCTTCGTTCGATAAATCAAATAAAATTCTGGAAAAACTAGCCTTTTAAACACTAATCCTTCATATTTAGTTTGACATTTGAAGTATTTGGTATTAAAATAAAGGAAGGTATCAAATAAGAAAGAAGAATCAATATGTTACCCGCATATATCAAAATTCACGATCAAATAAAAAAAGAAATTGACGAAGGAATTTGGGAAATTGGCGAACGATTGCCTAGCGAGCGAGACTTGGCTGAGAGATTTAAAGTTAGCCGCATGACCTTGCGCCAAGCTATCACTCTCTTGGTCGAAGAGGGAGTTCTTGAGCGGCGTGTCGGTAGTGGTACTTACGTTGCTAGCACACGCGTTCAGGAAAAGATGCGTGGAACGACTAGTTTTACAGAAATCATGAAGTCCCAGGGGAAAACTCCATCCAGCCAACTGATTTCCTACCGACGGACGTTGCCTAGTGAGCGGGAAGTCGAAAAATTAGGCATTCACAAGACAGAGAATGTCATTCGGATGGAACGGGTTCGCTATGCTGACGATGTTCCTGTCGTCTATGAAGTCGCCTCTATTCCAGAGAAATTTATAAAGAATTTCAAAAAAGAAGAAGTGACTAGTCATTTCTTTCAAACTCTACAAGAGCACGGCTATAAAATTGGCAAGTCTCAACAGACTATTTATGCTCGTTTGGCCAAGGAAAAAATCGCTAAGTATTTGGGAATCCCTCGCGGTCATGCCATTTTAGGCTTGACACAAGTTTCTTATTTTGATAATGGAACAGCTTTCGAGTATGTAAAAAGTCAATATGTCGGCGAACGCTTTGAATTCTATTTAGAGAATAATTGATTACGTAAATTAAATTATGTTACAAAACTGTCGAATCGACAGTTTTTTTGCAAATCTCTATTTTCAAATATACTGAAAGAGTGGAGTTTAAAGGGATTATTTGATATAATATTCCTTATGGAAATTGAAAAAACAAATCGAATGAATGCTCTGTTTGAGTTTTATGCGGCATTGCTGACCGATAAGCAGATGAACTATATCGAGCTCTACTATGCGGACGACTACAGCCTAGCTGAAATTGCTGAGGAATTTAGCGTTAGCCGCCAAGCTGTTTATGACAATATCAAGCGGACAGAGAAAATTCTGGAAGACTATGAAATGAAGCTGCATATGTATTCTGACTATATCGTCAGAAGTCAGATTTTTGATCAAATTATGGAGAAATATCCTGATGATCCCTATTTGCAGGAGCAGCTTGCGGTTTTGTCCAGCATTGATAACCGAGAATAAAACGGATAGCAACCTATCCATTTCCATCATTTGATAATTAAGAGGAGAAATATTTATGGCTTTTGAAAATTTAACTGAACGCTTGCAGAACGTCTTTAAAAACCTACGCAGAAAGGGGAAAATTTCTGAGAGCGATATCCAGGAAGCGACCAAGGAGATCCGTCTTGCTCTCTTGGAGGCTGACGTTGCCCTACCTGTTGTAAAAGACTTTATTAAAAAGATTCGTGAGCGAGCTATCGGACACGAAGTTATTGACACACTCAATCCAGCTCAACAGATCATCAAAATCGTAGACGAAGAGCTAACAGCCATTCTGGGTTCTGATACTGCTGAGATTATCAAGTCACCAAAGATTCCGACTGTTATCATGATGGTCGGTTTGCAGGGGGCTGGTAAAACGACCTTTGCGGGTAAATTGGCTAATAAACTCAAAAAAGAAGAAAATGCTCGCCCGCTCATGATTGCGGCAGATATTTACCGTCCCGCCGCTATTGATCAGTTGAAAACACTGGGGCAACAGATTGATGTGCCAGTCTTTGCCTTAGGTACTGAACTCCCAGCAGTAGAGATTGTCCGTCAAGGTTTGGAGCAAGCCAAGGCTAACCACAACGACTATGTCCTGATTGATACAGCTGGTCGACTACAAATTGATGAAAAACTCATGCAGGAGCTAGCTGATGTCAAGGCTCTAGCGCAACCAAATGAAATTCTGCTGGTTGTCGATGCTATGATTGGTCAGGAAGCAGCCAATGTAGCCCGTGAATTTAACAATCTGCTGGAAGTAACTGGGGTTATCCTGACCAAGATTGATGGGGACACCCGTGGTGGTGCGGCTCTGTCTGTCCGTCAGATCACTGGCAAGCCAATCAAGTTTACTGGTACTGGTGAAAAGATTACCGATATCGAAACTTTCCACCCAGACCGTATGTCTGGCCGTATACTCGGTATGGGGGACATGCTGACCCTGATTGAAAAGGCCTCTCAAGAGTACGATGAGAAAAAATCGCTTGAAATGGCTGAAAAAATGCGGGAAAACACCTTTGATTTCAACGATTTCATCGACCAACTAGACCAAGTTCAGAACATGGGACCTATGGAAGACCTGCTCAAGATGCTGCCAGGTATGGCCAATAATCCTGCTCTGAAAAATATCAAAGTAGATGAAAAAGAAATTGCCCGTAAACGTGCCATCGTATCCTCTATGACACCAGCCGAGCGGGAAAATCCAGACCTGCTTAACCCAAGTCGTCGTCGTCGGATTGCAGCTGGTTCTGGTAATAGTTTTGTCGAAGTCAATAAGTTTATCAAGGACTTTAACCAAGCCAAACAGATGATGCAGGGAGTCCTATCTGGAGATATGAACAAAATGATGAAACAGATGGGGCTCAATCCTAACAATCTGCCTAAAAATATGCCGGGCGGTATGCATGATATGTCAGCTTTAGAAGGCATGATGGGTCAAGGAGGTATGCCAGATTTATCTGCCCTAGGCGGAGCAGGAATGCCAGATATGAGCCAAATGTTTGGTGGTGGCCTCAAAGGGAAAGCTGGAGAATTTCTCATGCGCCGCAGCATGAACAAAATGGCCAAGCAAATGAAGAAAAACAAGAAGAAGCGGAAGTAATAACAAAAAAACAAGTCGCATAACTAAGTTTTATGTGGCTTGTTTTTGAAAACATCAGATTCAGATACGGAGACTAGAATGAAGCCTTTTTTGACTCAATTGATTCATCGACTTGCTAAAACCTTTCAAAAATTATTGAATAAGCTGCCTTCCCACCCTATTTCTCATCTACCTGCCAGCAAGGTCAAAATACATCCTATTATCATGATTCCAGGTAGTTCTGCGACTGAGAATCGTTTTAATCGAATGGTTAAAAAGCTCAATCGAAATCAGCATTCACATCATAGTCTTGTTCGGATTAAAGTCTGGAATGATGGACACATGACTTATCGGGGGCATTTGAAGCGGAAGGACAGAAATCCTATTTTTGTGGTTGGCTTTCAAAATAATCGTGATGGTTATGAAAATATAAAGCAGCAAATCGAATCCCTTAAGCTCGCTTTAACCTACCTTCTTGACCACTATTATTTCACAGAATTTAAGGCAGTAGGGCACTCCAATGGTGGACTAGTTTTGACTGGTTTATTGGAAAGTGGCTTTTTAGAGAAAAAGAAGTTAGCCGCAAGCAAGATGGCCATTATTGGAAGTCCTTACAAATTCAACCAAGAGATGTATAACGATTTTCAAAGGTGGAAACATCGCTTAGAAAAAGAAGTAGAGGTCCTTAACTTTGTCGGTAGCTTTGCTGGAAAATCAGACGGCATCGTTCCTCTCTCTAGTGCACAAGCAGCAAAATCAATTTTTGAGAATCAAACTTATTCAGAAGTGAATCTAAAAGGTCGTAAGGCTCATCATTCAGCCTTGCCAACCAATCCAGAATTGGTGAAACAATTAAGTCAATTTTTAAATCTATAGATATCGCATAATTTAAGTTATGTATTTTTTTGATATACTTGTATAATTTTTAAAATGTTTTTAAAGCTATTAAAAGGAGTTCCAATGAAAAGAAACAAGGCTCTTTTAGTTTATTTGATAGGAACTTTTAGCCAGTTGTTATCGGTTTGCCTAGTTGTATTTTCTTTGAATTATTACGGTTTTCATTCAAATTTAGTAAATTTTTTTGGAATTATGATAGGTGGCATTTCGACATCCTTATGGGGAAGTATAGTTGCCGTTCGGTATTATCAGATTAATTTAAAGAAAATAATAAAAGATTTTTTTAACATTCATACTAGTTATAAACATTATTTATTAGCATTTTTGCTAGTTATTCTTGATTTCTCTTTTCTATTATTTGGTGGAAAAATCAAACAATTTATTTGGTTTTTCCCTTTTCTGATGTTTTTAAAATTTGTTTTATATGGTGGTTTGGAAGAAATAGGTTGGAGATACGTATTTCAGCCGATTTTACAAGAAAAGTTGCAATATTTTCAAGCAACAATCTTAATATTTTTTATCTGGTCAACTTGGCATTTATTATTCTTTTATATAGATGGTTCCCTAGTCGGTCTTCAGATTGTTCCTTTTTTATTTGGATTGCTTACAAATTCTTTCATGCTTTCAGCTCTTTATTTAAAAACAGGAAATCTCTGGATTTGTGTTATGACACATTCAATTATAAATGTTCTTTCTCAATTAACTATCAGTGACGATCGTTCCGAAATCTATCTAATCAGAATTATTGTCATTCTTGCATCATGTTATCTGGCCAAGTCCAGCAAAGTTAAACATAAAACAGCTTAGTACTTAAAATGATTTAAAACATTATATTTATGTATACAATAGACACAATAAGAGTTAAACCATTGATACATCTGAATAAGCAGCATAAATATTAGAGTGTCTAAAAGAGCATTTAATCATGCCAGAATATGCCCACGAAGCTATGAATGTTCAAGTCAATGATCGAGTCTATAATTTTCTCTGTGGTAGCAAAATTCCATTTCGATATGTAGAAAAATAAGTTACAGAATAAAATAACAATCAGTAGATCCGTAAGATTTGCTGATTTTATCATTTTTAAAAGATATAGATTATAGAAAGGAAAACAAAACAGTCCTATATATCCCCTATGATATCTTTCCGAAAAACTATAATTTTCTTGAAAAATATAGCTGGATATGCTATACTACTATTATAGAAAAAACGGAGAATTGTAATGAGACGTGAATTGCTGTTAGAAAGAATTGACAAACTCAAAGCCACTATGCCCTGGTACGTTCTAGAATACTACCAGTCCAAACTGGCAGTGCCTTATAGTTTTACGACCTTGTATGAATATCTTAAAGAATACGATCGATTTTTTTGCTGGGTTTTAGACTCTGGTATATCTGACGCTTCAGAGATTGCTGAGATTCCTCTCTCGGTATTGGAAAATATGACCAAGAAAGACATGGAAGCTTTCATTCTTTATTTGCGAGAGCGGCCGCTCCTCAATGCTAATACGACCCAAAACGGTGTTTCCCAGACAACCATCAACCGGACTCTTTCGGCTTTGTCCAGCCTCTACAAATATTTGACTGAGGAAGTGGAAAACGAGCAGGGGGAGCCCTACTTCTATCGAAATGTGATGAAGAAAGTCGCTACCAAGAAGAAAAAGGAAACCTTAGCTGCTCGTGCAGAGAACATCAAACAGAAGCTCTTTTTAGGAGATGAGACAGAAGGTTTTCTCCAATATATCAATACGGAGTACCCTAAGAAGCTTTCTAATCGCGCTTTGTCCTCCTTTAACAAGAACAAAGAACGTGATCTAGCCATCATTGCCTTGCTGCTTGCCTCTGGTGTGCGTCTGTCTGAAGCTGTCAATCTGGATCTAAAAGACATCAATCTCAAGATGATGGTCATTGAGGTAACAAGAAAAGGCGGAAAAAGAGACTCTGTCAATGTTGCTGCCTTTGCCAAGCCCTATTTAGAGGAATATCTGAGCATTCGGAATAAACGGTACAAGGCCGAAAAGACGGATACAGCCTTCTTTTTGACTGAATACCGTGGTACTCCGAATCGAATCGATGCTTCCAGTGTCGAAAAAATGGTGGCCAAGTATTCTGAGGACTTCAAGGTGCGAGTGACGCCTCACAAGCTCCGCCACACACTTGCTACACGTTTATATGATGCAACCAAATCTCAAGTTCTCGTCAGCCACCAGCTAGGTCATGCCAGTACTCAGGTGACAGACCTCTACACTCATATTGTCAACGACGAGCAAAAAAATGCTCTGGATAGTTTATGATAGATAATAAAATCCGTATCATTTTAAGTGATACGGATTTTATTATCATATTTAGTTGCTATTTCTACGACGTCGTTTATTTGCTCCTACGAGCGTTGCTGCACCGATTGCCATTCCAAGAACAGCCAATCGCTCAGCTTCCGAACCTGAACCTGTATTAGGTAAAGTTGTCGTCGTCGCAGAAGCTGAAGCAAGTGGAGTAACTTGAGTTGCTGTTTTTACTCCCTGAGTGTTTGTTCCAGTCGTTACCAAATTATTTCCTTCATCTGAACTTGCGGTTGGAAGTCCATTTGTAGACGGAGCTCCTGCATTTGAACGATATTCAATAGAAGTATCTTTGCCACCAGCTGCAGCACCTCTATAAGAGAGCTGACTAGCATTTCTATTACCTTCTTCTTTAAGGAGGTTTGATTGTAGGCGGCTATGTTTCGCCTGAAGATCTGTGTAAATACTTTGTAAGCCGAGCAATTTCATATTTTCTTCTTCAGCGATAGACTTTTTAGCTTCAAAATCAGCTTTTGCAGCAACCAGATTTTGTTTAGCTTTTGCTAACTGCTGAGGAGCTTCTTTCAAGCTGACCACTCTTTGTTGAGCAGCCAACACACGCTCTTGAGCAGCAGTTAATTCTTCCTTGATTTTGCCTAATCCACTCTGCAACTTTTGTTCAGCAGCTTTCAAAGCAACTAACTGAGTTTGGGCTTCTCCCAGAACTGTTTGGGCTTTTGCTAATTTTGCCTGATATGGTGCTAGAGCATTAGAAATTCTGGTTGTAGCAGCAGCTAAAGCAGCTTTTTTATCAGCCACATTTTGTTTCGTGACAGCTAGATTTGTTTCTGCTTCATCAACTTGTTTTCTCGCATTTGCTAGTGCCGTTGCGCGAGCAGCTTCGCTATTTCGTACATCAGCCAACTGAGAATTTAGGATGTTAATCGTGGATTCTTGACTAACTTTTTGAGCTTGCAATCCTGCCAAACGATTTTTCAAAGCAGTAACATTAGCACTAGAACCTGCAGAACGTCCACCACCGCTACGAAGTAATTGAGCTAGCGCATCAGCGCTCATCAAAGTCCCATTATTCACACGTTCATTGAAATTGCGAATATTGTGGAAACCTACTTCTGAAGTACCATATGGAGTTCCCCACTGGTTCGGACGAGTATCATAGGCTGCAGAGATTGCATTAGCCTTGTTATCCATCATTTGAACATAGTGACCAATTTGAGCAAATACACTTGCTCCAACTTTCATATAAATTGCGTTGGCATCAATCTGTCTTTCATCCGTTGGCAATCCATATTGGGCAGCAATTTTTTGGTACAAAGCCTTTTCACTGTGCCAGAAATTAACAGCACCTTGCGGGGTGAAACTGATGGCCACATTTTCGTTTCCAATTAGTTTGCCCATGTGCCAGTTAGCTTTTTCAAAGTAGACTGTTTGAATTTGGCTGGCTACATTAGCATAAGGATCGACTAATAGCTCTGGAAGACCAGCGTTACGTCGGTAAGCGTTGATAGCTTTAACCAATTCAAGGGCTTGGAGGTTGTTCTCAAGGCTTGCCGGACTAGTTGGATCCGTTCCAACTGTAATGCCATATTCTCGCTGACCACGTTGATACATTGCCAAAGCATTAGTAGCTGCATCCCTTACAGCTTGACTCGGAGCATTATTTCGCAAATTCTCTAGGAATTGGGAATAATTAGTATTTCGAAGATCAACCGGTGCTGTTGCAGCATTTTTCTGTTCAATAGCTAACTCTGTATTCGTTGAAGTAATCAATTGCTCAGTCTGATTTAACTCAGCCTGTGTTTTGTTGATCTTACTTTGGATGTCTGACTGAGCCTGTGGCGAGTCTTTCACATCCTGTTCCGCTTTTGTTAACTCATTCTTTGCATGTTCTAACGCGTTCTGTGCTTGATTTTGCTGATTTTTAGCTGTTTCTACAGCTTCTTCTTCTGCATGAACTGGTTCTTTAGCTTTATTGAGTTCAGACTCAGCTACATCTACCAATGATTGTTGGGCTGCAATTTTATTTTCCTGATCTTTTACAGCCTGACTTGCGTCAGCAACAGCTGTCTCAGCGTTTTCTACTGCTGCTGCTTTAGCTGCCGCTTCTTCCTCGGTAGATTTTACATGCTCTTCTGCTTGAGAAATTTCTTCGTCTGTAGCTTCTTTTTCATTCTCTGTCGCTGTTTCTACAGATTTTTCGGCTTCTGTAACTGCATTTTTTGCCGCTTCAACATCAGATTGAGCCTTATCAGCTTGTTCTTGTTGTCGATCAGCATTTGCTTTAGCAGCGTCAGCTTGCTCTTTAGCTTCTGCCACATCTGCAGTGGTAATAGGCTTCTCTGTAACTGCTGTTGATTTTGGTTCTACAGTAGTTGATTTAACAATTTCTTCAGCTTTTACCTGATGACTGAGTCCGCCAGAGATGATCGTTGTCGCTGCGATACCAGTTGCTACAACGGATTTCCCAATCCTTTTTTCCATATATCGTACTCTCTCCTTCTTGTAGTATCCCTTACATATATCGGACACAAATATCGTATGCTATAATACTAACATAAAATGGCCGGATTCACCAGTCAAAACAATATCATTTTGATAGAAATTTTGTTACAGTTTTATGACGAAAACAGTTAGTCACCAGCTGACCTTCTATCCCTTCTTTGATGAATGTTCCAAACGAATTTCTTCCAACATTTTTGCTTCTTCGGCTGTACATTCATAGTTTTCCAGCAAGTCCGGACGACGCTCATAGGTTTTTTTCAGACTTTCATAGAGACGCCACTTGCGGATATTTTCGTGGTGCCCACTCATGAGAACTTCCGGAACAACCATGCCCCGATAGTCGTAGGGACGAGTGTACTGAGGATACTCCAAGAGCCCAGACGAAAAGCTATCATCTGTATGACTGACTTCCTTGCCAATAACCTCTGGAATCAGGCGAACGGTCGCATCAATCATGGTCATAGCCGCCAATTCTCCTCCGGTCAGGACATAGTCACCTAGCGAAATCTCGTCCGTCACCAAGGTCTTGATCCGCTCATCATAGCCTTCATAGTGACCACAAATGAAAATGAGTTCCTCTTCCTTGGCCAGCTCCTCAGCGTAGGCTTGGTCAAAAGTTCGACCAGCAGGATCCAGCAAAATCACGCGCGGCTGCTTCTTTTCAATGGCATCATAGGCATCAAAAATAGGCTGAGCCCGCAGCAGCATGCCCTGACCTCCACCATAGGGCTCGTCATCCACATGCCGAGATTTTTCCGCATGTTCTCGAAAATTATGGTAGTTGATTTCTAAGAGGCCTTTTTCCCGAGCTTTACCCACAATCGAGTGCTCCAAGGGCGCAAACATCTCCGGAAAGAGGGTCAAAATATCAATCTTCATCGTCCAGTCCTTCCGGTATCTCTACATCAACCCGACCTTGCTCAATGTCAATCCCCAGCACCACTGGCGGAATATAAGGAAGAAGCAAGTCGCGCTTACCTTTACGCTTGACTACCCAGACATCATTGGCTCCTGGCTGGAGAATTTCCTTAATCGTACCTAGCAGAACATCATTCTCATAGACTTCAAGGCCGATAATCTCATGGTAGTAAAATTCCCCATCTTCCAAATCAGCCAAGTCTTCTTCTCGGACTTTCAGAGTGAAATCACGAAATTTCTCGATGTCATTGATATGGTACATCCCCTTGAACTTGATAATGTCAAAGTTCTTGACCTTGCGGTGGCTAGCAATTTCCACGTCCATGACAAACTGGTCCTTCTTATCGAAAAGGGCCAGTTTATTGCCTTTTTTAAAACGCTCTTCTGCAAAATCCGTCACTGACAAAACCCGCATCTCACCTTGCAGCCCCTGGGTGTTGACGATTTTCCCAACATTAAAATAATTCATTTTTGCTCCAGTTAATCATTTTACTATTCGTTTTATTGTATCATTTTGCTTGCTTTTTCTCAAGACAGGCAGTTGGCTCAGACGACAGAAAAGCCTATAAGGCAATACCTTTTTCTTTGAGGTTTTGCAGACATTCCTCATAATATGCTGCATCATGCTCAGGGTAAATAGGCCTTGTGACAGGTACTTCTTCCAGATGCACATAAGCCGGACAAGCCTTGCCACGATAGTCCCGCTCCAGCCATTCTGGCGATACACGATAACCTCGCTTGCTCATCTCCTCCATAATCAGCTCATGGTAGCGATAAAGCAAGTAAGGAGAGTGAGTAAAAACATAGTCAACGGTCGCATGTTTCTTCCCCCAACCATTGCCACGAAGAGCACAGCATTCACGATGTTGCCCAAGCAGTTGTGGACGGGGAAGTTTAGGAATCAGTTCTTGATGCCAGAGTCTCATCGTAACCTCCATATAGTAAAGATGAATTTTGCAAATAAGGATTCGGATAATTTTCTAAAAGATTTCGCACTGCTAGAATCAGCTGATCTTGAGGAATTTTGCCATACTCATATCGACTAAGCAGATACATGAAGTCTTCGCTTTCTTTTTGGCTGGCCTTTTTCTTAAAATACCCCCAGACATGCTGAAAAGCATTGATAACTTGGCCCCTGCTTTCTGGTAAGGCTACTGCCTGCTCAATATAATGCCGAATATCTTCTACAAAAACCGTATCTTGCTTTAAATATTCACGTATTTCTTTATAAATCACAGCCGAATGGCTCAAAACCAAGTATTTATGTCGAGCCCATAGTCGCTCACACTCATGGCGGTCATTTCGTAATCTCATTTTCTTCTTTCTAGTTTTTAATCATCCAGTTTTTTAATGCTGTTTCTGATAAAAGTCCCAGCGAGCCTGGCGTTGCTCAGGATTGTCACAAGGCTCATCCAGACGCTCAATCTCTAAGAGCATGGTTCGCTGATAAAAATTTACCAGCTTATCAATGATTTCTCCACCATAGCCATGGCTACGTAGGTGGGGCATAATGGCAAAAAAACTGACATAAAAAGCCTGTTCATTGGAAATAGCAAAAGCAAAGCCAACAAATTCATTTTCATGATAAAAAGCGAAAAAATTAGCCTCTTCCTGATCTTCATAACGCAAAAACTCACTGAGCGGTACCCTCTCCTCTTCCGGAAAAGCCCCAATATTTAAGGCTTCTACTTTGTCCAAATCTGGAAAATCTGCTGTAATAAGCTGGCTGGTTAAGCTCATAAAATCACTCCTTTTCTATTGATAGTATAACAAATTTTGCAACTGGTTTCAAAAAAGAGGCTGGGACAAAAGTCCTAGCCTCTCAATTGTCTTTTGATTGTCGAGCAAGACGCAGTGGTTGAGTGGGCTCTACTACGCTGATTTCATCAGCTTTTACAGCCCTACTCAACTGTGCGGAGGTGGGACGACGAAATCGAATTCTAACGAATTACCGATTTTATACGAAAACTCAAAAGAGCGCAAAAAGACTCCCCTTGTGATATAATGAAAGTGAAAAAATTGTATTAGGCTACTGGCTCGTCTCTAGTAGCCTTTTTTTGTAGCACAAACTCCTGATAAGTAAGATTTTCTTTCAAAAGGATATAAGCTATTTTAAGAAGTTGATGTGCGAGTGCAATAGTTGCTTTTTGCGGTCCTCTCCTGCTTTGAATCTGGTAATAACGCTCTGCTAGTGGACTTCCTTTTTGTCTTTTTGCAGCAAAAACTGCTTGACAGAGACACCTTTTTAAATAGGAATTGCCATGTCTGATTTTTGTGCTCCTCTTTTTACCGGCACTTTCATTATTTCCAGGACACAAACCAGCCCAGGAAGCGAGATGTCCAGCTGTTGGAAACTGGCTCATGTCTACCCCAATTTCCGATATGATCACAGAGGCTGTAATGAGATCAATACCAGGAATAGAATCTAGGATTTCCACTGGTCTCTCATAGAGATTTAGATAGCCGTTCATACGCTCTTCCAAACAATCGATTTGTTTTTGATAAAAATCGTAAATCTCCAAGGACTGACCTAACATAAAACGATGATGAGCCGAAAAGTACCCATCAAGTGCCTCAAGGAGTTGGGGAACTTTTCTTTTCAAACTGGTATAAACAGATTGATGGATCATTCTTGGGGTAACGGGCGTCTCATCAATAAGCAGTTGCAGTAAGTTTCGACCAGAAGCACCCATGATATCTTCTATGTAGGTTGTCAGCTTAATACCTCCTGATTGGAGGATTTTATGGATCCGATTGGTCTCACGATTACGGCTCTCTACATAGTGTTTCCGTTGTCGTGTTAGCTCTCTCAATTCTTGAATGGTTTCATCAGGAACGAAACTGCGAGGAAGCAGGCCGATTCGTGTTAATTGGGCAATCCAGTGAGCATCTTTCTTATCTGTTTTTTGACCTGGAATAGCTTTCATATGAGCAGGCTGTGCTAGGATGAGTTCAAAGTCATCACAGAGTTCATGCCAGACAGGTCTCCAGTAAACTCCTGTGCTTTCCATGCCGACGGCTTCTACATGAAATTGACTGAGAAAATCATGACAGGCTTTTAATCCTTTTGTCGTTGTATCAAACTGAGCCATTTCACGCTTTGGACGAGTAGAAGTGAGCGGCCCATGTAGAATACAAACCACAACAGTAGCTTGATGGACATCAATACCTGCACAAGATTGATAGAGAACATCCATTGTGATTCCCTCCATTTATAAAGTCAGAGAGCTTGTCTACCGATAACATTGTCGTATTTTTATACTCATGCTCAAGGCGATATTTTGGGGTACTCGTCGGTAGAGTGGATCAGTTTGTCCCGCGAAAGTGATATTCAAGAAATTATCAACCACAAAGCCCTCACTTATATTATACTTCTAAATGAGGGCTGTTTTCTTTATTTTCGTGTTTCTGTGGGTGACGGCTATGTCGTCATGGCTGTCTGTCCCACTCTCTATGTATCGATTTTCTTCATATAATAGAAAGGTGCCGAATGCCTAGTTAGAATCGGTTGGACTCCCAGCGAAGAGATCTTATTCTAGCTACTACTTCACTATTTCACGTAAATTATCCAAATGCTGGTTATCAGTCACAGCCATAATGCTGACGCCTTCTGGCCAAACAAAGTCTGGAGTAAACTGGCTTTCCAAAGGCTGATTTTTTGTCAGACGATAGCCGATAATATTAAGATGATAAAGCCTACGAGCATCTACTTCACGGACCGTTTTCCCGACCCAGTTAGCAGGCAGTTCAAACTCAGCCACCACTACATCATCATCCAGTTGGAAAACCTCAATCGAATGGTTAAAGAGAATGGTTAAAGAGAATGGTCTTGGCCAATGAAATACCAGCCTCCACTTCAGGCAGGATAACTAGATCAGCTCCTACCTTTTCCAGCACCTGCTGGGTTACTTCATCCTTGACCTTGGCAATGACATTTTTTACGCCCAATGCCTTGCAGTGCATGACCGCTAGGACGCTGGATTCCAGACTTTCTCCCGTCGCTACGACCACCGTATCACAGGAACCGACGTCTGCCGCCTCCAAAAGCTCCATATCGGTAATGTCCCCGATCACACCGACGGCAATCATGTCTTCATACTGATTGATTGTCTCTTCGTGATTATCAATCGCAATGATTTCTACATCTTGAGAAATCAAGGCCTCAATGATACTCTGTCCAAAAATCCCCAAGCCGAGGATTCCAACTGTTTGATTTGCCATTTCTTTTCTCCTATCCAATCATAATGTCCGCCTTGCTATAATGCAAGGTAGCTGCCTTCTTCGGTTGATAATGGTTAAGACTGACCATAAGCGTCAGCGGCCCCACCCGGCCAATAAACATCAGCAGCATAATCATAATCATACCAGCTGTATTGAGGCTGGTAGTGATATTGGCCGTAACACCAACTGTAGCCAATGCCGACACAGTCTCAAATATCAAGTAAATAAAGCGATGACTGCTATCGGTCACTAGCCCAAGAGCCAAAAGACCAAGCAGAAATGTCAGCTGAAAAATCACTGTCACACCAAAAGCCTTCTGCACTAGCTGAGGAGCTAGTGTCCTCCGCCCCATATTGGTATGAGGCAAGCCCAGAATTTCCTTTCGGGCAAAAAGCAAAAGAACTAAGAAGGTCGTAATTTTCAGACCGCCCGCTGTACCACCCGGAGCCCCTCCTAGAAACATCTGGAGCAGATAGATAAACAGGGTTACTGGACGAGCAGCCGTATAATCTATGGAAGCAAAGCCAGCTGTCCTCATACTGACTGTCTGGAAAAAGCTAACCAGTAGCTTATCGCCAAAGGAAAGATTGCCAATCGTTCCAGGATTATTGTACTCCGTCCAGAGACTCGTGACCGTCCCAAAAACGAGGAGACCAGCAGTCAGCAGCAAGACTACCTTAGTATGAAAGTGCAGCCCCTTCTGTTTTCCTCCCAATTTAGTCGCCAAGTCAAACCAAACCATAAAGCCAAGTCCTCCAGTAATAATGAGGAGAGCCAAGGTGATATTGACCAAAACATCTGTCTGCAAGCCTAGTAGACTATCATTGCCAAAATTATCAAAGCCCGCATTACAAAATGCAGAAACGGCTAAAAAGATAGAATTAAAAATCCCTTTTCTCAGACCAAACTTGGGAATGAAGCGAATCATGAGAAGGAGCGCACCCAGTCCTTCGATAGTAAAAGTCGTGATAAAAATCGAACGGACAAATTGACCTAAGGTACGATTGTGCCCATAACTAAAACTATCCCGCAGAATACAGCGATCCTTGAGGCTGAGCTTTTTCCGACTTTCCATGGTGAAAAATCCGATAAAAGTCAGGATTCCCAATCCACCAATCTGAATAAGCAGCATACAAAGGAGCTGGCCCCAGACATTGTATGTATCCACAACCGATCGAGTAAAAAGCCCTGTCACACAGACCATCGAGACAGCTGTAAAAAGATGATCCAGATAGCCCGCTTGGGAACTTGCCGTCTGCACCCAAGGCAGACTGAGTAGCAAGGAGCCACAGAATATCACCAGAAGAAAAGACAAGATAATCTTTTGCGCTGGTGACAAGCGTGAAAATAAATGCTTCATAAAGTTTCCTTTCCTGATCTAATAAAAGCAGAGGCTAGCTCTATCTGCCCTTCTCTTTCCTTGACAGCCCGCTGCAAATCATCTGGACTCTGCAAGTTTCTAACTTTGATGGCATAATCTACTGCGACAATAGCATGGCCACTGGTAGTCGGCTCGACCTTCCCAGCTAGCTTTTCTCGAAAGAGATCATAGTAGTCATAGGTCTTATCCACCGGAACTGTCGGGGAAAACTTAAGAATAGTATCTTGTACGTCCTTGAAATCATCTACCCATTGCAGGCGATGATAATAGTGATTGGTCAGCTCATAAAAATCTTGACTGATTGTCCCTCGCTCGCAATAGGCACTTTCTAGTCCGCAGAGGACATTCTTTATCTATCGCAGCTAAAATTCGCTTAAAGAGTGGCACATCATAAGTATAATCTGAACGGACAAAGGTTCCATCTACATCTACTGCCACTAGTTTAATATCCTTATCCATTATATCTCTTCCTTGCTGTTCGATTATTTTTCTAAATAAGCTGAACTATAACTTTACTTTCATCCTTTTTCTTAAGCAAAGGCGACAGTTTCTACCAATAAACTCTATTTTTAGTAGTCGCTGAAACGTCTGTGCTTGATTTCAAAGTCGAAATAATGCTCCTCCTGAAGGCGGCGGAAGATATCTCGATAGGCTTCCTCATCAAAAGATTCTCCTCGATAAAGGATTTCAAAACTAAGCTCGTCATATTCCAAAAAAGCATTGGCTGAGCGGAATCCCTTACGCTGATAAAAGTCCCAGCGAGCCTGGCGTTGCTCAGGATTGTCACAAAGCTCATCCAGACGCTCAATCTCTAAGAGCATGGTTCGCTGATAAAAATTTACCAGCTTATCAATGATTTCCCCACCATATCCATGGCTGCGCAGGTGAGGCATAATGGCAAAAAAACTGACATAAAAAGCCTGTTCATTGGAAATAGCAAAAGCAAATCCAACAAACTCATTTTCATGATAAAAAGCGAAAAAATTAGCCTCTTCCTGATCTTCATAACGCAAAAACTCACTGAGCGACACCCTCTCCTCTTCCGGAAAAGCCTCAATATTCAAGGCTTCTACTTTGTCCAAATCCGGAAAATCTGCTGTAATAAGCTGGCTGGTTAAACTCATAAAATCACTCCTTTTCTATTGATAGTATAACAAATTTTGCAAAGGGTTTCAAAAACGAGCAAACTAGTTGGCAAGAGTTCATGAAAATCAAGGGAAACATCTTGGCTTGCTGATTGATTATTTACTTGCCTACACTAACCTGCACTGGAAACCTCCCTGATTGGTCATTAGTCTGTTGATTTCATCCTTGGGGGGTCCACCGCTTTCTACTGTAACTATCTGGACAAGGGGGTTATTTGTTTAACATCAACTCTGTAGTAGTAAGAAATCATAATCATGGATGCTCAGGATTTAGGTTATCGCTTTCCTCTGTACAAAATAAAAGGTATCGAAACCGCAGTAACAATTCCAACACCTTTTGAATTTTTTGATTGATAACCCTTCGTCTGCTAAAGCTACCTTCATAAATACAAATTCTTAATTTTCTAATTTGTCCCCATACTCATGGTTTCCGGCAAAGTACTACCTCCATCAATAACAACTTGAGAACCTGTTAAATAAGAGGATTCATCGCTTCCTAGAAATGCAAAAAGTTCACCAACCTCGTTTGGTTTTGCCAGACGTTTCATTGGTACACCACGGGCAATGTCATTGATAACACTTTCTGGATCGTCAGGATTTGACTCTTTTGCCATCTTTTCCACCATAGGTGTACGAGCATAGCCGAGCTGAGTGCAATTGACCCGAATATTACGATCAGCATATTCAACAGCCAAGGATTTTGTCAAACCGACAAGAGCTGCCTTAGTCATAGCATAGGCCGCTTCTCCGGCATCAGCTACAATGTCTCCTGTCACTGAAGAAGCAATAACAATCGCACCTTTTCCTTGTCTGAGCATAGGTTGGATAACAGCTTGACAGGTATTCCAAACACCCTTAATATTCACATCAATATGGAAATCTCTCATTTGGTCACTCATTTCCTCAAACGGAGCCAACTGACAAACACCGGCATTGCAACATGCAATATCCAAAGAACCGAATTGCTCCACTATCTTTCTCACCGCTGCTTCCATATCTTCTTTTTTCGATACATCTCCGACAAAAGTAATGACCTCTGCCTGATAAGAATCTCGAAGTTCTTGAGCAGTTTTTTCCAGCTCTATTGAATCAAGATCAATCAAGCAACATTTCGCTCCATATTTAGCATAAACAAGGGCAATCCCTTTTCCAAGTCCAGCAGCAGCTCCTGTGATTAAAGCTACCTTATTATCTAATTTCGCCATTTTCAACATCCTTTCTAAATAATAGTATAAGAAAAACGTTTTCAACCTAAGTGTAGTCTAAAAAAACACCTTTGTCAAATATTAATAGACTATGAAATATTCAATGAACACTATCATATAAAAGCTTTGTTAAGGACTTAAATGAGTCATATTGAACTATAAAAAAGAGAGAAGCTGCCTTCTCTCTCAATGTTAAAATTTGTCAGCTATTACAGCAACAAAATCTATGAATATTCTCTAGATCGCTTTTACTCTTCTACACGTACACCTTGAGTATCCACTTGCAGCTGGAAAACCTGACCGTCAAAACCTTGTTCCTTGATTAGTTTGTAAATCTGCTCAGCTTTATTTCGCGGAGATAAGACCATAACAGTCGGTCCAGCTCCAGAGATATAGGTCGCAAAAGCGCCCTGTTTTCTGGCTAAAAACTTGATATCAGAAAACTCTTTGATGAGCGGCTGACGGTACCTTTCATGAAATCGATCTGATTCAATGGCACGACCAGCTGTTTTCATATCTCCCTTTAAAAGTGCTGCAATGGCCACATTTGCTATGGAGCTCGCTGCAACTGCTTCCTTATAAGACAGACGGTTTGGCAAGACACGGCGGCTTTCAACTGTTCTTAACTCATAATCAGGGATGAAAGCGATAAAGCTAGCCTCTGGAAAGTCTGATACAACTGCTGAGACCTGATTGTGGAAGGAACTGGCAACCACGAGGTTCCCGTAGATTGCAGGAGCAACATTATCAGGATGACCTTCGATTTTTGTCGCAATCTTAAGCTTCTCATGATCAGATAAGTTCAGATTTGCTAGTTGATTGGCCAGTTCAATTCCTGCAACGATAACGGAGCTGGACGATCCAAGACCACGCGCCAAAGGAATGTCACTGGTCATTTTCAGACGGCGAGGATGAAGGTCTGGGGCTAATTGCAGGGCAATCTTAATTAGTAAATTACGTTTATCAGTTGGGATTCTAGGATTGATGTCATGCTCAATGACCCACTCCTGACTCTCCTCCAAGACTTCAATTTCCAAATATTTGGAGACAGCGACACCAACTGAGTCAAAGCCAGGCCCAATATTGGCACTAGTTGCTGGTACAATAATTTTCATCTTATTCTCCTAATACTTTAAAGGTATTGAGCAATTCAAACTCTGGTACCTCACGCAACTTAGCCACTACATTTTCTAGCTGAGTTTTGCTAACAGCGTGTGTGATAATCACCACACGAGCTGTTTCGCCATCGCTGCTTTCTTGAAGAATCTGCTTAAATGATACTTCCTCAGCATTGAAAATTTCAGCCAAATGCAAGACTTGACCTCTAGCATCTGGAGCCAAAATAGAGAAATAATAGCTGCTCTTCACATCCTCAGGCTTAGCCAGAACTAGCTCACGACTAAATTCATTGAAGGCTTTGCCGACAGTGTCTTCGTTTAGACGGCGGACAATACGGACGATATCTGCAACAACACTGGTAGCAGTTGGTTTCTGACCCGCACCTGGACCATAATACATAGACTCTCCAATACCGATTGACTCGACAAAGACCGCATTCATTACGCCATTTACGCTAGCTAGGGGATGTGCTTTAGGCAAGAAAGTAGGTGTCACCTCAGCAGCAATTCCGGATGGTGTTTCCTCGATAGACCCGACTAATTTAACCACATAGCCCAATTCCTGAGCAACTGCGACATCTTCAGGCGTGATATTGCGAATGCCTTGGTGGCCAACATCTTCAAACTTGATATTCATGCCGAAAGCAAATTGGCTGAGAATGACCATTTTATAAGCTGCGTCGATTCCATCAACGTCGTTGGTCGGATCACTTTCAGCAAATCCTAGACGTTGTGCTTCTGCAAGGGCAGCTTCGTATGACCAGCCTTCTTCTACCATCTTGGTCATCATGAAGTTAGAAGTTCCATTGACTACCCCCAGAACGCGAGTAATCTTATCAGATGCCAGTGAATTGACCAGTGTACGCAAAATTGGAATACCGCCTGCAACAGCAGCTTCATAATAAAGAGCAACGCCATTTTTCTGAGCAATATCTAACAATTCCGAACCATGAACCGCCAGTAAATCTTTATTGGCAGTTACCACATTCTTACCTGCCTCAAGCGCACGTGTAATAAAGGTTTTAGCTGGCTCAATCCGCCCCATCAGCTCCACTACAATAGCAATCTCGTCGTCATTTAAGATTTCATCCACATTGGTCACAAAGTTGAAATCATTCCCAGCAGCTAATAGACGTTCCTTTTCAGCATCATCCTTAACTAGGACCTTAGCTACCTCAATCTCTGAATGGGCAGCCTGAACAATCTTTTCTCCGTTTTCTTTCAGTAAGAAAGGAACACCGCTGGCAACCGTTCCAAAACCAAGTAAAGCAATTTTAACAGACATGAAGAACTCCTTGAATATTTCTTATATAAAAAATATTATAACAAAATTATATAGAAATGCCTACAAATCTATTTGTAGTTTTGTTATAATATAGGTAAAAATTTAAAAGTTCATAAGATTAGAAGGAGATATTATGGCAGGTAAACACACTGGAAATCGCATGCAAAGACGCAAAGCTAAGAAAAGAGCTATCTTTTTAGCTATATTCAACCTCTTCTTACTCCTCGTTTTGGTCATAGGAGGATTTTATCTTTGGAATACCAAATTCTCCTTCAACAAACAGACCACTGAAGGTAGTCAGACAGTGCAATCCACCTCTACACCTGCTTCTAATGTCACAAATGAAGATGATTCGAGCAAGGCTTCAACCGTAAAATGGGTAAAGCAGGATCAGCCAGTCAAAATTCCAATTTTAATGTATCATGCTATCCATGTGATGGATCCCTCTGAGGCTACAAATGCAGGTTTAATTGTAGATCCAAGCACTTTTGAAAGCCACTTGCAAGCTCTGAAAGAAGCTGGGTATTATACTTTAACTCCCGATGAAGCCTACAAGGTCTTGACAGAAAATGTCCTGCCTGAAAATAAAAAAGTAGTCTGGCTGACATTTGATGATAGTTTAAAAGACTTTTACACCAATGCCTTCCCGCTGCTTCAAAAGTACCAGATGAAGGCCACCAACAATGTCATCACTGGATTTGTCGAAGCAGGTCGAGAGGATATGTTGACTCTGGAAGAGATGAAAGAGATGAAAGCACAAGGCATGTCTTTTGAGGATCATACTGTCAACCACCCTGACCTTTCTGCTACATCAGCTGATCAGCAAACCACTGAATTACGAGATTCAAAAGCCTTTTTGGATAACAATCTCTCACAAAACACCACAACTGTTGCCTATCCATCCGGACGCTACAGCGATACTACTCTGCAAATAGCTGAAAGCCTCGGCTATAAGATGGGCGTAACAACCAATCACGGCCTTGCTTCACTTGCTGATGGTCTACTCTCACTCAATCGTGTTCGCATCAATCCAACAACCACTGCTGACGATTTATTAAATGAAATCGCAACGAATTAGATTAAAAAGCTGCTCTATATGAAGCAGCTTTTAAAAAACTTTTATCAACAGTAACAATAAGTGAAGATCCTCTTTTGCCCACTTAAAAAAGCAACGAAAATTCGTTGCTTTTACTTTTCATCAATGACGATGCGTACTTTTTTGTACTCGGTTGGGACAGAGTAAACAATCGTCCTTATAGCGGAGATAGTACGCCCCTTACGACCGATTACACGTCCAACATCACTTGGATCAAGATCAAGATGATACTCTAAAAACTCAGGTGTATCTTCAATCTTGATAGTTAAGGCATCTGGCTGTGAAATCAAAGGTTTCACTATCGCAATAATGAGATTTTCAATCGTGTCCATATATCAACCTGCACTTCTATTATTTAGAGTATTTTGAATCGTGGAATTTCTTCAATACGCCTTCTTTTGAAAGGATGTTGCGAACTGTATCTGAAGGTTGAGCTCCATCAGCCAACCATGCAAGAACGCGATCTTCTTTCAAAGTCACTTGGTTTTCAGCTACAAGTGGGTTGTAAGTTCCAACTGTTTCGATGAAACGTCCGTCACGAGGTGAACGTGAGTCTGCAACATTGATACGGTAGAAAGGTTTTTTCTTAGAACCCATACGAGTCAAACGGATTTTTACTGCCATTTTTAAAATATCTCTTTTCTTATTTTTTATTTCGGTGAAATAGCCGAGCTATTAAGCACATGTTCTATTATAGCAGATTAAAAACAGCTGTCAAGTTTTTTTCTTGACAGAGTTAAAAATTTTTTCAAATCAGCAATTTTTTAATTTCTTCATAAGAGGAAGCGGTATAAGTCGGTTGAGCAAGACTTTCATTTACCAACCGCTTGGGATTGTACCAGAGAGAGTCCAGTCCTGCATTATTGGCGCCAGCAATATCTGCTGTCAAGGAATCTCCAATCATCAAAGCCTGAGACAGATCAAAATCTGGTATCTGCTCTGCTATTTTTTCATAAAATAAAACTTCAGGCTTCTGAGTCCCCATCTTTTCCGAGATAAAAATATGATTAAAATAAGGAGAAATATCGGAATTGGCCATGCGGCCGGTCTGAATAGCCGTGATGCCATTGGTCGCTCCGTAAATCTCATAGTCAGCTGCTGTCAGACTGTCCAAAAGCTCGCTAGCACCAGCATATGTTTGTCCTTGCTGAGCAATATGCTGCTGATAGAGAAGGGCTAACTCGGCGCCATCTTTCTCAATGCCAAAATGAGCAAAAAGACGAGAAAAGCGCGTATTGACCAGCTCTGGCTTGGTGATTTTACCCTGCTCCAGATCCCGCCAAAGCCCCTTGTTCATGGGAATATAATAATCTTTGTAGGTCTGAATCTCCGTCACGCCCTGCTCCTCCAAAAACTGAGTCAGCGCGATGTCTTCTGCCGTATCAAAATCTAATAGCGTGTGATCAAGGTCGAATAGTAGAAATTTGTAATACAATTTGGGAAGTTTCCTTTCTAGGGGGGCAAAATTTAACATTTTGTCCAAATATGTTTACATTATACCATAAAAATAGCAGTCACCTCTCTAGTTGACTACTATCATAATTCTATTTCCTGCCCACTTTTGAAAGTAAAGATTGCAGTTTTATTGTCTGTGATGAAGACTTGCTTGAGAAATGTATGCCAATTTTTTTCATTAAACTCATTTATAAGCTCTTCTTGCCGAAAGAGGGAACTAACAAAATTAGAGAGCTTCATCACTCGACTTTGTTTATCATTCTTTTCAGCTGTTAGTTTCTCAAGGTTCGCCTTTGATGTATTGTACAGTTCACATAGATGCTGATAATTTTCTTGAAAGCTTGTTTGCTCTTGAACTTTTATGGTGTTACTTCTAATGAATTGTTCAACCTCACTCTCCAATGCATTTAGTTTCTTTTCAAGTATCAGAATCTCTCTATCTAATCTTCTGGTTCCTTCTCTATGTTAAGCAAGGCATTCATATTATTAATGATTTCCTGTTTATTAGTTATAAGTTTATTCAATGCTTGAATAAACCACTCTTTGACTTCAGCTTCAGTGACGTGTGGAGTGCTACACTTTTTCTCCCCATCATATTTATGATTACAACAATAAATCACACGTCGATACTTTGTATTCGAATGCCAAACCTTACTACCGAAAGCTGATCCACATGATTCACATATAAGTTTTCCTGAAAAAACAGCCTTAGAACTTTTCCTGTAAGTTTGTTTTTTTAACTCAGCTTGTACTAATTCAAAAACTTCTTTTGCAATGATGGCTTCATGATTATTCTCAACATAGTACTGGGGTAACTCCCCTTCATTGACTTTGCTTGATTTAGTCAGGAAATCCGTCACAAATGTCTTTTGAAGTAATGCATCTCCTTTGTACTTTTTTAACAGATGACATTATGCTTACCATGCACAAGTCACGAAAGAACTACTTCAAGCTCAATAAAGAGAACGCTAAAGATAACCGTGACCACTACTTCATCTTTGACGTTGAGGAACTTACAGAAAGTAAGCTAACTAAGAAGTACAGTTACCAGAAGACTGTAACAAGCGTGAGATAGCTCCTCATGCCTTTAATCATGGATACTTTAAAAGATTAGTAAAACACTATTATCTCTCCTCTGGAATAAAAACGTGAATATCACTCTCATCAGAGTTTAAGAATTTGATAAAGATGCGACGACCGAATATTTCATCAATGGTAGTCTCTTCAATTTCGAAATACACTTCACCCTTGCTTGATTTTTTTAAGTAATCGATGACAAGTTGTTCAAACCTTAATTGACCAGCAAGTTTTGTTGAATTTCTATTTGACTCAGGAGACTGTGCCCTTATATTCACATTATTTCCTTTTCCAAAAAATTGATTTACATCACTTTGATGTTCATCAATTTCGGGCTGAGTGAGTAGGTAATTTTGAAAACTATCTGCAATTAAGTGTCCACGGTCTTTACCATCAATCTTAGGTCTAGTATCATGCAATACATTCTGCAATACGTTTACAAAATAATTTTTTAGGGGAATCTTTCTTAATACCACTTTCCGTAAAGAGTCACCTTCAAATTTCGGCTCATTTAAAACCGAATAATCCACACTCGGAAACACAGTAACATCATAATATTGACCGTCGCTATTCCAATTTAACATATCTAGCCTCCTCGTATCCTACAATATTTAGTAAAGTATATCATAGAATGAATATTGTATCAAAAATTGTTCTAAAAACTGCTCTACTATGGTTGAAGAACTTATCAGGATACGTTCGTTTACATATTTCCCTTGTCAATGGAAACAAAAGCATACCCCATGTGTAAAAGGGAATAAATCTCCCTGTGACTATACTATCAGACCTAGACACTCACCTTTGGTCTTTACCCTGATACTTACAACCTATACGACAAAAAGCCTTGGTATCAAGACTTTTCATAATCCATTTTGTTCAAGTGTTAATAAACTTTTACGAGCAGACTAACACTCCACATGTGATAAGAGTTTTTCTATACTACGTCGAAATATAGTCTTAAAAAAGTTGGTTTCATACTATTTGACTAATTCAACAGCTTGTATAAAATCATTAATGTACGAATCGAAATCAATTAAAATATTGTTAGACCATAGCTTCTTATCTTCATTTAAATTTAAAAGTATACTACCTGTTTCATAAAATTTATAATCAAAAATATCTGAAATAAAAAATCTATGTGAAACATCTTCAACTGAAGATACATTATTATAATTAATAATACTTGCTAGATCTCTATAAATTGGATTAGATTGGACTCCTAACGAATCAAAGTTTCCTTGATGAAATATTAAGCCAAGTAGTAAGTTCGTAACCGCTACAAACTTGAACATTTCATAACTTAACATTTGATAAGGAATCTGTCCATTATATTGAGTACTACTCTCAAACATCAATTCCTTCGAAACCAGTTTAAATTGCAATTTATGAGGTAGGATTTGTAAATTGTTGAAAATTTCTCCTTCTTCGATTAACATTTTAATAATTATATCATCAACCTTTGAAACTGTTGATAGAGGACTATTCGTATACTCTTGAATTAGTACATCTAACTCATCAGAAAATGAATTGTGAGTGCTCCATTGCTGTATAATACTAGATTTTTCATCAACAGAAAGAGTTGATAAATCCAATTTACCATTTTCAACATGAAATTGAACAAAAGGATACAGATTAGATTCATAGTAGTCCCTTAATTCAGAATACTCTTCTAGTTTGAAATTATATTCTAATTTTTTCACATGGCTTTCACCAACTTGTTTCAAATAAAAATAATCATGAAAATCAATTGACAACTCATCAAATATCGGTGATAAAATCTTTCGAATTGTAGAGAAAATAAACCATGAATCCCTCTGATTAGTTTTTTTAACAGTACTTGGATTTACATGACTAGTACCTAAATCGATTAATTTAACCTGTAAACTATCTTGCCTGATTTCACCGACAGATATTTTTTGAAAGCAATTCTTTTTATAAAATAATATTTCCTTTTTGATTTTCTCAAACTCAACTGGATCACTTTCTTTATTTTTCTTGATTTTGTTATATTCATCAAGTAATCTAATAAGATGTTCAGTTAATATTGAACCTCCAATCATAATATTCCCTGGATTCAAATCTCCATGCCTAATCTTATACTTTATCAAATACGAAATATCTCTCAAGAAATAAATGCACAGATTCAATCCCTCTTGAAGAATAAAATCAAATACGGAGTCTTTGTTCAGTTCCTTACTAGATGGGGATATCTCTTGTAACACTGATATAAGACTTGCTCTGGCCTTCAAATAATCCTTTAATGTTATAGAGTTTTCTACTAATTCCATTATCGAATAATATACGGGTACTGGAAAAATCAATTTACCACTATCGTATACCCTTGCAATAGTATCTCCAAGTTTCACATTGCTGTTTTTCTTAGTTTCCTCAATTGCTTTGAATTCAAATTTATCATCTGTGATAAAGTATAGTTTAACCAATTGTTCAATTTTTAAATACTTATGAAATACAATGAAAGTGATACCGTTCGCACCATTAGATAAAACCCGCTTAAACTCTATATTTTGAAAAGCTGGTAGTCTATTTTCAGTTAAAAACTGCTTCCCATTGTAGCATAAAACTCCATCATCTTCTATAGATATCTTTTTCAATCTACACTCAACATCTGCTCTGGCCATTATGGTTACTCCTACAATTATTTTCTGATTTATTATACCATTAAAGGTACTAAAAAACAACAAACCTCATCAGGTTGCTGTTCTTATAATATTACCGAAGTCCCTACAAAGAGTATCGCTTTTCTTATCCCCTTTCGTTCAAAGGTTTCTGGGCTTTTAGGAGCATGGAAACACACATTCCGTCTGGTAAGTCAGTGGTAATGTATCTCCTACATTCTAACGATTTGATACTATCCAAACGATTATTCATTTTCAATCGAAAACTAGCTCCTGCTCTACCAAACTACTATTTAGAAAAGTCTTGATTAACCTCTAAGATGCGAGAAAAAGCCCTGAAACCACGCTATTTCAAGGCTTTTTAATCATTTAGTTGTATCAGCTAATCACTATTGATTTCAAAAAGTAGAAATTTGTATGACAAAATCGAAATCCTTTCTGTAACTGTAGTAGCTTCATTATACCACAATACATAAAAAACCAGCCGCTCAAAAATAAACGGCTGATTTCTAATCTATTTCACCACTGGTATCCAGAGATTTATTTGATAGTCTGGTGACTCTGGTTTTGATCCTGCTGCATTACATTCTTTTATTTCCCAAACAGCATCTTCGTTTTTCTAACTTCTTCTACTCTTCTTTATAGTGAATACACAAATCTCTAAATTTATTATCTAACGCTGCAATATCATACAAGACTTCTGACAGTTTCTGATAATCTTCCTTGATACAAAATAGATGAGCTTGGCTGAATAATCTTGCTAAATTTTCTTTTATTTCAGATCTGACCGTATCGTGGTCTTTTAAGAAGTTGCTCATGTATAGATTTCTGATAGAAGCTAATTTGAAGCTAAAGTATTGATGAAGATGTTTTTGTTCTTCATTCAAGCTATTGTCCGCTACCGACTTGGCATATCTTGCTATCACATTCTCCTCGCCGTGCTCATATCGTTGCTTCATCAGTATAGATGTTTTCTGGTAAATCTCTTTGGAAGTTGGAGATTTGATTTTTTGGAAGTTTCCCCACATGGAGAAAGAACCTCTTTTATAGTCGATATTTTTAGCTTCCCAGGCATTCGAAAATTCTGAGAAAGTCATTTTCATACAAGCAAAACCTGCTGGATCATGGAAATAGATAAACTCATCATCTAGATCATAAACTGAAACAAAATGGTCCACCCCATACAAATGAATATGATTGGGATTATAAGTCAGATACCCCATGTCCAAAGGGCCAAGAACAACTGGTCCGCTGAGCAAGAACTTACTTAAGCTCTCTCTGATAGAGATATGATTCACAGCATTTGAATCCTTTATATAGTATTCATCATATGTAAAGCCCAGAATGTTTAAAGAATGGCTGATAGAACTATCTGGCATCCCATTATCCAAGAAGACTAAGGGGTGCTTTTCATCTTCCTTTATAATACTAGCACCATTTCCCATCACCATAATGGCTTCCAAAAACTCAGGGCGAACATCATAACCATACGAATGCAGCGCCATTGCAAGTGAATATGTATAACAGAGAGAAACGTCCCCAAAATACATTTGCATAGCATCTCCTCCTCTGTAATTGACACCTAAAAAATGACTTGCAATCACCATTTTATTTCACCACAGGTATCCAGAGTTCCATTTGATAGTCTGGCGAGGACATGTCTCCCTCGGTGTAAACTTCAAAGTCTGGTGCTCCTGAGTGGCGATAACCTGTTTCTGGGAAGAAGACTTCCAAAACATATTTCCAAGCATGGTGGATGCTGGCAGGTATAGCCCCCTTGACTGGTACGATGGCATATTCAGCTGCTGGGATTTCCTTGATAGAAAGGCCTAGGGCTTCTGCTTTCGCTTTATCCGTCACATCATAAGCCGCCATGTAGTTAATGATTTCACCCTCTTTGACATCAGAGCAGAGGCCAAAGGATTGGCCACTGCCCATACTTTCTAAGCTTTCAAAGCTGTGATTTGCATAGAGCTGCTCCCAATCAGATGGGCACTGGCTATTGTCGATAGCTTCCAATAGGACGCCTGCCACGGTCAAAGCAGGTTTTTTTTGAATCTTGATATCCATGTTCTTTCCTCCTGTAATCTTTAAGGATAATTGAAGTCTAGGAAAGACCCGATAAGGTTTTCCATTCCTAACTTCTGAGGGGGTTACACCATGGAATTTCTTGAAAGCTGCGCTAAAGGCATCCGCAGACTCATAGCCGTATTTGAGTGCTATATCAATAACTTTCTCAGAGCTTTCCCGCAAGTCTGTCACAGCTTCTGACAGCCTGCGATTGCGCAAATATTCTGCTAAAGTCGTATCTGCTAGGATGGAAAAGAGCCTGCTAAAGAGAGCATAAGAATAGCCCGATAGCTGCTGGAATTTCTGCAAATCCACTTCTGCGTCCAACTTACTTTCCAGATATTCTATGGTTCGATTGAATTGATGCATCATATTCTTTTCTGCCTACCTCCTAACTATAGTCTAGCAGTTCTAAGATACTTTCGCCCCAGAATTTTTGTACAAGATTTAGGGGATTTCTACAATCTCTCCCGCAGCTTCTCCACAAAGAGATAAGCCGCTGGACAGGTCAGGGTATTTTTAATGGTCAGATGGTTGATTTGGTGGATCTTTTTACGATCTGTATGAGGGAATTCACGACAAGCTTTGGGACGAACATCATAGATAGAACAGAGATTATCTCCGCCTAAAAACGGACAAGGCATCGCCTTGAAAACCTTGTCGCCGTCTTCGTCCACCTGCAGAAATTCCTCTTCAAAAGCCGGCAGCTTCATCTTAAAATACTTGGCAATACGGACAATATCAGCTTCCTTAAAGTCTGGCCCTAAAGTCTTACAGCAATTAGCACAGGCTGTACAGTCAATCTCTTCAAAGACCTCATCATGGATCTGCTGGGCAATCTTATCGAGGTTTTTTGGTGGCTTTTTCTTGAGACTGGCTAAAAATTTTCGGTGTTCTTTCTGCTTTTGCAGGGCTAGTTGGTGGTACTTTTCAAGGTCAATTTCTTGAGGCATGGTCTCTCATTCTCTCTATTCATAGGCATTTGACACTTAGCATTATACCATAAAATAAAAAAACGGCAGCTTTTAATAAAAACTGCTGTTTCATTTTTAGATATTCGATTTTCCTGACTCTTCTAGCTTTTCATCCCAAGTGTATTCAATATAATAAACGAATTTACCGAGAGTATCTGAGTCCCCTTCAAAGGAGATGAGATAGATCTTATCCTTTTGTTTGAAAATCCAGCTAGTGAGGTATTGCCCAGATTTCATATTGACATTTACTTGATAAGCATCATTTCCTGAAACAGTCGTTTTTGCTCCCCAAAATTTCTCAGCCTCTTTATTCTCGCTCCAATTATAATATATGCGATTTGCGATTGTCTCGGCCGTGAAATCCTCACCTTCTCCAATATTAGCTTTTTCCTTCGTATAGGCATTCATACTGACAATGTTGTAGCCGGAACCATCTGTATACTGGATACTGTCTCCACCACCTAAATCAGTAAACTTAACCCAGTTCTTTGGAATGCTGATGTAGCCATAGTCATCTGAACCGACACGTTTGGTTTCTGCAGTGACCAAACTATCATCCGCACTGGAGCTTGAGCTGCTATCACCTCTTAAAGAGAAAGTCTCACTCGTTGAAAACGACTTAACTCTCCCCGTTTTCCTAGGAAATAATACACAGGAACTCAATGTCAAGCCTATTAAGCCCATCATAAGCAATAAAATCCATTTCTTTTTCATAGAAAAACTCCTTTCCACAAGAGTAAATTGTACCAATAACTATATTTTACCATATTTATCCATTTGCAAAAAACATTTACTGTCTAATCTGATAACTAAAGACAAGGAGCGTCATTGTGGTGTAATCTATACGAAGTTAAAAATAATATCTCCATTTGATTGCTACACTTCCGATTTTAGCCCCTCTGGACCTGACTAAAGATTTAATTTTTGTCAGAACTACCAACTCTGGCTTGATTCTGGTATTTTTGTTACAAACTGTTTTAGAACATTCTCAAGTTGATAGACTGCTTCTTTTTAAGATTTTTTAAAAAGAAAGTTTCACTTTTAACTCACACATCCCAGAGGCACTATACAACGTAATATAACCATCTCCGACAGCCTCGAAACGAAAAGTTTTGAACAAATTCAAGCGATTTTTCTAGTATATCTTTCTTTTGTAAGGGATTGATTGTGTGAGAAAAGCCCTTCTTTCAACTTTTCTGTTCATCATAGTAGTTTCATTCCATCTTGTTCTAGCTCATTTTTACACGATACATAAAAAATCCTAGCTTGCTAGGATTTTAAACTGTCATTTAATTTATCTCTTGAATCGGGTGAATAACATCCACTGGATGTTATTCATCATCCATACTCAAGACACTGAGGAAGGCTTCTTGCGGAACTTCAACAGATCCGATAGCTTTCATCCGTTTTTTACCAGCTTTTTGTTTTTCTAGGAGTTTGCGCTTACGAGAAACGTCACCACCATAACATTTAGCCAAGACGTTCTTACGCAGGGCCTTGATATCTGTCCGAGCCACGATTTTCTGACCGATAGCGGCCTGAATTGGTACTTCAAACTGCTGGCGCGGGATGATTTTCTTGAGCTTGTCCACAATCAGCTTACCGCGCTCATAGGCAAATTCTTTGTGAACGATAAAGCTGAGAGCATCAACCTTGTCGCCATTGAGGAGAATATCCATCTTCACCAGCTTGGACGAGCGATACTCAGAAATTTCATAGTCAAAGCTAGCATAGCCACGAGTAGAGGACTTGAGCTTGTCAAAGAAGTCAAAGACGATTTCAGCAAGTGGGATTTGATAAATGACATTGACCCGATTATCATCGATATAGTCCATGGTCACAAAGTCACCGCGCTTGCGTTGAGCCAACTCCATCACCGCTCCGACAAATTCCTGTGGCACCATAATCTGCGCCTTGACATAAGGCTCCTCAATGGAATCAATCTTGGTCGGGTCCGGAAACTCGCTCGGATTGGACACATCAAGCGAAGTACCATCTGTCATATTGACCTTATAGATAACGGATGGCGCCGTCATAATCAGATCGATATTAAACTCACGCTCCAAACGCTCCTGAATGACATCCATGTGCAGTAAGCCCAGGAATCCACAACGGAAACCAAATCCTAATGCCTGTGATGTTTCTGGTTCAAACTGCAGACTGGCATCGTTTAGCTGGAGTTTTTCGAGAGCCTCACGCAGGTCATTGTATTTATTGGACTCGATAGGATAGAGACCAGCGAAGACCATAGGATTCATCTGCTTGTAGCCAGCTAGTGGCTCTGCAGCTGGATTGTCCGCCAAGGTCACTGTATCTCCGACCCGAGTATCCTGTACCGTCTTGATAGAGGCTGCGATATAACCAACATCCCCAGTAGCCAAGAAATCACGACCAACGGCCTTGGGCGTAAAGATGCCGACCTCAGTTACATCAAAGGTCTTGCCATTACTCATGAGCTGAATGCTATCTCCTGGCTTGACCACACCGTCCATCACCCGCACTTGCAGGATTACCCCACGATAGGCATCGTAGACTGAGTCAAAAATCAAGGCCTTGAGCGGTGCTTCAACATTTCCAGTCGGAGCTGGAACTTTTTCCACTATCTGTTCGAGGATTTCTTCAATTCCGATACCAGCTTTAGCCGAAGCCAACACAGCTTCGCTTGCATCCAAACCAATGACATCTTCAATCTCTGTTCGAACTCGCTCTGGATCAGCAGCTGGAAGGTCAATTTTATTGATAACTGGTAAGATTTCCAAATCATTATCTAAAGCAAGATAAACATTGGCTAAAGTTTGTGCTTCAATACCTTGTGCTGCATCGACCACCAGAATAGCCCCTTCACAGGCTGCCAATGATCGCGATACTTCATAAGTAAAGTCCACATGCCCTGGTGTATCAATCAAATGAAAAATATAAGTTTCACCGTTCTTAGCTCTATAATTAAGTTCAATCGCATTGAGCTTAATAGTAATGCCCCGCTCCCTTTCCAAATCCATACTATCTAAAAGTTGAGCTTGCATTTCCCGGCTGGATACAGTATCCGTCGCTTCCAAAATTCGATCTGCCAAAGTTGACTTACCGTGGTCAATGTGAGCAATGATGGAGAAATTCCGAATCCGCTCCTGCCGCTTTTTTAATTCATCTACATTCATTTTTCTCTTCCTTTTCGGGTATTCTATTTATTATAACATAAGAAAGGTGACTTTTACCAGTCCTGAAAAGGCATACCATATTCCGTTTCATTTATGCTATAATAAAAATAAATACATTTACAGAAACGAGAATGCTATGATTAAACTAATCGCATTAGACATGGACGGTACGCTTTTAAATAGTCAAAAAGAAATTCCCCAAGCACATATTCAAGCGATTCATCAAGCTGTCGAACATGGAGTAAAGCTGGTTCTTTGTACAGGTCGCCCTCTAGTCGGAGTGAAACCTTATTATGAACAATTAGGACTGAGTGGAGATAATGAATATGTCATTATCAATAACGGCTGCTCCACTCATCAAACAAAGGATTGGAAGCTTGTTAATTGGAAAGAGCTAAGTGCAGAGGATATGCTTTATCTGGATAGAATCGCCAAGCAAACTCCTGCCCAACTGACTCTTTTTGACGAAGAACGCTATTTAGTAGTTAACGAAAAACCAAGCGACCTAGTCACCTATGATGCTAGCCTTGTCTTCACAACCCCAACAGAAATCAGTCTCGAAGAAGCTATCAGCAGTAAAAATATTATATTTCAAGCTATGTTTTTAGCCCAGCCTAATGAGTTAGATACCTTTGAAAAACAATTTGGTTCGCAGATTTCTCAACGTTTCAGCGGTGTTCGCTCACAACCGGTCATTTACGAAGCCATGCCAAAGGGCACTACTAAAGCAACAGCTCTTAAGCAATTAGCTCAACACTTAGAGATTGAACCTCAAGAAATTATGGCACTTGGTGATGCCAACAACGACATTGAAATGATCCAATTTGCAGGTCTTGGCGTGGCTATGGGCAATTCTAGCAACTATGTTAAAAAACTAGCCAATTATGTGACAGATACCAATGATGCGAACGGTGTCGCCGCAGCTATTGAAAAGTTTATTTTGAATCAATGAGATATAAAAGATGGTGGGACAGAAGTAATTTTTTAAAATTTTACTTCATCCTCTTGCCTCTAGACTGAGATTAAAAGGATCTTTCAGACATTATTTTGTTATCACTTAGTTTATCTTTTATTACCTTATTAGATTAAACAGTCTGGGAAACTGTTGATCAGAACAAAGCGAGGCTGAAACAAAAGTGTCTCAGCCTTTTTTGTTGCAATCTAAAAAGTATCGAGATTAGAAAATCTCTATTCCCTTCTTTTTTCACATTTTCCAGTATACTTGCAGGTGGCTGGTAAGATGGGAGTGCCTAGCTCCTGTCAAAAAGCTGCTGATACGGTGCAGTAAACAGATCTTAACACAATGATCCTAATCCAACCAGAGTGCTCCGCTACATCTCCTCCATAATTAGAAAATGATAAACATAAAGCCGATAAGGATTATGTCCAAAAACATAATTGGCCATCGCAACGGCTTTCCTCCATGTAAAGTTACATATTCTTAGTGCTGGCACAAAGACTACTGGCAAAGCAGTTCCCTGATCAAATCTTGGTGCCAAAGTATCGCGAATTTCCCTTCTGAAATCATGTTATAAAGTCAGCAACGAAAATGCATAATCAGCTTTTAGGCAGTTTTCCTGCTTTCTCCAGCATTTTCTTGACAAAGTATGGCATTTTAACATTTTCGCGGCCTTTTTTCTCAATCAATTTCTTGACAAAATCTGGCATTTTCAGCTCTGCACCTTCTGCCAGAATCTGACTGCTCTCCTCCGACGGCTGCAATTCATCAAATGTTTCTTCTTCTGGAAAACATTCTTTGAAAGGTTCATGCTTATGGCGGTGGATACTTTGAATCAGAGCGTCAATTAGACGGTCATCTGCATTGGGCATAGGCGGTCTATGATAGGCAACACCCAGATCTTCGCAAAGTTCCTTACACTCCACGTCATTGTCAAAAAGGACCTCTATATGCTCACTGATAAAGCTAATCGGCACAAAAATATAATGCTGCGGATGTGTTTCTTGCTGGCGCATGTAGTCCAGCACGTCAGGTTTGATCCAAGGGAGTCCGATGTCACTCTCACTTTGCCAAACATTGAGATAATCCTCTTCTGTCAGACCTAACCTTTCAGCAATCAAACGGGCATTGTCATAGATCTGATCAATGTAAGGATCTCCGAAATCCAAGGCCAGAATAGGCACACTGTGGGCTGAGAAGAAAATCTTGAAGGTCTCCTCTCCAACCTCTTCTGTAAGAATCTTTCTCAGTTCCTCTGCCCAATAATCAAGAATAGCTTCTTCTTGATACCATTCCTTAATGATATTAAAGCGGATGGAGTCACTCTGGATAAACTTCTCATAACCCATAACAGAATAGTAAGAAAAATGCGGCTCTAGGATCAAACAGATACAATCCTCAATACCATCCTCTTCCATCCGCTCAATCACATCTGGGATAAAAGGACGTGAGAATTTATTGGCAAAATAAACCGCATACTCACCAGATAAACGCTGACGGACCTTTTCCACCTCTTCTAGACTGATACGCTGCAGAGGCGTTCCGCCAATGAGGACATAGTTATCATAGAGGGTCTGAATCTCATGGTCTTGCGGCCTGACACCGCGGCGAATATTGGTAAAAAATTCAGCCACTCCCTCAAAGCTAATCTCCTCTGGCGAGCCAAAAGTCATCATTAGAACTGCTTTCTTCATCATCTTTCCTCTTCAATCACCTTGTGAAAACCAAACTAGCCTTTCAATGGTTTACTTGTAATTTCTTTCATTTTAACATCTTAAAAAAGACTTGAATAGCCTAAAATCCCATTCTCTACGAAGAAAATACAAATTTAATAATTCAGACATTTTAACAATTGAAAAACAAAAATAAAACAGAACGGACTGCTGCTCTCCAAAACTGAAAAATAGTTTGCGACTTCATCTTTTAAAGCCTTCCCTGTGAAATTCATATTTTTTAACGCTTATATAAAATGGTTTTTAAGACGTTAGTTAGAAGCGACAGCAGTAAAAAATATTTCTCACCTTTCCCCAATTATGCTAAAATAGATTTGAATAAATGAAAGAGGAGTTTTTATGAAATACCCTAATCTTTTAAACCGTTTTCTGACTTATGTTAAAGTCAATACACGCTCAGACGAGACCTCCACTACTACTCCCAGCACCCAGAGTCAAGTGGACTTTGCGACTAATATCCTCATCCCTGAGATGAAGCGGGTCGGCTTGGAAAATGTCTACTACTTACCTAACGGCTACGCCATCGGTACTCTTCCTGCAAATGACCCAAGTTTCACGCGCAAAATCGGTCTTATTTCTCACATGGATACTGCAGATTTCAACGCAGAAAACATCCAGCCACAGGTCATTGAGAATTATGACGGCGGTGTGATTCCGCTTGGGCAATCCGGCTTTAACCTAGATCCTGCTGACTTTGCCAGTCTCCATAAATACAAGGGCCAAACCTTAATTACGACTGACGGAACAACCCTTTTGGGAGCAGACGACAAGTCCGGTATTGCTGAGATCATGACCGCTATCGAATACCTGTCTGCCCATCCAGAAATCAAACATGGAGAAATCCGAATTGGCTTTGGACCAGATGAGGAAATCGGTATCGGTGCTGATAAGTTTGACGCAGAAGACTTTGATGTAGACTTTGCCTACACAGTAGATGGTGGCCCTCTAGGAGAACTCCAGTACGAAACCTTTAGTGCTGCTGGAGCAGAATTGACCTTCCAAGGCCGCAATGTCCATCCAGGAACTGCCAAAGACCAAATGGTCAACGCTCTTCAGCTGGCTATTGACTTCCACAACCAGCTACCAGAAGCCGACCGACCAGAGAAGACTGAGGGCTACCAAGGCTTCTACCACCTGATGAACCTGACCGGGACTGTCGAAGAAGCTCAGGCTAGCTACATTGTCCGCGACTTTGAGACAGAGGCTTTTGAAAATCGCAAAGCTGCTATGCAGGTCATTGCTGATAAGATAAACCAAGAGCTGGGTAGCGAGCGCGTCATCTTGACCCTCAAAGACCAGTATTACAACATGAAGCAGATCATTGAAAAGGACATGACACCGATCCATATCGCCAAGGCAGTCATGGAAAGTCTGGACATCCAGCCGATTATTGAGCCGATTCGTGGTGGAACTGATGGCTCAAAAATTTCCTTTATGGGCATTCCGACACCTAACCTCTTTGCTGGTGGTGAAAACATGCACGGTCGCTTCGAATATGTCAGCCTAGAAACAATGGAACGTGCTGTCGATACCATTATCGGCATCGTCTCTTATCAAGAAAAATAAACTTTAATGAATATAAAAAGCGAACACAGCTAATCTCCCACGAAATTAGTATGTTCGCTTTTTCATTCTATTTTCCTAATTCTGATCCAATTTCCAGAGTAAAATTTATCCTTGTTGAACCTACTCCAACACATTCTGGAACACAGAAGTTTTCCTGAGAGACAGCATTGATTAAACTGCCTACCTCTTATTGTCCTGCTACTTCATTTGTTGAAGGATCTTGAACAGAAGACTGATCCGACTTTTCTTGCACGGTATTGCCCCCTTGATCTTTTGATTCTGGAGCAGTGCTATCAGAGACTGCTTGATTGGGACTGATGCTTGCTGAAGCTTGAGTCTCACTTGACACCTTAGCAGAAGCAGCTTCCATAGATGTTTCAGCAGATTTCCCTGCTTCGGAATCTTTCTCTTCAGATTTACCCGCATCAGAGACTGGTTTTTCAGCTTTGTCCGGATGTTGAAGACCTTCGATAAAAATCTGAACTTCTGTAAGCAATTCCTCTTTATTGACCTTGTTATCCGCAAGCTTATCAAATAAAGCTTCTAGCTTAGTAAATACTTCATCTGAAGCATTTTGTTCCTCAAGCAACTTATGGGCAGCCATAAGGAGGACATAGATTTTCTTATAGAGCTCTTGGTCTTTCGGACTGCTTTCTGCTTGCTGAGCTTTGATGGTCTCAACCATCTTAGCCAATAGAATCTTGCCATCTGCTAAAATAGCTTCTCTATCCTTGCTAGCTGCTTGAAAATCAGTTTGGAGTACCGTTAATTGATTCTTATAATCTTCCTGACTAGCAGAATCTTTGATTCTTTCTAAAAGCGTTTGCCCTTGCTGGAAGAGAGCTTGAAAAGTTTCATCCGGAATCTCTACTTTTGGCTGCGGTGCAAATTCACCGTACAATTCTTTCAAGAAGCCATAGATAGCTGTTTTGTAGTTTTGATCATCAGTCTTTTCTGTATCTAGAATTGTTTTACCCTTTGCTGGAGCCGTCTCACCACTAGCAAGAGCTTTATCAACTTCTAGCTTCGTCTGATAGAGATCCAAGAACAAGGCTTTCAAATCAACCGCTTCGATAAAGGCTTGTGACTTGTAGAGCTTCATAGCTAAGTCTGCAACTTTTTTACGAAGCTCTGGCTGCAATCGTGCATCATCGACGGCTAGATAGAAGGCCTTTAGATATTCAACAGAAGTTACCCCTGTCCTGTCTTGATAATCTTGAAGACTGGTCAGCAGTTGATCGATTTCATTTATCTTAACTTCATTTTTCTCAATCTTTGCCATCTGTAAGTCACTGAGCAAGGAAGTCTTATTGACATTGTAGCTGTCTGTTTCCAGACGTTTGATTTTATCGACCAGTTCCTGATATTTTTTATCTACTTCCGTCAGCTTCTCAGTTTGAGCGCTCTTATCTACGTGAATATAGTGCTTATCAAACTGCTCCAAACTAGCCAAATAGCCAGCTGTCGAATTACTTGGCAATTGCTTCATGGTTTCTACAAAGTTTCCTAAAGCAAGCTCAATTCGACGCTGCATCAACAGATCGTCAGCATAAATCGCTCGACTCGCTGTAAGCAGAGCTTCCACTTTCTCTAAAACAGGCTTTTCACTATAAGCACCGGCTTGATAAGCCGATTGTAAGGCTGGCAGTTTATTCTTTAGACCTAAGTCAACACCTTTAGACTGTACACGAATGTAATGATTGTGGTCCCCATGGGGAATAACAAACTGACCATTTTCTACTTGAATGCTGTAAGGCGACAAACCTGAACGCAGAGCCGTTGTATAGAGCTCATTTAAAAAGTCCAGCTCAGGATTCCCAGTTTCTAAAGGAATACGGACATGCTCTTTTCTGACAGCATAAGGGTGGATATGAGTCGGGTCATAAGCTTGATCTGGATTGTTAAAGACGAAGAAGCCTTTGGAAATCTTAATCGCTTCGCGCGGAACACCATAAGTCTTGGAGATATAAACCATCTTTTCCTCATCACTGGCATCGCGAGAATAGCGATCATATTCTGCGCTGACTGGACTGGACTGGCTTGAATGTTTTTGCTTAGCCAAGTTAGCTTCTGCTGCTTCAATTTGATCTGCCGTCAAATCCTTTTTAAAGAAGTAATGAGCATGACCTCCATGTTGGACAACATAACCTTCCTCATCTTTTGAGATGACAGCTTCCGCATGAAAACCATGGTCGTGCTCAGGCTGAGACGGTAGCTGAGGCTTCAAAGCTTGCAGAGGATCTCCCAGCGGCTGATAGGTATAACCTATAGGAATCAAGCGGGCAATCCGCCCTTCCAAGTCTGACAGTTTGTCATAAGGAATGAAATGATGGTGGTCTCCGTGTGGAATAACAACCCCCTTGTCTGTCCGGCGACTGATTTTCAGCGGGTCAAATACTAGGCCATCCCCTTCATGATAGCGCTGAGACAAGGGCAGGGCATAGAGTTGCTGCAGCAAACTAGGGAGGGAGGGCTGAGATGGTTGAGACGGCTGGAGCGGATTGGATGGACTTGGCTGAGTAATCGCTGAGCCAGGACTTGGCTGCTCAATCTTTGAATGATTTGGCAACTGTGGACTCGGATTTGACACAGCCCCAGCCTGACTGCTAGTACTATTCTGATTCCAATTATTAGAAGAAGCGTAGTTAGGCGGATTCACCCGTCCGCCGGCCTGTCTACTATTCCAGTAGCTCTGAGCCGCCGCTAATTCTGCTGGCGACAGCTCGCTCTTCGGGATGTAGTGAAAATGTCCGCCATGCGGCACGATAAAAGCATCGCCAGTATCCTCGATGACGTCAGAGGGACTGAAAGTATAACCATCATCCGTCCTATATCCCCCTTGACCTTGGTAAGAAACTCCTGCAAGATCTGCGACTGTCTTTCCCGCAGCTAGGGACTTGCTGGGCTGGCTGAAATCTCGAGTCCTGCTTGATTTTGTAGTGGAGGATTTGCCACTATCGCCTTCTTCCTTGGTCTTATGCAGCTTCTTCTGCTGGGCAATCTCCTCCACCGAACGGACATTGCTGGTATGTTTGGCATCCTTGAGGTAGAGATAATACTTCCCCTCCACCTTGATGATATAACCATCCTTGACCTCATTGACAATATCTGCCTCCTGCAATGTATAGTTAGGATCTCGGATAATCAGCTCTTCACTGATAATAGCATCGAAAGGCACCTTGCCATCAAAGTAATGATAATGGTCTCCGTGGGAAGTGACATAGCCCTGATCTGTGATTTTCACGACAATCTGCTCCGCTTCAATACTTTCCTCGTCATTGATTTGGTCAGATGTCAAATTTTTATTTTTATCCGTCTTGTCGCCCGAAGTCTTGTCCTCAATATAGGCTACTTGGTTATCTTTGGTCTGGGGTCGGGATTGAGCTTGCCATTGGATGAGCTCATAAGTTCCGAATCCGAGAGCTAGGACAGCGACAGAAGCAAGAAAATATTTCTTTTTCATGATTCTCCTTTATTCTTTCAAATCTTTAGCTAAAACAGCTAGATTTTCTTCTAAATTTTCTAAATAAGACAGTTGATTGGTTGGGTCTGCTTCCAGAGGATTCAGCTCCTTAATTTTTACACCAGTCGCCTTGACCAAAGTCTGGGCGATTTTCGAGGAAGCATTGCTTTCCACAAAAATGGTCCGCACCTTATGCTCCTTGACAAAGTCTTCCATCTCTGTCAGCTGGCGTGGACTAGGCTCCTGCTCTGGTGAGATACCAGCAATGCCCAGCTGGGTCAGCCCAAAACGCTTGGCTAGATAAGAAAAGGCTGTATGCTGGGTGACAAAGGTCTTGTTGGATACCTTATCAAAAATCTTCTGGTAACGCTCGGTCAGCTCCTTGGCCTGTTCTTGAAATTTTCGAGCATTAGCCTGATAAGTATCTCGATGGTCGCTATCCAGCTCCGACAGCTTGTCGGCAATAATCTGAGCTTCCTCCGCAGCCTTCTGAGGATCCAACCAAGTATGGGGATCATAGAGCGACTTCTCATCCACTCCCTGCCCTGCTTGGACATCTTCCAAGCCTACGACCCGATCCAGCTCCATACCTTGAGAAGCCTCAAGGACCTGAACCTTAGAATGCTGCAAACTCGGATTGAGCTCGCCTGCCCAAGACTCCAAAGTCCGGGAGTGGTAGACAAAGACATCTGCATCATAGATAGCTGCCACGTCATTAGCTGAAGGCTCAAAATCATGAATGCCGCTACTAGACTGAATCATGCGCACATCATTCAGGTCCCCCGATATAGCCTTGACCATAGAATAGATAGGATAAAAACTCGTCACAATCTTCAAGCCTTGGGATGGATTAGCGTTGCCAGACTCCTTCTGAGACTGACAGCCCAATAGACATAGGGCCAGAGCCAGCAAACTTAGCCAAGTTGCAATTCTCTTACTTTGTTTCATAAAATCTCCTTGATTATCATTAACCAGTTAATTAACTGGTTAATATCATACACTTTGTCAATATTTTTGTCAAGTTTTTTTGAAAAATATCCAAGAAAAAGAGGAAGAAGGACAGTAAAAAGAGAAGATCAGTTTGATCCTCTCCAGATTTTAGCTTTTCTCTAATCGCTACAGTTGACAATGAGGTGCAACAACCCATCGATTCTCACTTCCCTCGCTCCTATATTTTCAGATTCGAGCTAAATAGCGTTGATACCCTCATTTCAGACCAAGCATCACCTACGTCCCACAATACAGTTGTATGAGGAACTACTTTTATCGGATCTGCTCAAAATGCAGATGGACAGCGATATGGTCTCCGTAGCCGCTACGCTCCAAATCACGCTGCAAGCGGTACGAAATGTAATGCTCAGCAATGGTAATGTAGCCCGCTCCCAAAAGACGATTCTCTACCATGGACTGAATCATGCTAATAGTCGCGCGCTCTACCTTGGCTTCTTCCAAATCTAAAACAACTTTTTTAGTCACCAAAGCCAGATTTTGACGGAGATCGTCCGTCAGAACATACACAGTCTGTGCTGCCTTCAAAACAGCTTGATAAATCTTATCTGGGTCAAATTCAACAACTTCACCGCTACGCTTAATAACTTGCATAAATGCTCCTTTTTATTTTTAAATATTTCTGAAATAGTGTAAATCCCTGGCCTGACTACTATCAATCCAATTTTTAGTAGCATTTTCAAAGCCAAAGCCTTCTTTTTCGTAGAAAGAAATACCGAGAGTATTTCCTTCGGTCACTGTGACAGCTTGTTCCACAGCTTGATGTTCCGATTTTTGATAATCCGTTAAGGTACGGACCAAGGCATGACCAACTCCCAATCGTTGAGCTCGAGGCAAAACATAGAGAACATAGATATTAGCTCTACCGTCCTCCCCCATACCGCCTCCAATGCATCCGAGAGCTTGACCATCTACTTCTGCCAGCCAGTAGCCATTCCATTCAGGAGAGAGCTCGGTCAAGTCCTTTACTAAGCGCTCTTGACTGTAAAATATTTCAAAAACTCGCTGGATGTACTGAGATGAGTAGATTTTTTGATAAGTGCTCAGCCAAGTTTCGGTACAAATGTCCTGAATAATCTGCCAATCCTCTTCACTGGCTTTACGTATAAGCAGCACCATCACCTCCAGACCTCAAAGCTAATGATCACCTTTTCATTATACAATCTTTTTCATTATTTTTCAAAAGAAACTCCCTATCTGCATAATAACCAAATGATGAAAAACAATCACAGCAACATTAGCTCTTATAAACAAGTTTAATTCCCCCATTTTACTGATTCAGCACAAAAACTGGAAGAACTCCCCAGTTCACAACCATTTTCCCATATGCAGATTATCCTCATTGCTGACCTCTATTCACTAAAAGCCATTAATATTATGCTATTTTTAATGAAAAAGAAAAATCCAGCGAATATCGAAATTTCACTGGTTTTTTAAGAACTTAGATTTTGCAGAATCAATCTAGCTCAAAACGCTCACTCTTTTGTTTATTTGGCAGAAAAAGTGAAAGAATAATACCTGCTATGGCTGGGAGCAACCAAGGAAGAGAGGCTCCGGCAAGAGGCAGAGAATTTATCATATTCTCTAGCCCCTTTATTTTAAACTGGGGCGCCAAAACGCTGGCCGCAGCAATCAAAGCAACTATGGCAATCGTAAACTGCATCCCAGGTTTCGAAAGTGGCAAAATTTTATTAACAATCATAATCATAACAATGGTAATCGTAATTGGATAAAGAATCATCAGAACTGGGAGTGAATACTGGATAATGGCATTGAGCCCAAGATTGGCTATAACAAAGCCTATCAAAGTAAAGACAGTCGCATACACTTTATAAGATAATTTAGGAAAAGTATTATGGAAAAACTCACCAGTTGAGACAATGAGACCAGCTGTCGTTGTAAAGCAAGTCACCGTTACCATGACCGCTAGGAAAATCTGAGCCGCTGGACCAAAAATTGCCTGAGTTGCTGAGGAAAGAACAGACGCTCCAATATTCGCCCCTTGAGGCAGTTGAGCTGTATCAAGCGGGAAATGATTCCCCAAAAATCCGAGGCCAACATACAGGACGCTAAAGCCTATGGCTACGAGGATACCAACCACCCAGATTGTTGAAACATATTCTTTTCTATTTTTAAATCCGAGCTGGTTTAGGGTCGCTACAGCAACCACACTAAAAGCAACTGAGGCCAGAGCATCTAGAGTGTTGTAGCCTTGAAGGAAACCTGCGCCAAAAGCAGATCCAGCATACTCAGCAGTAGCGGGCTGGGGAGCAGCCACTCCATATCTGAACGCCCCAAGAACAACCAAAACGACAATCAAAATCGCGAAAATTGGAGTCAGATAGCGGCCGATACTGTCCAAAATCTTTGATGGATTAAGAGCGATGATATACGCCAACACAAAATAAATTGTGGTGAAGATAAAAAGCCAAATCGTATGAGAATCTGCCGGCAGCATTGGCTCAATTCCGACAGAGAAAGCTGTTGTAGCGGTCCGTGGAATGGCGAAGAAAGGACCAATCGAAAGGTAGAGAACCACAAGATAAGCAATTGCAAACCAAGGAGCAATTTTTTGTGAAATTTCATCCATATAACCTTTAGGATTCGAAGTTCCGACAACCAAAGTCAAGATGGCAATCCCAACTCCAGACAAAACAAACCCTGCAATCGCTACCCAAAATTGAGGACCCGATTCCAACCCAAGCTGAGGGGGGAAAATTAGATTTCCAGCTCCAAAAAACATTCCAAATAAAAGCAAGCCTGTTAAAGCACCCTTTTTAATCATTAGAAACTCCTCTCCCACTTTAAAATGCTTTTCCATTATAACTATAAACTCACTTTTCTGCAAGATATTTGGATAAGTTATACTGAATAAAAGGGATTTATAATACAAAATATGTTTTAATACGAACTTCATGAAATTAATTTTGATTTAAATTGAATATTTAGAGAGCATTTTTTGATAATCGCAGCTTTTTCAAGGATATAGCACTTCTCTTTTAAATTTTAAAAACTTTTTGTTCGTTTTATATCGAATCGTTTTCTTTGTTCAAAATGTTTTTATGATGTACTAGGAACATAATTTTACGCTGGAGACTTTCTGTTGCTACACTTATTTGCTTGTGTTCAAGAAATTACCTACCTTTTCATCCTCTACTGCAACTGGTCTACATATTCCTTGAACTCTTACTCCTGCTTTCGTTCAGCTCAGGAGTCAATCCCTTATTTTTACAAATTTAAAATATATAGCTAATCATCAATTTTTTTATATGACAATTGCTCTAGGCACCACACGACGTGGAACTGTCCTATCGTAAAACCAGATAGATATGAGTTTTCTTAAACATTCCCCACCCAAATCTCAGTCAAATTCTTCAATATTTTTCGTCATTTTTAAAAGGAAACTCAGCTGAGTTTCCTTTTATATATATCTAGGCTTCTTTCTTGTCTGAAAATTGGCTCATATACAAGTCATGATAGAATCCCTTGTCGGCCAGCAGCGACTCGTGATTGCCCTGCTCAATGATTTGTCCATCCTTGAGCACCAAAATCTTGTCTGCTTCTTGGATAGTGGACAAGCGGTGAGCAATGACAAAGCTTGTCCGCCCCTGCATGAGAGTTTTCATGGCTTTCTGAATCAACAGCTCCAAACGAGTATCAACTGAAGAAGTCGCCTCGTCCAAAATTAGAATCTTAGGATCGGCCAAGAGAGCCCGTGCAATCGTCAGGAGCTGCTTTTGCCCTAGCGAGATATTGCTAGATTCCTGATTCATTTCCATATTGTAGCCACCTGGTAAGGTGCGGATAAAGTAATCTACATTAGCTGATTTGGCCGCTTCCACAATCTCCTCATCGGTAGCTTCAAGGTTACCAAAGCGAAGATTTTCCTTGATAGTCCCTTCATAAAGCCAAGCGTCCTGCAAGACCATACCAAATTGCTTGCGATAGTCTTGACGGGATAGCTGGCGAATATCGTGGCCGTCTACGCTGATAGAGCCCTTGGTCACATCGTAGAAACGCATGAGCAGGTTGATCAGGGTCGTCTTACCAGCTCCAGTCGGCCCGACAATAGCCACCATTTCACCAGGCTGAACTTCCAGATTAAAGTTGCGAATCAGCGGCTTGTCTGCCACATATTGGAAGTCTACATCTTTGAAGCTGACTTGACCAGTCAAGTCCTTATCTAGCTGGATAGTATTATCCATGACTTCATCTGGCTCATCCAAAATCTGGAAAATCCGATCCAGCGAAGACTTGGCACTCTGGAGCTGACCTGCCAGCTGGGTAAGGTTTTGGATAGGTTGATTGACCTGCCAGACGTACTGGACAAAGGCTTGCATATTCCCGATAGTTAGCTGACCAGCAATAACCTGCAAACCGCCTACCAGAGCGACGATGAGATAGGTTAAATCAGAAATCGCATTAAGGACGGGCATCATGAGCCCCGAGATAAAGCTGGCTTTAAAGCCGACTTCCTGCAAATTTTGAGTAATAGCTCGAAAATCCTCAGCCGAAGTCTCTTCCCGACCATAAAGCTTGAGAACATTAAAACCTGACAGATTTTCCTGAACGAAGCCATTCATGGCTCCCAAAGCATCTGCCTGCTTCTTAAAGTAAGGCTGGGATTTTTTGAGGATAAATCTAGCTCCCATATAGGTCAGAGGAATGCTGACGATAACGATCAAGGCCAGCTGGACATTCAGATAAAGAACCATCCCGATGACCAAAATCAGGGTCATGACGGCATTGACCACCTGCAAAAAGCTTTGTTGGAGAGCATTTGAGACAGTCTCCACGTCACTAGTGAAGCGCCCAATCAAATCACCGAACTGGTGCTTGTCAAAATACGAAACAGGAATTTGATTGATCTTATGACTCAGCTCGTTGCGCATGTCGCGGACAGTGCTCTGCACAGCATTGGTCATGAAATAGTTAGAAAAGTAAGAACCAATCTCATAAAAGAGGGCACGAATGAAGTAGAGCAGCATGATCCAAGCCACATAGCTGCTATTGATGGCTGCACCGGGTACTCCCTTGGCCATATCCAGCAAATTTTGCGTCAGCTCTGTGATAGCAAGCCCTAGGACAAAAGGCTCTAAGACACTCATGACCACGCTGACAATCTTGAGGAAGACTGCAAGAAGCACGGCTGCTTTATAGACTTTTAGATAGCCCCATAAGCGGACAAAACTATTTTCTTTCATCTCTTCCTCCTATTCTTCTGTTAATGATTGGCTATTGAGCTGGGAATTGGCGATTTCGCGATAGATGGCATTATTTTCCATCAGCTCCTCATGCCGGCCGCGACCCACGATTTCACCCTTGTCTAAGACAATGATTTGATCCGCATCCATAATGGTTCCGACCCGCTGAGCCACGATAAGAACCGTTGCATCCTGTGTCACTTCCTTGAGTCGGCGGCGCAAAGTCGCATCCGTCTTGTAGTCCAGCGCCGAAAAGGAATCATCAAAGATATAAATATCCGGCTCCTTGACAACCGCACGCGCAATGGACAGCCGTTGCTTTTGGCCACCCGATAGATTGCTACCGCCTTCAGCCAAATGCGTCTCGTAGCGTTCTTCTCTGCTCTCGATAAAGTCGCGAGCCTGAGCCACATCTGCTGCTTGATTGAGCTCTTCAGAGCTAGCATCTTCCTTACCATAGCGGATATTTTCAGCGATCGTCCCGGTAAATAGCAGAGCTTTCTGTGGAATAAAGCCAATCTTCTGACGGAGAGCCTTGAGCTTATAGGCGCGGACATCCACACCATCCACCAAAATCTTGCCCAAGGTCACATCATAAAAACGCGGAATCAGCTGAACCAAGGAAGACTTCCCAGAGCCTGTTGAGCCGATAAAGGCGATCGTTTCCCCCGGTTTGGCTTGGAAGGAGATATTATGCAGGACAGGATTTTCTGTCTCACCTGGATAGGCAAAGGTTACATTGTCAAATTCCAAATAGCCCTGAGTCGCAGTTTCCGTGATCCCATTCTCATTTGGATCGATGGAAATCGGCATATCCATGACTTCCTTCAGCCGTTCACTAGAGACCGCTGTCCGTGGATACATGGTAAAGAGACTGGACAGGAGAAGGAAGGACAGAAGGGCATGGAAACTGTACTCGATAAAGGCAACCAAATCCCCGATTTTCAACTCGCCGCTGCCTAGTGGTTTCAGGGCAAACCAGACAATAGCCACAATCATGGCAATGATAATCTGCACAAAGAGAGGCTCTGTCAAACCTGTCAATTTAAAGAGACGGTTGGAATTGTCCGCATAGATTTCATTTTCATTAGCGAAGCGCTCTTCCTGAAATTCCTCACGAGCAAAGGCTCGAATAACCCGCAGACCGGTCAGATTTTCCCGAGCATACTGGTTGATCTTGTCCAGCGTCTTCTGCTGCTTTTCAGACAGGGGACGCGTCTTGACCGCCACATACCAGACTACGATTGCCAAAAAAGGCACTGAAATCGCCACAATCCAAGCCATGGACGGACTGGTCAGGAAAATCATGAGGATGGAAGACAGCATCATGATAGGCGTGATAGCTCCCATTTTGAGTGTTTGCTCAGCAAACTGCATAAGGACAAAGGCATCACTGGTAATCCGCGTCACCAGCGAAGAAACGCCGATCTGCTCGTACTCATGATGGGAATACTCCTGCAGCTTGTCATAGAGATCATTCCGCATATCCCGCACCATGCTGGTCGTTAGTTTCCCAGCGGCATAGGAAAGGACGATCCGCCCCAAAATCCCAAGGATAATAACCAGCAGCATGATAAAGCCCCAGAAATACAGGCGTTCCTGATCGCCCTGGTTAATCCCTTCGTCAATCATGCGCGCCAAAACCGTTGGCAGCCCTAGATTGACCACTACAAAAAAGATGGCCGACACAAAATCCAGTACCAACCACTTGGGATAGCGTTTCAAATAAGACCAAATGTAAAGCATAATCCCTCCATTTTCTATAACAATAAAAAAGCACTGAAGAGTACTTTTCTTGATTATCCATGTAGGGGGCAACAGCTCCGCTACAATCTCTAACTGCTACTAGTATAGCAAATCATGACAGAAATTTCAAATATTCCTACCAAACAAAAGGCGAACAAATTCTCATGCTTCCCAGCAGACATGAATTTGCTCGCTTTTTTGGTGCCTTAGAGACAGACAAAGACACACAGCCAATTCCCTATAGGTAAGGTATAACCGGTACACAAAGAAAATAAAGTTGTATACGACAAATAGTCTCAATTCCTTATAGGTAAGGTATGACACCATCTCGATCATTAAGATGCGGATGATTCCGGGTCTGTCTCAATTCCTTATAGGTAAGGTATAACACACAAATTGTGCCGGTAAAGACACTATAGAAGGTCTACACAAAGACCTCGTCTCAATTCCTTATAGGTAAGGTATAACTTTCTGCGCGAACAATCGCCTCGAGGAGCAACCAAAAGAGTCTCAATTCCTTATAGGTAAGGTATAACAGTCTCCTGGTTCGTAAGTAATAATAACTATATTTTGTCTCAATTCCTTATAGGTAAGGTATAACGCAGAAAAACTGCTGAGGCACAAGCTAAAAGACCTCAGTATGAATTGTCTCAATTCCTTATAGGTAAGGTATAACATTCAGTTTCGACGCTGAAACAAATGGCTTGTGGGGTAAGGTCTCAATTCCTTATAGGTAAGGTATAACGATGATGTAATAACGATCAATCCGGGTGAGGAAAGAAGTCTCAATTCCTTATAGGTAAGGTATAACGTCCCGCAAAACTGTTGAAGAACAGGCCAAAAGGCCTCAGTATGAAGGTCTCAATTCCTTATAGGTAAGGTATAACAACAGCATTTTCGCTGTTTCTAGATTGATTGTATCAAAAAATAGGGCTTTTTTCAAGATTTCAATGAAAAAAGTCGGTCGATCTTTTTTGTCCTAGCGCTTATAAACCGCTTGGTTGACAGCTTTTGAAAAGGAGGCAAAAAATCGAAAAGATCGACCGACTTTTTGAAAGATAAAATCAGAAAAATCGAGAGTGGGACAGAAATCGGTAATTCGTTAGAATTCGATTTCGTCGTCCCACCTCCGCACAGTTGAGTAGGGCTGTAAAAGCTGATGAAATCAGCGTAGTAGGCCCACTCAACCACTGCGTCTTGCTCGACAATCCAAAGACAATTGAGAGGCTAGGACTTTTGTCCCAGACTCTTTAATATTGAAGATTAGCGAACTTAATCATCTGAATCTAGCGGCAAATAAAGACTAATCTGGGTGAATTTATCTGCTTCAGACTGGATTTCCATATGATAGTCGTCTCCGAACTGCAATCTCAAGCGTTGATCGACATTTTTCAGACCGACACCACCTAAGTGAAGGAGAGTCGCATCCATAGGAGCGTTAACATCAAATCCTCGGCCGTTATCATAGATAGACAGTCTCAGTTGTCCCTCTTCTACTTTCGACGTCACCCGAATCATGCCATGTCGGTCAATTTCCTTGATGCCATGGTAGATTGCATTTTCAACCAAAGGCTGAAGTACCAGCTTGGGCAGTTTATAATCAGCTAGAGATTCATCCTCTTCAATCTCATATTGGAGCTTGTCACCATAGCGCTGCTTCTGGATGAAAAGATACTGACGAACGTGGTCAATCTCATCTCTAAGAGAAATCTGTTCGTGCCCTTGATTAAGCGCCAAACGGAAATACTGAGCAAGTGACTTTGTTATCTCAACAACACGCTTGCTGTCATTAAACTCAGCCATCCATACAATGGTATCCAAGGTATTATAAAGGAAATGGGGGTTGATTTGAGCTGAGAGGGCTCGGAGCTCATAGCGTCGGACATTTTGTTCTTCAATCTTGACAGCTTCCATCAGCTGTTCAATTTGGTCCAGCATTTTATTGAACTGCTGAGCCAAGTCAACCAACTCTGGAGACCCCTTTGATTCCGCTCGCAGATTTGAGTCACCTGCCCCAATCTTCAGAATGACAGCCTGCAGATTCTGCAGAGGCTTAATCCACAAACGCAGAACAAACCAAATACCAGTCAAGCACAGCAGGAGTGCTAAAACGCTCATTCCCACAAAAGAATAAAGCATCTGTGACTGAAGCATCTGCAATTGCTCTAATGAGGCGACGCCAATTAAAGTCCAGTCGCTGTCCGCAATATCAATCTGGTAGACAAAAGCCTGTTTCTGGTCTGCGTAACCATCCTTGACCGAGATATAGGGCTGCATCGCTTTCATTTCCTGACTGGAGGAATAAACACTCTTCTTAGGATGATAGACAAATTCATGCTGGCTATTGACAATAAAACTAAAGCCTTTCTTCCCTAGCTGAAGCCGATCCAGATAAGCTTTGAGACTCTTATAGCCGATATCCAGACGCAAAACACCCAGATTCTGCCCTGCGTCATCCACCACTTCCTGAGTGACGGAAACAACCCACTTCTCCTTCTCAGATGACAGAGATTCTTTCCGAGCAGGAGTCAAGATAGGCATGGCTCTGGTATGGACAGCTTCCTGATACCATTTTTCATTCATCATATCAGAGGATGTCTGCATGCTGATTTGAGAATCTGTCGAGACCACGCGCCCGTCCTTGGTAACCAATACTGCCGACACCAAATCCGGATCTGTTTCAATGATGGTTTTCATCAAAGACTGAACTGACGTTTCACTGCTTTCTTGATTCTGAGCAAACTTCCGAATCGTTTCTTCCTTGCTCAGTGTGGAAGTGGTTTGTTTTAATTTCTGCAAATAGGAAGCTATGAACTGCCCGCTTTGCTCCATGCTATTACGCGTCGTCCGCTCTGTCAGCTGTCGAATAGTTTCCGAGCTAGTCTGATAGTAAAGACTACCAACAAATCCCAAGAGTAAAAGAACCAGCAGAAAAATATAGACAATCAACTGGATAAGAAGCGGATATCGTTTCATTTCTCCTCTCCTTTTTTAAACTGCCGAGGTGTCAGCCCGACCACCTGCTTGAAGCGCTGAGAAAAATAGTTCATATCTTCAAAACCTACCTGCTCTGCTATTTCATAAATCTTCAAATCTGTAGTCAGGAGTAAGAGTTTTGCTTTTTTCATCCGCTCTTGAATCAGATAATCTTGAAAGGGCAAGCCTAGTTCTTTTTTTATGAGAACACTTAGGTAGGACGGACTGAAACCCAGCTGGGAAGCCAAACTTTTCAGACTTAATTCTGAATCAGCTAGACGCGTATGAATCGCCTCTTCCAACTCAGAGCGTTGCCCTTGATCGACCAAGTTTTGAATCTGTGCTTTTTTACGCTCTTTATCAAGCTTAGTCTGCACCTTAGCCAACATTTCCTCAACATCATCCTTGGAAAATGGCTTGAGAAGATAGTCATCTGCACCTAGCTTAATGGCCGTCCGAGCATAGTCAAAATCATCATAGCCCGTCAAAAAAACGATATGGCACTTAGAAGCCTGGTCCCTGACTAGCTTGGCCAGTTCGAGGCCGTTCATCTGCGGCATATTGATATCGGTCAGCAGGATGTCAGCAGGATTTTCCTGAAATTTCTGCCAAGCTTCTATACCATTTTCAGCCTGGGCAATAACTTGCATACCAAACTGTTCATAGTCTACCAAGGAAGCAATCCCCTGTCTTACCAGATACTCATCCTCTACAATCATAATTGAATACACAAGATTCAACTCCTTATTTTTACTGGATTTATTATAGCAAATTTCCAATCAAAATGCTCTTAAACATAATCCAAAAGATAACCGTAGCCCTTCTTTTCCATCTCAGCTTTTGGAATGAACTTAATGGACAGACTATTGATGCAATAGCGCAAGCCGCCCTTGTCCTTAGGACCGTCAGTGAAAACATGACCCAGATGGGAATTTCCAGCCCGACTGCGAACTTCCGTTCGTGTCATGTTGAAACTCTTGTCTTCTTTGTAAGTCGCAACATCTGGACTGATAGGACGTGTGAAACTCGGCCAACCGCAGCCTGAGTCAAACTTATCCTTTGATGAAAAGAGAGGCTCGCCTGTCACCACATCCACATAGATACCAGCATCAAACTTATCCCAATAGCGGTTAGAGAAGGCCCGCTCTGTGTCATTCTTTTGTGTGACTGCGTATTCTTCTGGCGTGAGCTTGGACTTAATCTCTTCATCGCTAGGCTTTGGATAACGACTAGCTTCGATAACAGGGTAAGCAGCTTGATTGACATCGATATGGCAATATCCATTAGGATTCTTTTTTAGGTAATCCTGGTGATAATCTTCCGCCTTGATAAAGTTTTTCAGAGCTTCTTTTTCGACAGCCAAAGGCTTATCATATTTCTTAGCAACTTCATCAAAGACCTGATTAATAGTATCAAGATCAGCTTCGTCCTTATAATAAACACCCGTTCGATACTGGGTTCCTTTGTCGTTTCCTTGTTTGTTTTTGGAAGTCGGATCAATGATACGGAAATAATGAAGTAAGATTTCTTTGAGAGATATCTTTTTAACGTTATAGGTAATTTTCACCGTCTCAGCATGACCAGTTTGGGAAACTAATTCATACTTGGTTGTGTCGCTCTTACCATTTGCATAGCCAGACTCAGCATCAATGACACCTGGTACTCTAGAGAAATATTCTTCTACACCCCAGAAACAACCGCCAGCCAGATAAATCTCCCGCTTATCTTCTTCCTTGACGTCTTCTTTCTTTTGTTTGGTCACTTCTGTCTTGCTCATAGAGGCTTTCTTGATCTGTTCAGGAGATGATTGCTTACCATTCCCTGCAATCACATAGACCAGTCCAAAACAGAAAAGCAAGCCAATTAAAACCAGAAAAATTTTCCATTTTCCTTCCATTTTCTTTACTCCTTTCTACTTGATTTCCTTTAGTGTTTTTTCAATATCTTCCTTGCTCATATAGCCAATATGCGTCTTGGCAAGAGAACCATCGCTGCCAACAAAAAGAGCAGATGGATAAGAGCGAATACCGTATTCTTTCAGTAATTCTCCCTTAGTATCCATAAGAACTGGCATGTTCTTGTAATCCAAAGATTTATACCATTCCTTGAAATCATCAGCAGACTTTTCTCCATTAAAAGTCGGAGACACCACCGACAGGACAACATAATCTTTTCCTGACTGCTCCTTGGCCAAATCATTGGTATCTCCAAGTGTGGATAGACAGATAGAGCACCAAGAAGCCCAAAACTTTAGATAGACTTTCTTGCCTTTAAAATCAGACAGCTTATAGGTCTTGCCGTCCACTCCTTGCAAAGCGAAATCCTTAGCCATTTTTGTAGCTTGGTTAGAATTTGACTTGCTAGTCATGGAACTTTTATCATTTTTGGAAGCTTCCGAATTCATTTGCTGATTTGAACAAGCTCCCAATAATCCTACACAAAGCAGCCCTGCGGTTAATAGAGACAGTTTTTTCATAGTATTCTTTCCTCTCCAAACAAGGAGAAAGCCGACAAAATTGACGACTTCCACTCTCATTGATAATTTTATTTATCAGATGACATTTCGGATGAATCTTTCATTTCATCCTTCATGCTTGAATCACTTGATTTCATATCATCTTTCATGTCAGACTTACTGTCGGACATCATAGAAGAGTCCTTCATATCATCCTTTTGCATCTTGTCATCAGACATGCTAGAGTCTTTCATATTCTCCTTCTTCATGTCATCTTTTTTCATATCGTCTTTCTTCATCATGCTGCTGTCGTCCATCTTTTTCATATCTGAATTTGACTTTTGACTGGAGCAAGCAGCCAAGGCAAAGATACTAAGAGTAGCCATTGTAAGAGTTGCGATTTTTTTCATGATGTTTCTCCTTTAATTATACAATATTTATCCAAATAACGATGCTAGGATATTGAGATTTCCCAGCATGAGCAAAATTCCCATGAGAATAATGAGAGCACCGCCGATTTTCTTAAGCGTTCCCATATAAGGTTTGAGTTTCGCAAAGCGCTGTAATACCCAGCCGGAAGCCAAAGCCATGGCTAGAAATGGAAGGGCTAATCCAAGTGTATAAACCAACATAAGCAAACCGCCCTGAAGAGCACCAGCTCCCCCAGAAGCAGCAATCGCTAAAACAGAGCTCAGAACAGGCCCAACACAGGGTGTCCAACCAAAGCTAAAAGTAATCCCTAAAATAAAGGCATTAAGCAAGTCACTCCGTTTACTATTCTGTTTAAACTGGATGCTTTTTTGCTTTTGCAGCTGCTGGATATTGATGACGCCCGTTTGGTGGATTCCCAATAGTATGACAATTCCACCCAAAAGATAGCGAAACCAAGGGGCGTATAGGACTTGACCTAGAGCACCAGCACCGTAGCCCAAGACTAAAAATACAGTCGACAATCCCGCTATAAAGCAGAGTGTTTTGACCATCCCATACCAAGAAACCTCTCGTCCTAGAATCTTGAACGTCCTCGGCTGCTCTTCATCTAACAAGATTCCTACATAAACCGGCATAAGTGGTAAGATACAAGGGGAGAAAAAGGAAAGAATCCCTGCCAGAAAAACTGAAATAAAGAACAAAAAACTTGTAGCCATTTCAAAAACCTCTCGATCATTTTCTGACTATAGTATAAAATAAAAATCCCCCTAAAAATAGGGAGATAGATTTGAAAAAACTTGAATTTGATTTTATCTTTTCTACACCATGAGTTGAAAGTATTCACCACTGACTGAGGATTTATGTTAAGTTGAGAGCAAATGTAAAGGTGCTTCCTAGGCCACACTGGCTTTCGACCGTAATTTCTCCACCCAGCTGATGAGCCAACTCACGCGCAATCGCAAGGCCCAGACCATGGCCACCTGTCTTCATATTACGTGAAGTTTCCACACGGTAGAGGCGTTTGAAAATCTTATCCAAATCCTCGGGAGCAATGCCCTGTCCTTCATCTTTCACACTAATTGTCAAGACTTGCTCAGTTAATTGAGCCGTAACCTCAATTTTAGTTCCTGGGTCTGAATACTTAAAAGCATTATTTAGCAAGTTGACCAAGATACGGGAAAGTTTGTCATAATGGCTCTTAATTTTTGCTGACTCAGGAGACACTTGAATGTAAATGTCCCGCTCTTTCTACTCAATCAAGAGCTGAAATTCACTCATAGCCTCGATCAAAAGCTGGTCTAAAAAGACTATTTCAGCTTCTCCATCGGATTCCGCTCGAGGCTGGGCATTAAGAGTCAAAACATCCAATTCTTCCACTAGTTTATTTAAACGCTCTGTCTGGCGACTAATCGTAGTCAGGTAATGAATCTGCTCCTCTTCCTTGATTACTCCATCTAAAATACCCTCCACAGTCGCCTGAATAGAGGTAATGGGAGTTTTAATATCGTGAGAAAGCTGGGCAATCATCATTCCTTTTTCGCGCTCACTTTCATCAAGTGATTCAAACGTTTCTTGCAAGTTATGAGACATATCATTAAAAGCCTGACCCAACTCTTGAAATTCGATAGGGCCCTTGGCGTCAATCTCTGTACTAAAATCTTTGTCAGCAATATTCTGAGCCTGTTTTTTCAGATGCCGAAGGGAAGAAAATACTGGCGATAAGAGAATGAGACTGACTGCTGCTCCAATAAAACTAGCAATCAAGGTCATTCCAACTAGGAAATAAATCTCACTTTTCACGATCAACATTCGCTGAACTGCCCAGAACACGAGCAAAATGGTTAATAGACTAGAAATCAGATACCCCACTATAATGTAACTTTTTAATTTCATTTTATACCTCGTGGTCTTTCCATTTTATACCCAAGACCCCAGACAGTTTTGATGGCAGGAGTGTCTGAACTGGCATACTTGGTCAATTCTTGTCTGAGTGCATGGATATGAACATTGAGGGTATTGGTGTCATCTACGTAGTCTTCCTGCCACACCTTCTCGTAAAGCTCCGTCTTTGAAAAAACTCTCTCAGGATTGCTAGCTAAAATCCAGAGCAGTTCAAAGGACTTCACTGTTAATTCCAAAAAATGCTCCCCGATGCGAACCTCATGAACCACATGATTCATCACCAAATCACCGAGCTCAATTTGTTCTGTCTCATCCCCACGCTGAATACGACGCAAGATATTATTGACTCTTAGAACCAGCTCGCGCGGACTGAAAGGCTTGGCGATAAAGTCATCTGCTCCCAAGCTCAAGCCGTAAATTTTGTCTTGCTCGCTGGTCTTAGCCGTTGTAAAGAGAAAAGGTTGATCAGGTGCGATAGACTGAACCTCACTGATAAAGTCATAACCGTCCATATTTGGCATCATGATATCTGTGATGATCAGGTCAACAGATTTCTTTTTAAAAAGATCTAACCCCTCCACACCATCTCGAGCCACTAAAACCTGATAACCAGCCTGCACAAGATAGCGCTTTTGGATATCTAGAATATCCATCTCATCATCAACGAGTAAAATTGTCTTTCCCATTTGCCAATCTCCTGATAAAAACAGTGTTATACTGGCTTTAGTATAACACTATTTTGAGTAATTTTTAAATGATTTGAACCTTAATCTTCTTGTTTTGCTTTCAAACCTAGAAGGCTAAGAATTCCTGCCAAGGCTAGTCCTAAGAAACCAATGGTAGCTGTAGCTGTTTGAGCTTCACCAGTTTTTGGTAACGTAGGCTTATCATTTTTTTTCATCGTATCTACCATCGGCTTAGAAGTTGGGCGTTCCCCCTTCACATCAGTCATGCGATGATCTACTTCCTTCGTACCCTCAGCTGTACTCATAGAATCTGTTGCAGAAGGGTTCTTATTCATCTGACCTTCTTGAGATGGTGTTGCAGAAGGCTTCTTATTCATTTGACCTTCTTGAGATGGTGTTGTAGAAGGCTTCTTATTCATCTGACCTTCTTGAGATGGTGTTGTAGCCATTTCTTTTCCACGAAGCTGAATCGTTACTTGACGAGTCGCGATAAGATTTGTCAAATCTGGTTTGCCGTCTTTGGCGCCATAAACTTTGACAGTAGCTTGGTAACTGTGAGTTCCGTTAGTACGAAGTTGGTCGAGAAGGGCTTGTCCATCTTTACCTGTCGTGTTGCCATTTAAATCTACTTCGTAGAAGTATTGACCTTTGGCCAAGCCTTCAAGCGGTAAGAGAGCTGGATTATTTGCTGTGCCATTGTCTGACCAAGGTGCCTTGTCAGAAGATTTGAGCAAGAGACGCGTCAACATGCCGTCGCCACCGAAAGCTTCATACGGGATGACTTGGTTAACACCCGCCAAGAATGGACCAGGAACATTCGCTTTTTCTAGGTAGCTGGCTGGAACATCTACTGTATCTTTAGTATTCTCAGCAACGCCTTTTTTAACTTCCTCTGGAGTTGTTACTGATTGAGGAGTAGTCTCTTCACGATCTTGTTTTGAAACTGCATCATGAGTTGCTACTGGCTTAGCTTCTTCTTCTTTTGGTTTGTTAACTTCCGACATAACCTTTTCTTCTTTTGGTTCGTTAACTTCCGACATAGCCTCTTCTTCTTTTGGTTTTGCAACTTCTTCCTTAGGAGCTAGGCTAGACTTGTCTGAAGAATTAGTCTCATCAACTACTTCCTTTAGAGTTGGAGTCGTCTGATTTACAGGAAGAGCTGAATCTACAGCTTCTTTCAGAACTGTCTCTGGCAACTCATACTTTTCTACTGATGATGAATCTACTTGAAGAACTTGAGCAGGAGTTGAAGTGAGAACATCTGCATGCACAGTGTTTGGTTGCCCAACTAGCAAAAAGAAACCACTAGCAACCACGACGGAAGCCACACCCACGCTTAAACGACGGATTGACCAACGAGTATACTTTTGATTTGGATTGAATTTCATAGGATTCTCCTTTGGTTTGTTTTTTATTGACTCTAGTATAATCCCCTAAGATTAAAAAGGAATAAGAAAAAATTAAAATTTTTCTTAAATCCTTCTTATAAAATGCTTATATCGCCTTATCACTCATCAAAAAGCAGATTAAAGAACTTCATCAAATATTCCTAGGCATCATCAGCGATCACCTACTACAATTGATAATAAATCAAAAAATCCATCACTTTCGGGCTCTATAATTTCTGTAGTGGGTAAATCCACCGCAGGGATTATGGAGCCTATTTTGTTGTAGAAAAAAAGTCCCATAAGACCTATAATGAAAAGCAACGAAACCATCATTAGAAAGAATCTTATGGAACAATTAAATTTTATCACAAACCTACTCGAAATTAAAGACAAAAATATCATCATTCTAGATTACAAGGACTCGGGGACTCATAAAGAAATCCTCGCTAAGCTAGATTATCCCGCACCTAAATGCCCTCACTGTCAAGGACAAATGGTTAAATATGACTTCCAAAGAAAATCCAAAATCCCCTATCTAGAGTGTGCGGGATACAAAACGCTGATTCGGTTAAAGAAACGCCGTTTCCGCTGTCAGGATTGCGGGAAAGTAGCTGTCGCAGAAACGCCCTTAGTCAAGAAGAATCACCAAATCGCAACCATCGTCAACCAGAAAATCGCTCAAAAATTGATCGAGAAAGTCCCTATGACGGCCATCGCTGAAAGCTTAGCAGTTTCCACGTCAACCGTCATTCGCAAACTAAAAGAATTCGAGTTCAAGACTGATCTCAACTGGCTTCCAGAACACATGTCTTGGGAGTGAAACAGTCTGGGGAGAGACTGTTTCAGCTGGCTTCAAGAAGGGAAAGATGAGCTTCATTGCGCAGGATTTTGACTCGCTCAAGGTCATCACAATTCTGGACGGACGAACGCAAGCAACCATTCGCAATCACTTTCTGCGCTATTCCAGACAAGTCCGAAACAGCGTTAAAGTCATTACAATGGACATGTTTAGTCCCTACTATGACTTGGCTAGACAACTTTTTCCATGCGCTAAAATCGTCCTCGATCGCTTTCATATTGTCCAACACCTGAGCCGGGCTATGAGTCGTGTTCGTGTTCAAATTATGAAGCAATTGGATCGAAAATCTCACGAATACAAGGCACTGAAACGCTACTGGAAACTGATCCAACAAGATAGCCGTAAACTCAGCGATAAACGCTTTTATCGCCCGATTTTTCGCATGCATTTGACCAACAAAGAGATTCTGGAAAAGCTACTCTCTTACTCTCAAGAACTCAGAGAACACTATGAGCTTTACCAACTCTTGCTTTTTCATTTTCAAGAGAAACAAGCGGAGCATTTCTTTGGACTCATTGAAGAAACAATTTCTTGTATAAATCCTATCTTTCAGACTGTTTTTAAAACCTTTCTCAAGGACAAAGATAAAATTATCAACGCTCTTGAACTCCCTTACTCAAATGCAAAACTGGAGGCTACTAACAACCTCATCAAGGTTATCAAGCGCAACGCTTTCGGCTTCAGGACCTTTGACAACTTCAAAAAACGCATCCTCATCGCTTTGAATATCAAAAAGGAGAGAACAAATGTTGTCCTCTCCAGAGTATGACTTTTCGTTAACCCACTACAGTTGACAAAGAGCCAAAACAAAAGGCGAACAAATTCTCAGGCTTCCCAGCAGACAAGAATTTGCTCGCTTTTTTGGTGCCCTCGGAGACAGACAAAGACACACAAGCAATTCCTTATAGGTAAGGTATAACCAGCCACAGCAGCCGCAACCAAATCCGGATCAGCCACAGCAGGTCTCAATTCCTTATAGGTAAGGTATAACTAGTTGGGATCGGGCAATGGCTGAGCGCATGTCGAGATGTCGTCTCAATTCCTTATAGGTAAGGTATAACTAAATTCATTTACCCAAGAAAAAGTCGCTTGGGTGAATCCACCAGAAATGGTGTCTCAATTCCTTATAGGTAAGGTATAACAGGTTGGCACTATGATAACTGTAAATGACTGGCGCAAGCAAGGTTGTGTCTCAATTCCTTATAGGTAAGGTATAACGATTAATCTCCATAGCTCAAATAGCGGGAGGGGGTCATGAGTCTCAATTCCTTATAGGTAAGGTATAACTTTGACCAAGGGAAAATTAAGGCGGCTATTCTTAAAGGTCTCAATTCCTTATAGGTAAGGTATAACGATGATAGCCCAATCTCTCTTAATCAAATCGTCGATAATGTCGAGTCTCAATTCCTTATAGGTAAGGTATAACATATAACGAATAATGCAGACAGTAATTCATTGTCTGGCTCAGTAAAAGTCTCAATTCCTTATAGGTAAGGTATAACAACAGCATTTTCGCTGTTTCTAGATTGATTGTATCAAAAAACAGGGCTTTTTTCAAGATTTCAATGAAAAAAGTCGGTCGATCTTTTTGTACCCATCGCTCCTAAACCGCTTGGTTGACAGCCTTTGAAAAAGAGACAAAAATTCGAAAAGATCGACCGACTTTTTGAAAGACAAAATCAGAAAAATCGAGAGTGGGACAGAAATCGGTAATTCGTTAGAATTCGATTTCGTCGTCCCACCTCCGCACAGTTGAGTAGGGCTGTAAAAGCTGATGAAATCAGCGTAGTAGAGCCCACTCAACCACTGCGTCTTGCTCGACAATCCAAAGACAATTGAGAGGCTAGGACTTTTGTCCCAGACTCGATTGATTGACTGACTATGATACCACTTTAATCCCTAAAGAATAAAGTCGTTGGATTCTACCATGCCGATTTGAATCTTCTTGGTGTATTTTGGAGATTCCAACTGATAAATCTGTACAGAATCTGTCTGAGGTTCTATAATGTTGGCTAATTCCTTTTGTAAAGCGCTCAGCTTTGCTGGAGTAATATGCCCTTCAAAGACCGACTTTTGCACATGAACCAAGTATTTCCGACAGGTCTTTAAAACCTTGGCCACGCGTTTGCGATGCACATCATATGTCAAGATAATATACATTTATTTTCTCTTTTTGAAATAGAAGAAACAAACTGTCGAAAGAAGAATGAGCAAAGTAAGCCAAGATGAATACGCCAGACTCAGATTACATATTGTCAAACAATTATCCTGCAGTTCTTTGATATTCGGAACAATTGCTAAAGCTAGACTTAAAACAGTCAGCACTAATACTCTGTCATTCAATTTATTACTTGCTTCCGTCTGACTGATATCATGCAGTTCACTGATTTGACTATCTAGGAGATTGATATGCTTCTCGATATAGAGTGAGGTTTGTAGCAATTCGTAGATTTCCACTGCTTGCTCCTGCGGGCACAGCTCTGGAAGCAAAAATTGATTTTTAAAGGTCGTGTAAGCCTTCTGCAGCTTCAGTTTATCAGAAACTGTAGCATTGACCTTATCCCCCGCATCCTTGGAATACTTCAAAATACCAATCCTCTGACTGAGCGTAATCAAAGCCAAGTCCAGATATTCCGTCAAAAAGTAGCCTTTGAGGAAAAATTCTGGAAAATCAGAACCACTCATAAAAATCATGGAATGCTGGCTGGCCATATAAAGGCTTCCCTCAGCTGACCACCTCGTATAGAGAAGCTTCTCTAGCTCTGCCTTCAGCATATCTCGACTCAGACATGTTGAATCTCCCTTATCAACGTATAAAATACTAAAAAGAAGCTTCATCTCCTCTAAACTATGCTTCGAATCATCAAAATTCGCCCAATTCGCCGTTTTATAAATCAACTCCTCTACTTCAGGAACCATCATGTAGCTCACCACATACATGCGGTCATCAATGATGATTTCCAAGTGAGGCTTAGACTCAAACTGTGAGATTTCTTCCGGAAATATCGCTTCCTCAGGCAAGCCAAAGAAATCCTGTAAGATTTCTTTCGGAGCCGACATGATCCCATAGGAAGAAATCAAGCCAGATGGCTGTGGAGCCTCATTAACTTTTTCACTCTTAATCAACTCAATATTATTTGGTGAGACTAAATCACGCAGCAATGGAGTCAAGAAAGGAGCATAGAGATGACGACCATACTGGTTGATGTTTTTAATATCTTCCAATTTATCTTTGCAACGATTTTCCATTGAAAAAATCAGGAAACCTGCTTCTAAATTTGGAAAATAACGAAGCATGATATAGTCAAGCGTTAGGTCATAACACTCAAGTTTGTCGATTTGATTATAATAAGAAATCCGATACACATCACCTTTTTCTAAGCCAGTATAAGCATAGTTTGTGACCAGCTCAGGATTGCGGAAAATCAGCTCCTCTGCTTCTTTATTTAAATATCGGCGATAAGCGTACTTTAAACGCTCGCTTTTTTCACCAGCTTCTACATTCAGATAGGGAAGTTCATTGACATCTTGGCTGAGTTCCTCCCAATTGGAAGACTTCGGAAAAGACTCCAGCCCCTTGGCCGCAAAGGGCAAAACAAAGATATGGTGACTATATACAGATTGACTCTCAGACATAAACAACCTCCGATTCAAATATCTCTCCAAGAAAGCACTTTCAATATACCACAAAAAACTTGCTTCCGCAAGTTTTTTCAGTTGAAGCAACCAATTCCTTATAGGTAAGGTATAACCTACGAGTACGAAAACGGCACTTACTACAACATCACGTCTCAATTCCTTATAGGTAAGGTATAACTGATAAGAGATGAATCATTGCGACGGCAAAACGTTGCATTCCTTAGGGTCTCAATTCCTTATAGGTAAGGTATAACGCAAAAGATCCAAGAAAGGACCCAGCTAATCAGGGCAAAGCGTCTCAATTCCTTATAGGTAAGGTATAACCGGGTGATGCTAAGACTATTAGTCCTCGACAAATTGAGGTCTCAATTCCTTATAGGTAAGGTATAACAACGGAAAAAAAAACAGCCGCTGCCGTTTATTATAAGCTACACAATCCTCAATTCCTTATAGGTAAGGTATAACATCACTGCTAATTCATACAAGGATATAGTAGAAGCTTCAAAAGAGTCTCAATTCCTTATAGGTAAGGTATAACCAGGTCAACAGCCAGATCAGCCAAACCCTGGTCAGAAGCCAGGTCGTCTCAATTCCTTATAGGTAAGGTATAACCAGCAAAAGCTAAATTGCCAGATACTGGTACAAGAGAGTCTCAATTCCTTATAGGTAAGGTATAACGAGCCTTTCCCTTTAGTTGCCACTTCCATCGGGTGTGGGCTAGGTCTCAATTCCTTATAGGTAAGGTATAACTCCCGCAAGATGGAATGGAAAAATAGTCCTGAAGCTTCCGTCGTGAGTCTCAATTCCTTATAGGTAAGGTATAACTCTTGCTAATGGTACTGGTACTTCTTCTGCTGTTCGTAAGTCTCAATTCCTTATAGGTAAGGTATAACATTTAAGTTTACTCACCCTTACAATAGCGTTGACGTCTTTCTAACCAGTCTCAATTCCTTATAGGTAAGGTATAACATAGCCAACCTTTATACTAAAGGAGAAGGTGAAGGGTCTACTTCGCCGAAAGAGTCTCAATTCCTTATAGGTAAGGTATAACTGGATGCTGAAGTGTCTCAGGATGATAAAAACCATCCTCTGCTTAGTCTCAATTCCTTATAGGTAAGGTATAACCGGAGCTTGCTTCTCAAGGATTTAATGTCAAGTTCGTCTCAATTCCTTATAGGTAAGGTATAACTTTTTCTATGAAGGGCTTCCTCGGCACTGATGAGCAACTTCTGTCTCAATTCCTTATAGGTAAGGTATAACAAAAACATCTCCACTTGCGAAAAAATACCAATGACACCAAAAAAAGTCTCAATTCCTTATAGGTAAGGTATAACTCTCTAGACCTAGGTGGATCGATTATGAACTAGTTGAAAAGTCTCAATTCCTTATAGGTAAGGTATAACCCCAAGCATCGACGGGACTTACGCTTTTATAAGCGAAAAGTCTCGAGAGTCTCAATTCCTTATAGGTAAGGTATAACTTTAATTGCAGAGTTAAACCAAAGATGTTTTATACCGACATTTATATGTCTCAATTCCTTATAGGTAAGGTATAACAAATTATTTACTTCTAATCAATGATTTAGATCGCAGAAGTCTTATTTGTCTCAATTCCTTATAGGTAAGGTATAACACAAAAGTCTCTCCAACCGATGTAATCACTCTCAATCCCGGGGAGAAGTCTCAATTCCTTATAGGTAAGGTATAACTAAAATTTTAGGTGCCATTACAGAAGTTTTAAATAAATTGTCTCAATTCCTTATAGGTAAGGTATAACGCGATAAGGTTAAAAAAAGATTGCGCATTTTAAAAGTTTCACACATATTCTTAAGGTCTCAATTCCTTATAGGTAAGGTATAACGATAGGCCTTCTATTCAATGGACTGTTGAATTTCTAGCGGATGCTGGTAGTCTCAATTCCTTATAGGTAAGGTATAACATAACAAGTCTGAAGCTGAAAAGGCTGCTCACGCAGAGCGTCTCAATTCCTTATAGGTAAGGTATAACAGAAGAATAATGGCAAAGATTTTTTCATTTGACGCTGAAACGTCTCAATTCCTTATAGGTAAGGTATAACTGACCGATCTCACTCAGCTGAAGTTTGATATCGTGTTTACGACTTACTTGTCTCAATTCCTTATAGGTAAGGTATAACAGCGAACCAGAAGTTCCACCGGTTACAGAACCCGATCTTTCTAGTGTAAATCTTATGTCTCAATTCCTTATAGGTAAGGTATAACCACCAAAATCAAGAAAGCAGGCAACAAAAACAATCATCGAATTCATGTCTCAATTCCTTATAGGTAAGGTATAACAAAAAAGTAGCTTGGGTAAATGCGCCAGAATTTACAAAGTCTCAATTCCTTATAGGTAAGGTATAACACTACGGAGTAAGTAAAGATGGTTCACGAACTATGCTCGTATGTCTCAATTCCTTATAGGTAAGGTATAACCTAGCAAAGCTGACCGTGTCAATGCTATCTTGAATGGCCTAGAGTCTCAATTCCTTATAGGTAAGGTATAACAATACTAGGAATAAACGAAAAAGACGAAGAAGCTTTAATATGTCTCAATTCCTTATAGGTAAGGTATAACAATTACCACCAAATGAAAGCCAAAGGTGACTGTTTGGATTCATAAGTCTCAATTCCTTATAGGTAAGGTATAACAACAGTATTTTCGCTGTTTCTAGATTGATTGTATCAAAAAATAGGGCTTTTTTCAAGATTTCAATGAAAAAAGTCGGTCGATCTTTTTGTACCCATCGCTCATAAACCGCTTGGTTGACAGCTTTTGAAAAGGAGGCAAAAAATCGAAAAGATCGACCGACTTTTTAATAGTATTTGTAGGGTTTAAAGCGTTTTAAGTCCCCATCCTTCTGCAAGATTCTCTTAAACTGACGAATATCGTGCTGAATAAGCTGGGCATAGGTATAGGTTGAACGCCCCATGACCAGCCTAGTCTGTAGCTTTTCCTCAAAACTTCGCAAGACGATATATTTCCCTTCACGATTCAGATAAACCGATCCGTCTTCCCTTTCTTCAAAATGGTCTGTAGCATTGATTTGATGTTTATTGATCAAGCTCAAAATCACTCGATCCACGATAACTGGCTTCATATAATCCGCAAAATCCAGATGCAAACTATAAGGACGATTATTTGAAGCATGCAGCACTCCGATTTTAGGATCTAGTCTAGCCTGCCAGATCAGGCGCAGAACACGACTATACAAAATCGTATTGCAAAAGCTAATCAAAGCATTTAGTGGATCTCGGGGTGGCCGCTTAGTTCGCTTAACAAAAGAAAAACCACTTTGATTCAAAATCTCATTAAACATCGGATAGTATATCTGCTTGACCCGTGCCTCTAAAAGCATCAAATCATCGACCGACTTTTTGCGATGAACTTCCTTAATCGCCATCGTCAAGTCTTTCTCAATCTCAAAAAGAAGCTTATTGGACTTATATCTTTTAAGATAATAGCGACAGTTTGCCCGCAAATTATGAAAATGCGATAATTCAAACTGCTTGGACAACAGCAAACGCTTTTCCTCGTCCAGATACACTTGGCACTGCTTCAATAAAAGCGGAGCTGGACTCTTCATGGTCTCAGGAATAAAGTAGGCTTGGATATTGCCAAAGTCATTATGAACTACCAAAGGGATCCTCTTTTGAGCCAAAAGCTTGAGCGTCCGCGGTGCAATAATGACATCCGAATAAATATCAATCTGCTCCACTGCCTCTATCGGCAAATGATACCGATGTTCTTCATTTTCAAAGAGTAGCGAATAATCCTTTTGATTTAAAATGCCACCTTCAACTATATGATACTGACGATTGACAAAATTTAGCTGACTAGGATGCCAACCAGAATAATAACTGAGAGGAGTATACTGATGCTTCTGGCAAATTACCTCTCCTTCCCTGAGGAGAAAATCATAACCTAAGACCCTGCGATTCATAGAAGCAAAGACACCGCTCTTTTTCTGATTGATTTCCAAAGCGAAATCGCGTACCAAAACTTCCGTCGCCTCTTTGTAAATAGCCTGAGCCTCACTCCTATTTTTGCAATAAATGTAGATATTATCAGCATATCGAAGCCAATTCCAACCCTTACTCTCTAAAAATTGATCGAAATCCCTCAGATATAGATTGCTTAAAACAGGACTGATCGCACTCCCCTGAATTAAGCCGATTGTATTCTCATGTACTTGCCCTTGATACGAAACACTTGCATACAGGTAAGCAGTTAGCAAATCAAGCACCCTGCGATCTTCCAATATCCCGCCTAGCTGCTCTTGAAGTTTTTCAAGGTCAATCTGATCAAAATAATGATGGAGATCAATTTCAACAAGGTGATGAAGATTTTGGCTTAGAAATTGTTGCACGCAAGAAACAGCAGCCAGCACGCCCTTATTTTCCTGATAAGCAAAACAATGTTCTAAAAAGCTATCATTAAGGTAGCGATTTAGCTTTTGTTCCAACAACCTCAAGATGAAGCGGTCTACTGTCCCAAATGAAGAAATTTTTCTTTTACCACCTGACTTTTTAATAAAGTCTGTTTGGTAAATCAAACTCGGCCGATACTTTCCCTGCTCTATTACCTTCCGAATACTCTCTGAGTTCATCGACCAATAATCTGCTAATTCGCTCAAAAGCACACCATCACTACCTACTCTATTTGGCTTACCTGATAGATGCAAGAGTGCTTCTCTTTGATTTCTTTTCGAAAATAGCTCTTCTAACGAAAACATCTCACTCACCAAGCAGTCTTTGGATGATACGACTTGATAGTCTGACATCATCTAGCGCATTATGCAGCCTTCCTTCGAAATGCGAGACTAAATCCAGTCGGTTTCCAATGGGTTCAAATCCTCTTGCGTACAAAAGACTGGCAACATCAATAATAGGGAAAGGAGCCAAAAATGCTCTATTTTTCCTATCCTTTTCTACTATCTTATGGAAAAGCCGACTCTCTACAGGAAAGGGTACATCTGCAAAGCAACGCGCGGAAGTCCGATAAGTACACCAGAGCTGCCAGACCTCTTCCAAAAGTTCCTCTTCTGTAGCAAAGACTTGGTAAGCTCCGATGTAGGGAATGACATGTTCCAGTACCCAGGCTTCTTTGGTCTCCGCGATCTGCTTAGGTATACCACCGTAAAAAGTGGCTACTTCCGTTCCATCTAGTTTTGTGACTATGACAGCCATCGTCAGCAGAGGACCATAAAGACCATCCACTTCAGCATCTACAATAAAACGATACTCCATTTAATATCTCCATCTCTGAGAAAAAGACCAAAGCTTATCAGTAATAGCCTCCGACTTTTGATCAAGATTGTCAAAAAATCCCGTCCATTCTCTCAGCAATTCTTGCGTTTCTGAAAAATCAACATCATTTTTGCCAGTATAGCCCGTCACCATTGTTTCCAATTGATGAAGGGTAGCTTTTAATTTTTCGTAAGTATTAGATTTTTTCCCTTGCAACTTCTCGCAGCTAATTTTAGCTGCATAGATTGGAATGGAGCGTAGTTTTAACGTGAAACTATCTTGGTTTCTCATACATACTTTAATAGCCTTATCATAGCAATTCAGGCTGTCTTCCATTTGTCCCTCAAAGCGATAATAATTAGCAAAATTCCAATAGACTATCTCCATAGGATGGTAGAAAATTTTCTCCGTATTGACTAACTTTGTTAACTTATTTCGCTTGTAAAATGAAAAGAACTCTTGATAGATTGGATGTTTGACAAAGGCAGTATAAAGTAGTTTAGCAAAGTCTATATCCTGCTGATAAGCCTCAGTCATGATTAAAGAGTAATACATGGCATAGAACTGTTGACTAATGGTTGTCTCTTGTCGCTCAACCCTATCCCAAAAATCTTGAATCACAACCTCATCTATCTCACTATCCATCTGATGCTCATAGTCAATCGCTAAAATCAACCAATGAAGCGCAGCTTTAGCATCCTTCCTCAGAAGTTCAATTCTGCTACGATATTGCCGATGACGCTCCAACTCTCCAGGAAAACTCGGATACTGCTGCAAGCCATCATCAGATAAACGGATGATACTCTCTAATTTAAAATCTTCCTGCTGGGCTTGAAATAAGAGACTATAGATTTCCATACAGAGAACATCCCCATAGTATTCGGACTTCAAGGATTGAAAATAATTTGAAATTGAATCATAAGTTAACAATAGATCTAGCAGGTCTTCAAAAATAGCTCGGAGATCTGCCATTAATTGAGAAGCTTTTTTATACTGACCACTGTCAATGTAAAATACAGCGAGTTTTTCCTTGATTCGATAGAGGCTAAAAAGATTTTCTAAGCTATTTTCAGAAATCTTTACCAATTCTAAACTTTGAGAAATGACTTGACCTGCTTGACAAGAACGGCCAGAACGCAGGTAGACATCGCTTAGTTGCAGGAATACTTCAAAAGCAAACAACTCATATGGATACTTTTTATCTCTCAAAAGTGGCAGTAGTTGATCACAAATCTCTGTAAATATCTCAATAGATTTCTCATAATCATCCTGTCTCGCTGTATAAGCTAAAATCTCCGAAGCAAACTGTTTTAATTGCGACTTCAACACTCTGTAACTCAGATACTCCATTCGATCGACAATCAGATGTAAATATGTTCCCTTGGTCTTTATAGTTTGAGATGTATAGTATTCCATCAGAGCTTCTGATACATCATTTTGAGTAAGCAAATATCGGATGCGACTATCTGAGGATAACGTTAACAGAGAAAATACATAAGAATCCTCAAATAAATTGCGCAAGACTGCTCTCTGATCCCGAAAGACTGGAAGGTCTCGCAAATACATCCGCCGAATATTCGAAGCAAAATCCGCCAAAATTAACCTTTGTGATTCCGTCGCTTTTTTCAACTGAAATTGAACATCTGTCCCAGAACGATAGCTGACTTCACTTGTTTTTAAACTCGTTGTAAAGGCACGCTTATATTCAGACTCCTGAATATGAACAAACTCCTCTATGCCTTTTCGAGCTACACGACTGGCAATGATAATATCCAATCTGATATCACCATATTTTGCCTCCAATAGCTGCGTGAGTTGCATGAGACCCTCGGATAAGATTTGTAAATACAGTTGTCGATTATCCCCATTTCCCTGCCACTCAATATTTTCAAAAAAGATATAACGCGCATCCGTCTGATTTTTAAATTCAATCAATTTAGGAATAACATATTGCTTTTTCTGATTTGGGGTCATATTCATCGCATGATTTAATGAGTCATCATTAAGAATGCTAGAAAAGTTAAAGTTTTTAATAGCAGCCTTTTCAACTAGCACACCACCGAGAAAAGAGTAAATTTCCTCTCTTTGAGACTCAGAATCTGCAAATTTCCCACTTTCATCTAGCCACAACTCAAATTGTTTCATAAAAGCTTCCTCTGCTACTCTAACTGTCCGAAACCAACATTTGTTTTAGCACCAATGCCTACATCAGTTAAGATGGTTTTAAATAACTCTATTTTTTCTTTAACCGTAATTTGAACTCCATCTGAAAGCTGACACTCTTTCAGATAAAAGCCAAATTCAAAAGAGACTCCTGGCTTAACCTTCAGACAGTTGATTGGAATAGGATTCTTGATGATGTCACTATGAGGCGTAATAAACTCCAATGCTAGGCACTGTTGCTTAGAGGTTGGACAGGGATAAGCATCTAAAAAGACATCATTATCTTCAAAAATATTATCTTTCAAGCCATAAACTTCTTCATCAGAAAGTACTGGCTTAAGAAGTGACTTAATATATTCCATCTTTTGCTGATTAATATCATCTTTGGTATCTTCTTTCGTAGGAAAGACGCTTTTCAATACCCCTTTGACAGAGGAGCCAGGTATATAGGGCAGTCCCGTTACATAATCAAATGAAAAGCCAGAATAAATAGAACCCTTTGATTTCAAATCATGGGGATTGCCAGTTCCTATCATGAGGCCAGGATAAATAGTTTCCAAAGAAAAGGTTTGGAAACTTGCTACACCTTTTGAAGCATTTTTTAAATGCTCCAAAGGCGATAGAGAAAGGTCAAATTTAAAATCCTGCAAAGCCATATTTCTCTCACCAAATTGCTCTTCACTAGATTTTTTTTGCCTACCCAGTTCATAAACTAGACCTGATGGTTCTTTCCGCTCTTTTAAACCTTCAAAATATTCATGATAGTAGATATAAGACATGTTTTTTGAATTAAACATCATCCTTACCCTCCATTTTTCTCGTCTTCCTTGACTTTTTTATCCTTTGACTCAATTTCAAACAAATTTAACCCTAGTTTGATTGCGATTGCTGCATGCAGTACATCTTCTTTAATAGCGAAACTCTCATTATCATTTTTGAACGATGTCACATACTCAAACAAGGTGTCTACCGTAATAGCTGTATTTTCTCCCTTCAAAACTTCCAAAATCATAACAGGGAGCTTGGTGCGATCTTCTTTGGCATTTTTTGATGCAGCCGAATAATAGGCGACTGCGGCTGGGAGACTTCCCATAGTAACCGCGGCTCCAAAAGAAGCGATATATCCTCGAAACTCATTTGGAATTGGCTCCGAAAGCTTATTTTTAATCACCTCAACAGCAATAGGAAGCAACCGATTAATTCTGTTCTTATCCATTGTTGACTCCTTCTTCATTTTCTGAAATCACTTTAATAACCTTGCAAAGTCCATAACCTACGGAAGCATTTGCACCAAACTGGATGATTTTTTCTCTCACCGACTCTGTAAACACATCTAAAAGGTCATCTGCCTCACTGGTTGATGCCACCACTGCAAAATAGAAAATCGATTTGTGGGGCACAACTTCCTCATACCACAAATTAGTTTGTACTCCGACACTATTCCGAGCAATTACTGGTAATCCATATTTTTCAAAGCAAGAATTATCTTCGTCCAGAGTTATCTTCTCATCTCCGCCATTTATTTCTGCTATTGAAACATTTTCTAATTGAAAATTTTTAAGCGTTTGCTTGAAATCTTCACAGGCTGTTTTCGGAGCATGTATTGAATAGGGCTTATCCCCACCACTTATTGAACGAATTGGCAGGGCTAGTAGATTCGCACTAAGAAATTTTAGTGCTCCTGAAGTAGTAACCTTACTATTTTCCGAACCGAATATTTCATTAATCTTCGATAACTTATTTTCTTCAAAGAAGGACCTCAGAGCACCTTTAACGCCTGAGGAGTTAATCGTCGGAAATCCCGTCACAACATCGCGCTCCACTTCGTTATCAATGATGTTAAAATTTACATCCCCATTGCCTACATGCAAGTTTGTTATACATTCAATGACAAAAATTTTTGCTTTCATTTTTTACTCCTTACTTCCTTCAATTTTGCAAATAACATTATAGCCTGCTGCTTCTATGCCAGATTTTAACGGAATTTTATCATCACCATAAAAGACACTGCCCGCCTTGTATAGAAGGTGATGACCTTGCAGACTGAGACCTTTCAGACGATTTTTACTAAGGTCTGTATGAAGCTGGCGAACTAGTTTTTCCTCTAAAATCGCAAAGCCCTTAACATCATCTAACAAGCACACATCTGATAGGCAGTATTGCCAAGTCTGACCTTGTGGAGTATGCTTCTGGAAATGCTTTGTGATTTCACTTTCTAAATTATTCTCATTATTTTCAGATTTTTGAACAGAAACCTTGAAAAGGGTGCCTTTCTGTCCCATAGGAACGATACCATCTTTTAATACAATACCATCCTTAACCTTTACATAGACAGCAAATTCGTAGTCCTTCTGTAGCTGATGTACCTCTCGCTTAAATAGACGGTCAGCATCAAAATTTTGTGATAATTTTTCCAATTTTTCTTGAAAGTGATTTTTTTCCCCTTTGTTGTGCTTTTCTAACAAATCCATAAAATTAGTTATAAACTCGGTTAAACTAAGATTGCTGTTCCTATCTAAATTAGAAACCTTTTGTTTCATAGCGTTATTCACAAATGACTCACATAAATCTCGAATATTTATCTTCAGGTTCTGCAGATCCTTCTGCGTAACACGCCTTACACCAGTCGCTACCTTAGTCATAAAAATATCTTCGATTGCTTCTAGGCAGCCTGTCTTAATATTATAATAGCCATTTCCATACCCTTCTTTAGGATTATATTCCTTAGATTTAGGAAGAGAGATCTCACCAAAACTAGTCGATACTTTAATTTCTTCTAGTATCATTGGTGCAAACTGTTCAATCCCCTCTTTCACCTGCTTGTTGTTAAACGGATTTGGTATGATAATTTCCTCACTATTTTTTAGCAGAAAGATGGGAGAGATTTTTTCTAATTTTCCGAAATGTTGTACACTTCCATTTAGAGAAAAGCTCTTCTCTCCGATTAGTTTTTTCATCTTATTCCGCGTAACGTCATCATACCGAAAATCCTGCTTCAGCTGAATCCCATTACTGACTAAGATAAGATAGCGTATCATCCCAAAGACTGTGGACTGCTCAGGAACGCGATTAGTACGGATAAAATAGGGGGCATATTCATCATTCGAATAGTTATTTCTACTGACAAAACTAAAGTGTCTGTCTGAACCAAAAGAATAATCTCCCAGCGGTTTAAAAGTCACAAGATATTCTGTCATCACTTGCCTCCCTGCCAAAACTTCACCAAAAATAAAATAGCCTGTAACTCTTTAGTATAGAATTCCCCTATACTTATGTTTCGTTTTGTACAAACCCCATCAACCTTTACTTTCGTATCTGGCTTATGATACTCTTTCAAATAGTTGTCATAGAAAAATTTAGCTATTTCGTCAAGATAACTATGATAAGACAACTGGTTTGGATTGTTAAAATTATTTAAAAATCTGGTTTTATATTCTTGAAGGTCAAATGCATTCTGTGCAGTCTTCTCAAACAACAGTTTAAAAACTATTTCTGTATCTTGCAGATTATAGAGAACCGATTCCAGTGCTTGAGCTTTCATAGCTGCTCGATATGTTATCAATGTATCAATGGCCTCCAACTTCTCGTTTTCTACCATCAATTGAACAGTTTTCCCACTGTGCTTGACTAACTCTATCCCCAGACGATTACCGCAGCTTTCTTTAGCCTTATAAAGTTGAACTCTAGCTCTTTCCAGTGCTTCATATAGAGGATATTTTACATACTGAACAGCAACACCAAAGGACAAGCTGACATTGATTTCAACATCTGACAGAATTTCTTTCAGGCCTTTTTTCAAGGTATTTTTAAACGTTTCGTCCAATTCACGACATAAGGAAAAAAGAGAGTAAACAGGAGCGATAAACAGTAAATCATCCCCTCCAGCATAAATCGTCATCCCCCCATAATTTCCGACAAGCTCAGCCGCTTCACCAGCATAGTCTAAACAAGCCTTCGAAAAACTATTTATCCTATCAGACTGTTGGGAGATTTCTACATCTTTACATAAAGCTTTCAAAAGAGTTCCGACCTTATCTCCATCCGAATTAACGACTGCGTAGTATTCGCTTCTGATCGGTGCTACCTCACCATCAAGAGCCTCTTCAGAAGAGCTTTCCTCTTTCTTTCGAGATAGAGCAATGTCTTCAATTGATTTTAAATCAGAATCACGATCTGGATGTTTTATAACCAACTGACTATTTGGTTTGGTATCTGTAAATAGCTTACTTTCTTTAATATAGATATTCCGATTGCCTTTCTTGCCTGCAAAGAACGAAGCAAATAGATTCTTATCTGTTCTTCCCTTACCCGCAGCCATCAGCTCCAGTGCATCCAAAGCATCATTCAGTATAATAGCTATATTGTTTCCATCCTCACCTTCTTTTTCTCTTTTTTCTATAATTCCATTCATGGTTTTTTCATCAAGAATAACAAAATCAATTCTCAGATAATTGTTAATAAAATTCTCAATCTGCCCTGAATTAAACACTCCGAATTTCCCAGCCATTTCCTTCTTCACTGCTGAAATTATATCCTGTAATTGTTCCTTAGTTACCCCACTATCAACATCTAAAAACAAAATCCGATCATGGTAACGACCAATACCATCTTCTTGTGGGTCTTGTTTACTATTAGAGTCATAAAACGGTGAAAAAATCCTAACCTCTGGAATCTCAACAAGTTTTTCACAGAGCTTCTTTGTCACCGTTGAGAAAAAATAACTGCCAAACCACAAACCTGCCGGAGAGATCGCCTCTCCAATAGTTTTAAAAATCGGACCGATTGTAATACCTACGTATTTCATTTATTCATCTCCTTTTTATTTGACTTCAACCACTTGAGGAAGTTCTATTTCTTTCCTTTTTGATCCATTTTTTGTTGCTTCATTATTGGCTAATTTTATCGTAATTTTGTTCCTTTTTTCGTTATAATATTTAACAGCTTCTTCTAAAAAATCTTCTAAACAAAATTCATTTGAATCTGGAGTATATAATTCTAGTTCCTCTGGCTTTTCTTTTGGCTGAATACCATGAACGTGCCCCCTTTTTTTATCAAGTTCATAGGTAAAAACAAATTCTTTTTCCCATATTCTCTCATCAATTTTTTTAGGAATAATATAAACAATATTATTAATCACCTTAAATGTTAAAGGAGAAGGAAAACGTTCGATCGTTTCATCAGCATGTGAAATTTTAATATTCACATCAACTGGACCACCATTTTCCCTTCTTTGATCCTTAAAAGCAAAGGAAGAAGATAGACCAAGCAGTGCTCTAACATAACACTCTTTATGGCTATTAATTTGGGATTCCTGTGTTACTTTGTTTTGATTTGAAGAGTATGGAATATCTATAATTTCTGTTTTTAAAGCAGCTTTTTCATTTTTTATTCCCTTCTCATTCATATATATAAACAAAAAACCTTTTATATAGTTCTTATGATTAATCCCTCCTTTAATAATCTTATAGAAGTTTTCAATGACTCTAAAAATCATTTTTGCCGCATCAAACTTAGATAACTTCTCAGATAGTTTTTTACAATCTATCTTATATAATGTTTTTAAACCAAACTCTTCCATTAAGATTTTTTCAATATTTTCTTGCTCAACCTGATCATTTTTCTCAGGATCAATTACAGTAAAACTACCATATCCTTTTCCTTGCGCAGCTCCAAAATTTGTCACTATGAAAAAGTTTTTGATATGCTTAATTATCAATTTCTGAAGAGTAGGGTCAAAACAAGTAATGACTATTCTTGGATTAGTTATGACCATTCTTTTTTGGTCCTTAGCATAATAGAGAGGGATATCAACATCTTCATCTTCTTTGTTTTCGTCTATCACCTCTTTTTTCTTTTTTGCTATAAACTTCATCTTATAAGGTAACAGTTCATAGGTTGCAAGTTCCTCAGGTTCCTTCGTCCAAAGATATTTATCAAATTTCGGCTTCACTTCACTAGCCCTAAGAGTAGCTCCTTTAGCATTAACACTAGGCTGGAAATGAATAATTGGCGCATGACATTTTAAGTCAAGCTCTAACTTACAATTCCTAAATTCCATATCCATTTTATCCTCCTATTCTTCAATCACAAACATTCCGAATCCCATCGAATTCTTCTCACCAATCCCGACTTGATAGAGGAAATCCAACACCTCCGCATCTCCTCTTATCTCAAATTCTCCTCTCCAACCTGTTATGAGAAAGTCTTTGTATTTGGTAACAAATTTATTTTTTAAAGAAAAATTTATCGGCTCTATATCAAATCTACCTGTCGGTACTTTATGATAAAAAGCTTGATATTTCCTCTCAAAATTCTCCATGATTCTGCTATGAAACTCCGTATCAAACGGATTGTAATACAATGTTTTTTTGGTGTCAGCATCTGTAGAACGAACCACCAAGGGAGAAATCATCCGAATCTTATAAGAAGTCCCCGTCAATTTCTTCTCTCCAATTTTTACATTTAAAATTTTTACAAGATTTCGACCAATTCGCAATTCATCTAGATTTGACAAGGACTCTGCAATAGTGAATAAAATGGATTGATCAATCGTTCTAATTTCGAACCTAACCTTATCAAGAAACTCTATTCGTTTTCCTTGCATTTTATATTGACCTTGCAACAATGAAAACGTAAACAACTTAAAATGTTTATCCTCTAACTGATAGCCCCTCTCATGAAGTTGTACAGATAAGTCTTCCTTATTTTTCAATAAATTATAAATCATTGATTGAAGGAGATAATTATAGTTCACCGGCAAGATAAACTGATCTATTTTTTGCAGTTCAATCAATAATTGCATCCTAGTTTCCTCCTTAAATGAATATATGTTTGTCCTATAGTATTGATATTACACAAAAATGGAAACGCTGTCAATTTATAACATTAAAGTTTGTTAGTTTTAATAAACCATAAGGTTACTCCCCTTCAAGTCTCAAAAATCAATAAATCAATCTCCAATTTTGGTATAAAAAATTTATCTAAAAATGCAAAAACACCCCCACAAATTATTGTGGGGGTGTTTTTAGCGGTGTTTCAAGTAAAACATCCTTTTTTAAAATCACCTTAACTCAACGAAAAGGTTTTAATACTAGGCTTTCAGCCTTAAACAATCTGGTATTGATTATTTAAGAGTAACTGAAGCTCCTGCTTCTTCCAATTTAGCTTTGATTTCTTCAGCTTCTGCAGTTGCAACGCCTTCTTTAACAAGTGCTGGTGCACCGTCAACAAGCGCTTTAGCTTCTTTAAGTCCAAGACCAGTGATTTCACGTACAGCTTTGATAACGCCGACTTTCTTGTCGCCTGCTGCAGTCAATTCAACGTCAAATGAATCTTTAGCAGCTTCTTCAGCACCACCAGCAGCAGCTACAGCTACAGGAGCAGCCGCAGTTACACCAAATTCTTCTTCGATAGCTTTTACAAGGTCGTTCAATTCAAGAATTGAAGCTTCTTTAATTTCAGCAATAATGTTTTCAATGTTCAATGCCATTGTTATTTCCTCCAAATAAGTTTTAAATTTATAATAGTTTTTTTCGTAGCTAGGCTACGCTGCGTAGCTTAAGATTAAGCTGCGTCTTCTTTGCTTTCTGCAACTGCTTTGACAGCAAGTGCAACGTTGCGAACTGGCGCTTGAAGTACAGAAAGGAGCATAGAAAGAAGTCCTTCGCGGTTTGGAAGAGTTGCAAGTGCAATAATCTCTTCTTTTGATGCGACAGCGCCTTCGATAGCACCACCTTTAATTTCAAGTGCATCTGCGTTCTTAGAAAAATCGTTCAAGATTTTCGCTGGTGCGATAACATCTTCGTTAGAAAATGCTACTGCAGATGGTCCAACAAATACTGATGCAAGATCTTCAAGTCCAGCTTTTTCAGCTGCACGACGTAAGATTGAGTTTTTGATTACTTTGTACTCAACTTCGCTTCCACGAAGCTCACGACGAAGAACAGTATCTTGATCAACTGTCAAACCACGAGCGTCAACAACGACGATTGATGCGGCAGCTTTCATCTTTTCAGCTACTACGTCAACTAATTCCGCTTTTTTAGCAATAATTGCTTCACTCATTTAGTGTTTCACCTCCGTAATTATTTTGCTTGGGGAATTTTTCCAAAAGAAAAACGCGCCCAAACCTAGACACGAAAGTACAATACGCTTCTTTTACATGATACGTTTTGTCCTCGGTAGGATCTTTATGAGTCGAGCTCCCCTACTGTCTTAGGCAGTTTTTTCAAACCATTAATAATGATATCACAGATAAAAAAAGATTGCAAGTCTTTTGAGCAATCTTTTTAAAATATTTTTTTATAGAATTATTGCAACACCAAGCTGCAGATTAATCTACATAATGTTCTTCTTTTTTATTGAACCAAGCATACGGCAGACCGATAAGCAAGCCACCACCAATCAAGTTCCCTACGAAGGTCACAGCCCAGTGACGCAGGATATTTCCGATGCCAAAATTTGCCACCTCTGATGCAGCTGAGCTAAACTTAACGATAGCAAAAGAAGCAAAGTTGGCTGCCAAGTGTTCGTTGGTTAAGAATACAAACATATAAATGGCTGAAATAACCAAGAAAAGCTTGGCTGTACTATCCTTGACTAAGACAAAGGAAAGAATAGCAATATTAACAAAGACATTGGCCAATATGCCCTCAAGTAAAACAAGTTCATTAGAACGAGCAAGCTTCATCTGCACAACACCAGCAATGAAACTGTCCTTGCTAAGTCCTGCATAAGCCGCCGAATTGGCAAAGAGCCAACCAGCAATCAGAGCCCCAATCAGGTTAAAGAAGGTACAATAGAACAAAATAATCAGCGCTTTTTTCCAATCAATCTTCTTTAGGAAAGTACCAGCTGTCAGAAACATCATATTGGATGTCACCAGCTCGGCATTTAGAAAGACGATGTAGGCCAAGCCCCAAGCGAAGATAAAGGGAAAGAGAAAGCGTCCAGTTCCTGGGACAATCTTATTTGTCAAATCTGCTGCAATAGCTCCTGCTCCTGTACTAAAGGTTAGAAAAGCTCCCGCAAAGATAGAGCGGACAGCATACTTACCCTTGTTTGTATCGAACAAGCCTTCTTTCTTGCGACAAGCTGCTTCTAGTTTTGGAATAAATGTCGATTCGACCATTATAATTTCTCCTCTAAATTAAACTATGTACAGTATATCACAAACTTTTATTTTTCGAAAGCGTTTTCTGGAAGTTTTTCTAAAAATGAAATTGAAAATCAACATTTTCAATTTCTTAGACTACTAGCTAGCTGCTTGATATCTTCTGGCCGTGTTCGACAACAACCGCCAAATAGTTGAACTCCCTGCTCTCGCCAGAGTTTGCTGTTTTCCAGTAAGTCCTTGTCCTGTTTAGAATTATCATGCCAAGTATTGGTCACATCATTATAAATTTCTCCAGAATTTGGATAGGTCAACAAAGGTTTATCGCATACTTGTCGAAGTCTCTCTAATAAAGGAGTCATCAAATGCGGAGCTGTGCAGTTAAAACCGGCCGCCAACACTTGCGGGCTAGATTGAGCCAAGGCTCCTACTTCTTTGATAGGCGTCCCATCTGAGATAGCTGATTCTGTCTGAGCAGTAAAGGACAGATAGGCCTCCGCCTGCGGAAATTCTTCTGCTAAGAGTCGGACGATTGCTGCCGCTTCTGCCCCATTTGGAATCGTTTCAATAGCTAACAAATCACTTCCTGCTTCTAACAAAGCTTGAATACGCGGACGATGAAAATCACGGAATTCTGCCTCACTCAGCTGATAGTTTCCCGTGTATTCTGAACTGTCAGCCAGATAAACAGCATAAGGCCCTACCGAGCCTGCCACCAGAGGATAGGAGCGCTGCTTCTGCTCATCTAACGATAAACCCTGCCAGACATTTTTGATAGCAGTCTGCGCTAAAAAGACCGTCTCTTTGAGAAGGGTATAGGCTTTTTCTAGATTTAGACCTTCCTCTACAAAAGATGGAATACTAGCCTGATAACTGGAAGTGGTGATGATGTCACTGCCAGCCCGAACATAAGCCTCATGCAAGTCTTGAATAATCTGAGGTTTATCCAACAGATACTTAGCTGACCAGAGCTTGCCTGAAACGTCATAGCCTCGACTTTCCATCTCTGTCCCCAAGGCTCCGTCCAAGATAATCATTTCTTGCTTTTCAAGTAAATCTTTAAATTTTCCCATTTCTTTCTCCTAAAACGTTCGCTGACGAAAGTAGTGATAAATAAAGTTATGTAACCCTGTACCTTCTCTTGATTTATATCGAAATTCGCTTATTTAGGCAATATTCGTAAAAAAAACAGCCTAACTCATTTCATCCAGAGTCAGGCTGTTCCCGTATGTCTCACTCCGTTTTAAGAAATGAGTATCCTATTAATTGTACTTACTTGCCCAAGCAATATCGACATCTAAAACTTCTTGTGAGGTGTATTGTTGTCGATAAGGGTTGTAAACCATGCCATCAAATCCATATTGGAAACTGGGAGTGTCAAAACGATTTAAATCGTATTTTTCAATAATAGCATTTAATTTCAGATTATAGCTACTGTCTGTTGCGTAGACGCCAGTCAGCGCAGCTGTTGCATCTTGATAGGTTGGAGCATTACTCTTCCAAGCCCCAGCAAAATGATTTTGTTTTAAAACGTAAGCATAATCTTGAAGTGATTCCGCATAACTAGGATAAGAACGAAATTCATCATGGATAACGCTAGCATTTCCCTGACCATCATCTTCCCATGTCTGCATCGTTGCAGACTGACCTGCATATTGCCCTTTAATGCCAAATAGATTGTAGTGCGGTGCATCAGATAAACCTGATTGACCAGATCCACTCTCCAAAATAGCTTGAGCAATCATCACAGAGGCATATAAATCATTGTCTTGTGCCAACTGTCTCGCTGGCTCACCGATTTGTGAAATGAAATAATCCGTTTGACTCATCGGCTGTTGTCCGTTATCATCATAAGCACTTGCTGGGTTGATGCGGTTTACCAGAACAAAACCAACAGTAATGGCTGAAACTAGCACAAAGATATTAGTAAGAAGTTTTTTTCCTCTTTTAGACAATCTTCTCTTTTTCATCATTTTCTCCTAAATTATTGTTTCTAGACTTCATTATTGTACCATATTATATGATTAAAAAGTGCTATTGGAAAGTTACAAGTTTGTAACATTTTACAAAAAGAAATCTAGTTCTAAAATGAACCAGACTTCTTTTAAATTTTCGCTAAAATAGCATCCCAAGCTTCATCCAAACCAGCTTTATTGACCGATGAAAAGATGATAAAATCATCACTCTTATCAAAGTTCAACTTTTTCTTAATGGCGCTTTCATGCTTATTCCACTTACCGCGCGGAATCTTATCCGCCTTGGTTGCTACGACGATGACTGGAATTTCATAATATTTGAGAAACTCGTACATCTGAACATCATCTGCACTAGGGTCATGACGCAGGTCTACTAGGCTCACGACCGCTCTCAGATTGTCACGGCTAGTCAGATATTCCTCGATCATCTTCCCCCACTTGGCCCGCTCGCTCTTGGAAACCTTGGCATAACCATAGCCCGGCACGTCCACAAAGCGCAACTTGCCATCGATGTCAAAAAAGTTTAGCAATTGCGTTTTACCAGGTTTTCCCGATGTCCGAGCTAGATTTTTGCGGTTGAGCAGTGTATTGATAAAGCTGGATTTTCCGACATTGGAGCGGCCAGCCAGAGCAATTTCAGGAATACTATCTTGAGGATAATGTGATTTATTGGCTGCGCTCAGCAAAATCTCAGCATTGTGTGTATTGATTTCCATAAGCACCTCGTTAAGCAGTTTCCAGAATCGGCTTGTCTGTTCCATCTACTGCTGCTTTGGTAATGCGGACCAGTTTGACATTTTCCTGACTTGGAACTTCAAACATGACGTCCATCATGGTTTCTTCGATGATTGAGCGGAGTCCGCGGGCACCTGTCTTGCGTTCGATCGCTTTATTTGCAATCTCTTGGAGGGCATCCTCGTCAAATTCCAATTTGACATCATCATAAGAGAGAAGGGCTTGATACTGCTTGACAAGAGCATTCTTTGGTTCACTTAAAATTCGAACTAAATCGTCAACAGTCAACTGCTCCAAAGCTGCAAATACTGGCAAACGTCCAATCAGCTCAGGAATTAGTCCAAATTTTTGGATATCTTCCGCAATAATTTCCTGCATATAGGAACCACCTTCGTCAATAGCACGATTATTTTGGCCAAAACCGATAATCTTCTCACCAAGACGTTGTTTGACAATTTCTTCGATACCGTCAAAAGCACCGCCAACAATGAAAAGAATATTCTTGGTATCAACTTGAATCATTTCTTGCTGCGGATGCTTGCGGCCACCTTGAGGAGGCACACTGGCTACTGTTCCTTCGATAATCTTTAGCAAGGCTTGCTGAACACCTTCACCTGAAACATCACGGGTAATGGAAACATTCTCGCTCTTCTTGGCAATTTTATCAATTTCATCCACATAGATAATACCGCGTTCTGCCCGCTCAATATTAAAGTCTGCTGCCTGTAAGAGCTTGAGCAGGATATTCTCTACGTCTTCACCGACATAGCCAGCCTCAGTCAAGGCTGTCGCATCCGCGATAGCAAAAGGAACATTGAGACTGCGTGCCAAGGTCTGAGCCAGGAAGGTTTTACCAGATCCAGTCGGACCAATCATGAGGATATTGGATTTTTGCAGCTCCACATCATCCTCTTCACGGCTATCATGAAAATTAATCCGCTTGTAGTGATTGTAAACAGCAACAGCCAAAGCTCGCTTCGCCCGATCTTGACCAATCACATAGTGATTCAAAATATTGAGCAATTCTTGCGGTTTTGGTACTTCAGAAAGATCAGCCAGGACTTCTTCAGCTAATTCTTCTCGGATAATTTCCTGCGCCAACTCGACACATTCATTACAAATAAAGGCATTGTTGCCTGCGATGATTTTTTGGACTTCGTCCTGATTCTTTCCGCAGAAAGAACAATACACCATCATCTCATTATTACGATTTGTAGGCATTTTCTACTCCAATTCTAAATTTCTATTTCATTATTCTCATACATCTTAAAAGAGGGTCATGTAAAAAGCATGGATGGAATTGACCAAATTAGTAAAAGCATTTAACAAAAATAGAACGGCTAAACCATAACGTTTTTTACGAAAAGTCTGTAGAGAACAAATCAGACAAATCACACATAAAAAGGCCGTAAAAAAACCAAAAACACTTCGCTCCATTCTTACGAGTCCTTTCTTTCATATTTTTTAACAGTAAAGTCATAGATGTTTTTTTCGTCTTTTGGATAAAATTCGCTGCTGACTTCTCGGTAAAGAGACCAGTCAAAACTCTGCGGGAAATAGGTGTCCCCATCCAACTTGGCAGCAATCTGAGTCTGAATCAATTCGTCCAAATAAGGCTCAAAAGCTGCTATAATCTGAGCGCCACCGATAACATAGAGATTCTTATCCTGATGCTGGTACCAGTCCAGCACATCCTCGATAGTGTTGAAAACTAAGGCATTTTCATCATCTATCTGATAATCTTGATTATTAGTCAAAATAATACTGGTCCTATTTGGCAAGAGGCGACGGTTCAGTCCGTCAAAGGTCACTCGCCCCATCAAAATAGCATGACCAGTTGTCGTTCTTTTGAAATGCTGGAGCTCAGCCGGCAGATGCCAAGGCATGACTTGTTCTTTTCCGATAAGACCAGCCTCTGCCTGAGCCCAAATGGCAATGATTTTCTTTGTCATTATCCCACCCTTTTAATTGGTAATTCCATTTTATCAAATTTTACAGAAAAAGGCTTTTTTCAACTATGCTTTTCGGAAAAATATCATTCCTTCGTTCGGCCAAAAGATTGGTCTGTTTTTTCCAAAGGAATCAAATCGCCAAATCAAACTTGAGCTGAGGTTTGACCGGATCATAGTCTAATAACTCAAAATCTTCTGCCTTGATATCAAAGAAATTGGTTCCGTCTGGCACATTTAAAACGAGCCGTGGTTGGCAGTTGCTAGGTTCCCGACGCAAGAGTTCCTCCGCCTGCTCAAATTGATTATCATAGATATGCAGGTTATTGACAAAGTAGAAAAACTTACCGACCTTCCAGCCAAAATGTTTGGCAATCATCATCTGCAAAGCTACATACTGCATGGCATTGATGTGGTGGGCAACCAGCATATCATTTGAGCGCTGAGTCAGAGTCGCATCCAGATAAATGTCACCATCTACACGCCGAACGTCAAACATGGTTTGAAAAGCGCATGGAAGCAAGCCATCTGTTTCTTCAAACGCTTCATAATCCCAGAGAGAGATGATATTGCGACGATTCCAAGGATTAGCCTCCATCTGTTGGAGAATTTTATTGATAATATCGTGCTTCTTGACAACGGCTCCGTAGCGCTGACCAATGGTGCCCGTATCGCCAACTTCCCAGTCATTCCAATAGTGAACATTGTACTTATCATTAAGTAGTTCCAGACTATTAGACTGGTCTTGATAGATCCAGAGCACTTCCTTGATGGCGGACTTGATAGCAATCGGTCGCAGAGTTGTGATTGGGAACTCGCCCTTGCTCAAATCGTATTCTGCAAAAGAACCTGTGATATATTTGGAGTTAGCCACATTTCCATCCTTGTAGCGCGGACGAGCATTTTCAGAAAAAACTCCTTCTTCTAAAATCCTGCTAATATTTTCTTTAAAAATCGTATCTGCTTTGGTCATGATGTCTCCTGAATCGTTAAACTTTCTTTAGTATAGCAGATTTTTCAAAAAAATTCTCCTGCCAAGTTTAGCAGGAGAATAAATGTATGATACTTACAAATTATTGTAAAACTAATGAAGCTGCTCCAATCACGCCGGCATCATTTCCAAGCGTTGCCAGAGCCAATTTGGTTGAAGTACGCACTTGCGGGAAGCTGTTTTCTTCATAAACTTTGCGGACACCTTCAAGCAGAAACTCTCCAGCTGCAGATACACCACCACCGATAACGATTGTTGAAGGATTTAGGATAGAGCCGATGTTGGCACAGGCAATTCCCAGATAGCGCGCGAAATTGCGATAAACAATCAAGGCCAGCTCATCGCCTTCCTTGGCTAAGTCAAATACGATTTTAGCGTTGACATCTTCACCGTTGTCAATCAGTTTTTTCAACTCAGCATTGCCAGCATATTCATCCGCATAACGACGAGTCAGATTGACAATTCCAGTCGCAGATGCAACAGTTTCCAAGCAGCCTTTCTTGCCGCAGGTACACTGAATTGGCTGATCAAAGTCCACTGTGATGTGACCAAGCTCTCCTGCTGCTCCAGCAAGTCCGTGCAAGAGCTTTCCTTCGGCAACGATTCCACCACCGACACCGGTTCCTAGCGTCATAAAGACCACATCTGGCTGATTGTCGCCAGCTCCCATCCAACGCTCACCAAGGGCAGCAACATTGGCATCGTTGTCAATGAAGAATGGAATTCCTGTTGCTTTTTCAATTTTCTCTTTCACCGGCTGCAAAGTCTTCCAGTTGAGATTGTAAGCACCGATTACTGTCCCATTTTCACGGTCAACAACACCAGGCGATCCCATCCCAATCCCCATAAAATTCACAGCTGACAAGTTCAAGAGTCCTAAACGATGTTGAATAGACTCAATCATCTCATCCACAATATGGCTTCCTTCATCTAAGATATTGGTTTTAATAGACCACTTTTCTTGGATTTCGCCTTCCTGCGTTAAAATAGCAAACTTAATGGAAGTTCCTCCCAAATCAATTCCGATAATTTTTTTTGACATGATATTCTCCTCTGTATTATTTTCTACTTAATTATAGCAGATTTTTTTAGTGATGAAAAGGTTTGCATGGTATTTTTTGCTTTTTGATGATTAGACTTGTTAAGAAAGGTAAGTTATTTTTACAATCAATCAAAATAAAAGAAGAAATTAGTTTATTTTCATCAATTTTAAACAGCTCCCAGCCTTGTTTTGAACGATTTTTAAATCTTTTCAACTTCCTTAGCCAGCTAAAGGAGCTTGTTTTAAAATTTCGAATCAGCTAATATCGTTTTATTCCAATTCAAAAACGGCACCTCAATGAGGTACCGAAAAAGCTTATTTTAAAACTTTTTAGTATTTCTTCTTGTCTTTAACTGACAGAAGGAAAAGGCTTGATAATGCTAATATCAGAGAAGCTAGGAAGGCAGATTGGTTACTTTCCTCCCCTGTATTCGGGAGCTGACCTTCTTTGTTTCCTGACATATTTCGTTGACCGTTAGATATGGCTGAAACAGCAGATTCAGAGGACTTTTGTTTTTCACTTCCATCGTCCTGGCTAATTGCTAAATGATCCTGAGATACCTTATAAACAACTGCATAGACGCTGAAGTGGTCCGACATAAATTCGACAATTTGACCTTTTTGCTGGAATGCCAGAGCATCCAATTGGTTAGCAGCTGTGACATAGAAGACATTTTCGACCTCCTTATTGGCTGCAAGCGGCAGACTAACAAGGACTTTTCCACTTGGCTGAATAGCGTTGCCAAACTTGTCTTCCAAGGTAATGTCGTAAGCATCATAGACTTTGCCCGCTAAACTTTGTGATGCAACTTTCTTAACTTTCAAGCTTGCGACCTGTTCGAGCGCGGATTTTGTGCCGATAACTTGAACCTTGGTAGCTTCATCCGTCAAGATACGCAAGTCTTCCTCGGTCTTGCCTGGTTTAGCTGGAGTACCAGGCTTAACTGGCGCGTCAGGTTTGCTTGGCTGCGTTGGCTGTTCTTCCTTGGTTCCCACTTCCACAATCTTATCAACTGGGGCTTTAGAAACGAAGCTGTCACGAGTGGTGCGGCCAGTTTCTTGACCATTTTCGACGGTCACTTCAACCAGAATCGTCTTCTCACCGTCTTTGCCTTCTTGGACAACTTTTCGAGTGCCCTTAGGCAATTGAGGATTTTCACGTTCAACAGTATTAAACGGTAGGGCCTCAGTGACGATATCCAAGCGTGGTTGTTCCACGACAAGATTCTTGACGCCTTCCGCTGGTGTCACCTGTTCAACTGGCTTACCAACTTCCACAATCTGATCGACTGGGGCTTTAGAAACGAAGCTGTCGCGAGTCACACGGCCGGTTTCTTGACCATTCTCAATCGTTACTTCTACGATCGTTGTCTTCTCACCAGCCTTGCCTTCTTGGACAACTTTGGTCGTACCTTTAGCAAGTTGTGGATTTTCACGTTCAACAGTGCTAAATGGTAGAACCTCTGTCACGATATCCAAGCGTGGTTGTTCGACAACAAGATTCTTAACGCCTTCTGCTGGTGTCACCTGCTCAACTGGCTTGCCAACTTCCACGATCTGATCGACTGGGGCTTTGGAAACGAAGCTGTCGCGAGTCACACGGCCAGTTTCCTGACCATTCTCAATCGTTACTTCAACGAGCATAGTCTTCTCGCCGTCTTTACCTTCTTGGACAACTTTGCGGGTTCCCTTAGGCAATTGAGCACTTTCACGTTCAACAGTGCTAAATGGTAGAACCTCTGTCACGATATCCAAGTGTGGTTGTTCCACGACAAGATTCTTGACGCCTTCCGCTGGGGTGACTTGCTCAACTGGCTTGCCAATTTCTACGATCTGATCGACTGGGGCTTTAGAAACGAAGCTATCGCGAGTCAAACGGCTGGTTTCTTGACCATTCTTCATCGTCACTTCCACAAGTGTAGTCTTCTCGCCGGCCTTGCCTTCTTGGACAACTTTTCGGGTACCCTTAGGTAACTGAGCAGTTTCGCGTTCAATGGTGTTGAACGGTAGAGCTTCTGTCACCACATCCAAGCGTGGTTGTTCCACGACAAGATTCTTGACACCTTCCGCTGGGGTAACTTGCTCAACTGGCTTGCCAATTTCCACAATCTGATCGACTGGGGCTTTGGAAACGAAGCTGTCACGTGTCACGCGGCCGGTTTCTTGTCCGTTCTCGATTGTGACTTCAACCAGCGTTGTCTTCTCGCCAGCCTTGCCTTCTTGGACAACTTTTCGCGTGCCCTTAGGCAATTGTGCATTTTCATGTTCAACAGTGGTAAACGGTAGAGCTTCTGTCACAATATCCAAGCGTGGTTGTTCGACAACAAGATTCTTGACGCCTTCCACTGGGGTGACTTGCTCAACTGGCTTACCAACTTCCACAATCTTATCTACTGGGGCTTTAGAAACGAAGCTGTCACGAGTGGTTCGAACGGTTTCTTGACCATTCTCGATTGTCACTTCAACGAGCATAGTCTTCTCGCCGTCCTTACCTTCTTGGACAACTTTTCGTGTCCCCTTAGGCAATTGAGCATTTTCACGCTCAACGGTGTTGAACGGTAGAGCTTCCGTCACGATATCGAGTCGTGGTTGCTCGACAACAAGATTCTTAACGCCTTCTGCTGGGGTCGTCTTGTGAACTGGCGGTGTAGCATCCGCTGCTTTCTTCACTAGCTGGATCCGGTATTCCTTAGTCGTTTGACCGTCTTCCGTTACCACACGAACGAGACTTGGAAGCTCATCGCTATCAGACTGAACAACTGTTACCGTTGCATTGTTTGTAGCAGTCGCTTCAATCCTTGGTCTTGTGCCTTGATACTCCAGATGGTAATCTGTCTTATCTGCTGCAAAATCAGCCAAGGCTTGACCATTAACAGTGATGTTCGTTGCTGTAGTTGACTGAAGCGCTTCGGTTGGAGTAACGGCAGTGAACTCTACAAGGGCAACCCCGTTAGTCGTATCCTTGCGCATCATACGAGCTCGGATAGCTTTTGTTTTAACTGGTTCAAAATTGAAATGAATCATCTTGCCAGCTATGATTTCGCTATCTGCTGTATAGTTCAATTGCTTCCAATTATTTGCATTGTTAAATGGATGTTCAGCCTGCTCAGCATAACGAGAAGCTGGATTTGGTGCAGTAAAGTCTGGACCGTCATAGTATTCTAAGACGAGACTTTGCGGTGCATCTGTTCCACTATCTCTGAAGAACTGCATACCAACTTGTTGTACTGTCTCAGCTGCAATCTGACCTTGCTTTTTGAAAAGCACACCGACAGATACTTCTTTACTTGGAGCTTGTCTTGACCAGTTGGTCCAGCGATTGCTTTCGTTGGTCGAACCATCATTTACATAGTGAACCCTATCTTGTGAAGCTTGATCTGTGTCATTAGTCATTGAAGCAAAGGCAAGTGAATCTTGGTCGTTATGATTTTGGTTTAAAGCAGCATTGCGCCCAGTTTGCTCGCTTACTCGTACTTTAAGCTGTGCCTGTAGATCTGTTCCAGGAATCGTTCCAGTCAGAGTGAAGCTACCTTTAGTTTGAAGCAGACTTTCATCAACTGGATTCCAAGTAACTGCTAAATCTTTCTTAACCCACTCAGTACCACTTGGATAATAAACTGGTACAGTTGTTGGCAACTTGAGTCTCTCTCCTACATTTACGACTGTTGATAATGTTTCAGCAGCCACAGGCTTACCTATTTGCTTGCTCTCTTTAACAAAGCGAATGCGATATTCATCCACGATTTGACCATTTTCAGCCTTGATGAGTACACGGACAGGATCCTTTTCAGATGCTGCTGGAATCACTGTCGCTAGCCCATTGTCGCTTACTTCTGCAGTCACTTGATTGCCTGTTTCTTTCTTAACAATCTCGTACTCTTTGATAGCACTGTTAAATCCTGGGACAGGCTGACCGTCTACCATAAGCTTAGCTGTCGCACTTGTCGCTTCTTCGACGCTGTTACCCATGACCGTCAACTCAGTCAAACCGACACCTGAGGTGTTCGCTTTCTTCTTCATACGAATACGGATAGCTGGTGTTTCTACTTTATCAAAGCGGAAGACATTTTCAGAATTAGCACTCAAGGTCTGAGGTGCACGAAGTCCAGTCACCTGCCTCCAATTACTTGCTTGATTGAATGGATGCTGAGCCTCTTTGCGAACATGGTTCGTATCTTTTGGCAATTCTGGCAGGTCTTTGCCGACGTAGTACTCAATGACATATTCTTCTGGCAGACCAATCGCACCATCCGTGTAGAAGTCTGCTTTTAGATTATCAACAAAGCGTTTGGTCAAGTCACCAGCATCACCAAATAGGATACCTGCATAATCTTCTTCATTTCCAGTACGCCAGTTGGTCCAACGATTCTTAGCACCACCTGGATTTCTTGAAATGTGGGTATCATTTAAAGCACTAGCGCTATCATCCCCACCAGTATCAGATACAAAGGCTGCTGGAAGTTCTGACCCTGTCCATTGTTTAGAGATATTCTTGTTTTGGACCGTTTGCTCAGACACTCGGATGTGAGCCTTGGTTCTCAGATTGAGTCCCACGACTGTTCCTGTAACTTCTACTTTACCAGCTTGAGCTGTCGCATCTGCTGGAACAGCATCCCAGGCTACTTCTTTATACTGGACACTGCCATCGGAGTGATAGGCACGGACTGTCGCTGGAAGCTTAATCTTCTCGCCTTTTGGTACGGCTAACGATACCTCCTCAGCTGTCAAGAATCCTTCGACAGTCACATGAGCTTGTGCTTCAATGTCAGTACCTGCTACTCGCCCCTTGACGGTAAAGCTATGGTAACGGTCAACCTTTTCTTGGGAAATCGGCTCCCAAGTCACGGCTACCTTGCGTGGCAGACCTTGATTATAAACCGCCAGAACTTCTTGAGGAAGAGTTGGTAACTTGTGCAAGTCTGTCGATATCTTAATCGGCCGCAGCTCTGTAATGGTTTTTTCTTGTGTATTTTCAGCGATACTCAAGGTTAGCTCTTGCGAAGTCAGGGTCTTATCTGCCTTAGCAAGACGAGCTGTGATACGAGCTGTTCCTTTACGGTAGAGCAAGAGTTTGCCATTTTCAGCTTTGACTTCCGCCCCATCTCCTGACTTAATCGTGAGTTCTACATCATTTTCTGACAGGAGCGCCTGTGTACCATCTTCGTAAATTCCTTTGACTTTATAAGGTACAGCTTGATCCTCAACAAGATTTTCTGTCTTTTCTACTTCTAGCTCAATGCCTGTCAAGGATGGGCTAGCTTCGACGAATTGTAGGCGATACACTCGAGTCAGACGACCAGACTCGTCTGTCACAAAGATAGAAGTCAGCTTGTCATTGTCAGCACTAGCCTGCTGGATAGTTGCTGTGGCACCTCCAGTGGTTGTCGCTGAGACTGTCGGTACAGTTGCGCCATAAGCAAGCGGGATACGATAGTAGGTCTTGTCTACGCTAAAGTCAGCCAGAGCCTTGCCCCCTATCTGAATACCTGTCACAGAACCTTCTGTTACGTCCTGATTAGATGCTCGGAATCTAGCTGACACTGAGATGTCTGAGTCTGCAATTTTGCCTGTGGCATTTGTTTGGCCATTTTCAGCTTTCAATGCATCTGGATTTTCCAAAGTCCATGAGCTGACTTCAGTATCTGAGGTCGTACCGTCAGAGAAGACCGCTGTAACTGTCTTATCCAGTTCCTCTGTTGCTGTATTGACTGGCACTGTCTGGGATTTTGGCAACCAAGCTACCAGATCCAAAACTTTCAGCATCAAGCGAGCAGTCAGGCTCGTGCCTGCTACACTTCCTAGAACTTCTTTGACACCACGCGTTTTAGTCAGGTCAGCTGGTATCTTCCAAGTCACAGCCTTGTCTTCTGTGCTACCGTCATTGTAAATAGCTTTGACTGTCTGTGGAAGTTGTGCTTCGTCACCAACCATAGCTGTTGCTTTTGCTGGAAGCAAGTCAACTAATTCTTTGGCAGACTGTGTTCTTTTCACCGTATAAACCGTTGCAGAGTCTGAACCTAGACCTTCTGAATCAGCAAATAGAGTAAACTTACCTGCTGTTTCTGTTGACTTAACGATGACCACACCCTTGCCATTAAAGGCCTTGCGCTTCCATGTGCCATCTGCTTGAGCCTTGTAACGTTCACGGCTGGCCTGTTCACCATTATCCACACCGACAATTTCGCCTTGTCCATGCAAATTGAAGTGTACAAGATTATTAGCTGTCGGCACGAGATTACCATTGGCATCTACGATTTCATAATGGATGTAGGTCAAATCTTTTCCATCTGCTCCGATGACATGCTCTTCTTTAACCAGACGGACATTGCTAGGTTGGTCAGCAGTTGTCACAGTATCACGCGCAATCTCTTTGCCAGACTCATCTCTGGCAACCGCCACTAGAGTACCTGGCTTATAAGCAACCTTCCACTCCAGATAGAGTTGACCATTTTCACCTTCTTGATAGCTTCTGCCATCTGCTGTCTGCTTCTTGGTGAAGGTCTTTTTGCCAAGCGATTCATTGTTCAGATAGAGCTCAACGCTGGCTGCATTTGAGAAGACGCGGACAGGCACCTTGCCATCAACCAACATCTTTCTGTCTTGTAGGCTTTGCTCATCCCAATTCCAGTGTGGCAACATATGAACCATCGGCTTGTCTTGGACTGAGCGCCATTGGCTTTGGTAGAGATAGAAGTCATTCTTAGGCAGACCTGCTGTATCAATGATACCAAAGAAGGAGCTCTTAACTGGGGTACGATCCATATTGTGCCAAGGAGTCGGCTCACCGATATAGTCAATCCCTGTCCAAATAAACTGACCTGCATAGCCGGCATGGTCACGGTCAAAGGTCCATGACTGAGTCGCTGTCCGTCCCCAAGCTACCTTATCATTTCCGTAGTCGGACTGCTCATAACGACGGCCAGCACTGTGGTCGTGGTTCAAAATCCGTGATGGATCGTAGTAAGAGCCACGTGTACGAGTCGCAGAGGATGTTTCTGAACCATAAATCTTCCAATCTGGATGAGCTCGACGCACTGCTTCATAGTTGTGCTCGCCATAGTTCATCCCTACGACGTCCATGATTTTCGCGACTTCGATAAAGCCACCAGAAGAACGTTGGCTAAATTTGTTTTCACCCATGGTGACATAACGTTCTGTATCAATAGCCTTGATGACAGCCTTCAAGCGCTTAGCAGTCGCAATAGAACGTGCATCTCCATTGGCTTCTTCGACTTCATTTCCGAGAGACCACATGATGATAGATGGATTGTTCTTGTCTTTTTCGACCATCATTCTCAGGTCAAAGTCAGACCATTTCTCACCTGGCTTAGCATCTGGATGGGTTGCTTCTTGATCAAAGAAACGTCCGTAGTCATAGGTCTTCTTGCTGTGATACCAGGTATCAAAGGCTTCTTCCTGTACTAAGAATCCAAGCTCAGCTGCAGCATTCAACAACTGTTCGCTGGCTGGATTATGAGAAGTCCGAATAGCATTGACCCCCATCTCCTTGAGCAATTTCAGTTTGCGATAGATGGCTTTGGCATTTTCTTCTGAACCTAGTGCTCCATTATCCTGGTGAATACATACACCGTGGAATTTCATGCGCTCACCGTTTAGTGAGAATCCGTCTGCTGCAGTCCAGTCAAAGTAGCGATAACCAAAGGTATCTTCGGTCACATCAACCAGCTGACCATCCTTATATACCTTGGTCTTCATGACATAGAGCTGTGGTTTGTCGGATTTAGTCGTCCACAGGGTTGGTCGATTGACCTGAAGCGTTTGGTCAAACTGAACTTCTTGATTGGCTGCTAGTTCTTTAACAGCAGAACGGACAGCAGCTGACACAGCCTGACCTTCTTTGGTAAAGACTTGGTGCTCAACATAAACTTGATGTGCCTTGCTATCAGTATTGACAACCTTGCTGGCAACGACTGTATCAACCGCACCTTGTTGCTGTTCTTTTAGCTTCGGTGTGGTGATCTTATTGCCATGTTTGCTGACATGAAGCTTATCTGTCATGACTAGGTTCACATCTCGGTAAATACCACTACCTGAGTACCAACGGCTGCTTGGTTGCTTGTTGGTGACCTGAACAGCAATCGTATTTTCACGACCGTCTTTGTAGAGATAGTCCGTGATATCATAAGAGAAGTGATTATAACCGTTTGGATAGTGGCCGACATGCTTGCCATTGACATAGACATGCGAATCCATGTAAACACCATCAAAGGTCAGACGGACATTCTTGTCTTTATTTTCTTCTTCAAGTGTGAAGGTCTTGCGATACCAAGCCACTCCTCCGTTCAGCTGACCGCCTTCATTGCGGGCTGGAGATGAATGATCGAAATCAAAGAAGATACTCCAGTCATGTGGCAGATTAAGCTTGGTCCAATCCTTCATATTGATATTTTCCTTGGATTGGTCGCCAGTCGGATTCAGCTTAAAGTACCAGTCTTTATTAAAGTTTTGCTTGCGTGCCTGAAGCAAATCTTTCTCTTCTTTAGTGACTGGAGGCGTTACAATCGGCTGATCTGGTTTTTGATCAGGTGTTGCAGGCTGATCTGGCATAGACGGTTGAGATGGAGTTGAAGGCTGATCTGGCGTAGATGGTTGAGACGGACTTGGTTCCTCTGGGAGGTTTGGACGATTTTCTGGAACAAAGTTATCTGGATTATCCAAAATTTCTTTCAATTGATTCACTGCATTGAAGATTGCTTGGACATCTGGTGTTTCTTTTGCCAATTCATTTTCCAAAATGTTCTTATGATCTACAAAAGCGGCACGGCTATTCGGTGTATCTTTCAATAATTCTGGGGTAATTTGATTGACCGTTTCTTTCAACTGCTTGATCTCTTCCACAAAGTCCTGTTTAGAAATGAGATGAGAGCCAGTTCCTTTTATCACGACCCTATCTAATTGGATTCCTATATTTCTAGTCAAATCATTGCGCTCAGGATCCAGTTCCATGGTCAGAACGTGAACATCGTCCTTCAAACCTTTAAGGGAGACCAGAGTTTGATTGCCTTTTCGCTGAGCTGCTTTACCACTAAAGTATTTCTTGCCGTTGTATTCTGTGGAATTTCCTTGACCTTCTTGATAGTCTAAGACTTTGCCATCTAGGCTGACCTTATAAATACCATGATTTGGATCCACAAAGCCACTTAGATCAATCCCTGTACCACTGAAAATAGCTGTCACAGAAAGCTTTTTCTTGGCATCAGCAGACAAGCCGTTATAAGAAGCCCAGCTTTCTGTATTGCTGAAATTTCCCTGAGCATTGGTCTGTCTGTGCCAATTTGGACTGTAGATAAGCTGGCTGGCTTGGTCATCGTATTCTTTTTGGTTATGCGAAAGACTATCCGCTTTCATGACACGAACTGTTGCAGATGAGATAAAGCCAAGTAAGCTTCCTTCTGTTGAATCAGACAGTTTAACTTTAAAGTCAAAGACTTGGTCTTCTTGTTCTTTAAAGTCAATAGTCTGGAGCGTTACTCTCTTTTCAGTTTCCCCATCAGCAAAGTGTAGAATCTCTGTTTTGTCTTGGTAAACCTTGCCATGAACACCTGTTCCAGGCTCGGTCACCACGCGGACATCTGCTGAACCTTTAGCACCACCGACACGTTTGACAGTGACAGTGACAGTTTTTCCTTTTTCAGCTTCATAAGTTGGCTGACTCAGCTCAAACATGCCCTTGCTTTGGTTATTTAAAGTGTAAATCCCCTCAGTTGCAATGGCGCGATTGCTAGCATTCACCAGCTTGATAGTATGAGTACCTTCTGCTAGGTTGCCTGTTTCATATACCGTTTGACTGCGTTTGCGCACGGTGCTCTGCGTATCAATCGTTGCAACTTTCTGACCATCTACATAGACATCCATGGGACCGTGTTGAGGGTCAACAGTAGACACAACATAAGCCTTGGTTCCTGTGAATTGATATTCAACGCTGGCGTCTTTTTGGTTGGTCCACATGGAGCTTCCCCGAACACCTTCATTTTCTTGATACCAAGTAGTATTGTTTTTATTTCCTTCAGTGTTAGAGTGATAGTCTAAGCCCAAAGGATATCCATCTGTCTTTTCGATAGATTGAGGCGTTTTGTAAAGGGCAAAGTTTGTCAAAATCGGAGTCGCCTGAGCACCAGTAATGGTAACACGGACTCTTCTTGCAGTGACTGGCTGGCCTTGAATCAGACGACGGTAGCCAACTGTACTGCCTTCGCCATAGCGAACCCAACGACCATTGACTTCTACGTCAATGTTGAAACCGGAAATCCGCTGACCTTTAGCAATATCTTCTTTCAACTCGACCACATCAAAACGCTTGTTCTCTCCCAAGTCAACTGTGAAAGAACCAGTCAATGCATCATTTGACAAGGCCCAAGATGTCTTGTCATCACCATCGACCAGATGATTGACATTGTATTTAGCATTCTTCCGAGTAGAATCCGCTACCACACTAGCACCTGCTGCTAGATTAGTAGCATACATGTCTTTGAGCGTCTGATGGAATTCTTTTAATCTGGCAACATCTACATCTGCAAATCGTCCTTCTTTGTTAGGCGGAATATTGAGCAAAAGCGGTGTTCCGCGACCGACAGACTTGAAGTAGATATCCATCAATTCACGCAGTGATTTTGGCTGTTGATTTTCATGGTAGAACCAGCCTGAGCGAATAGATACATCCGCTTCCCCAACGGAATACATATCTCCAGCAGGGTCGCCGTGATTCAGATAGTCTGTTGATGGATTAGCTAGAATTTTGTCACGCTTCACCTTATGCCAGACTGGGTCACCTGCTGTACCTTTTTCGTTCCCAATCCAGCGAACACTAGTCGGTTGGGCAGAGAAAATAGTGATGTCACCCTCTGCTTTTTTTATGTATTCGAACCATTTATCAAAAGTATAAGTGACTTTCTGAGCTCCTTCTCCCCGAGCACCGTCCATCCAGACTTCGACAAATTTTCCTTTATTACCGTACTTAGGATTATCTAAAATTTCCTTGAGTTGATTAAGGTAATATTCATTGTATTGATCCTGAGTGGCAACCTTATAAGACGGATGATTGGCATCCCATGGAGAAAGATAGACCCCAAGATTCATGTCATACTTGGTCGCAGACTTAGAAACTTCCTCTAGGACATCTCCTTTACCATTCTTCCAGGGACTAGCTGCAACAGTGTGATTGGTATGCGCAGACGGATAAAGAACAAAACCATCATGGTGCTTGGTAACCATAATCGTCCGTTTGAATCCTGTTTCTTTTAACACTCGAATCCATTGGTCTGTATCTAAGTTGGTTGGATTAAAATTAGAAGGATTTTCACGACCATTTCCCCACTCAGAGTTGGTATAGGTGTTCATACCAAAGTGGATAAAGGCTGCTAATTCTTCTTTGTGGTAGTCCAATTGAGCCTTGCTTGGCAGTGGTCCATGGTCAGCAATCTCTGTTTCAGTGTTTTCAGTCGCATTAGCTCCCTGAGCTGGCAAAGTTGGCTGGCTGACTGCATTGTTAGAGGAAGCAGTTGCTCTTTCTTCTTTAGTACTAGCTGTTACAGGGGTAGATGCTTGTTCAACTGAGCTACTGGTTGCTTCATTTCTTGTTTCTACTATTGGTTCTGCTGCTGTTGATGCTGTTGAAACGGACGGACTTGTTTCAGGGCTAACTGTACTTTCTCTAGTCGAACCCGACTCTGCTATTGCAGATATTACAGGTTGATGGTTGGTTACAGGCTGAGCCTCATCCGCTGCGACGATTTGGCTACCGAAAAATACAGCTCCAATCATAACAGAGCAAGCACCGATAGCGTATTTTCGAATACTGTACTTACATTTCTTTTCCATAAAGGAACCTTCCTATTTGAACGCCTTATATTAGTAAGCGTTTGCAACTTTGTTCAAAAAAATATATTTTACCTTGAATTATTAAAAACAAAGGGAACTATCTATCAGTTTACACCAATCAAAATATATAGTAATTGAAAACATTTTTTTATAAATTTAACAACCATACTCTATATGTATGCAAACAAATCTATAGTCCCTAAATTAGATTTATGATTATAAAATAGGCGGAATACAACTCACACTAAATCGTTTGTGATGTCATTTTCCGCCTTCAAATGACTAGTACGAAAGTCAATTTCTATGCACTAGCTCTTTTGTCGGGAACATTTAGTTTTCACCGTTTTCCTTTTTCTTCATCAGGAACAATCCTGTCAATGCCAGCAAGAGACCCATAAGGGAAGCAGAATCTGCTGCTGTTCCTGTATTTGGCAAAGTGGCCCTTGCTTCATTTGTCTGGCCTAGCTTAGCTGGAGTGCCTGGCTTAACTGGCGCAGCAGTTTTGCTTGGCTGCGTTGGCTGTTCTTCCTTGGTTCCCACTTCCACAATCTGATTGACTGGATCTTTGGAAACAAAGCTGTCGCGAGTCACACGGCTGGTCTCTTGACCATTTTCGATGGTCACTTCAACGAGCGTAATCTTCTCACCGTCCTTGCCTTCTTGGACAACTTTTCGAGTACCCTTAGGCAATTGAGCATTTTCACGCTCAACGGTGTTGAACGGTAGAGCTTCGGTCACGATATCCAAGCGCGGTTGTTCGACGACAAGATTCTTGACGCCTTCCGCTGGTGTCACCTGTTCAACTGGCTTGCCAACTTCCACAATCTGATCGACTGGGGCTTTAGAAACGAAGCTGTCGCGAGTCACACGGCCGGTTTCTTGACCATTCTCAAGCGTCACTTCAACGAGAGTGGTCTTCTCACCAGCCTTACCTTCTTGGACAACTTTTCGTGTACCTTTAGGCAATTGAGCATTTTCACGTTCAACAGTATTAAACGGTAGAGCTTCAGTCACGATATCCAAGCGTGGCTGCTCCACAACCAGATTTTTAACACCTTCAGTTGGTGTCACCTGTTCAACTGGCTTGCCAACTTCCACAATCTTGTCAACTGGGTCTTTAGAAACGAAGCTGTCACGAGTGGTGCGGCCTGTTTCTTGACCATTTTCAATGGTCACTTCTACGAGCGTAGTCTTCTCGCCGTCCTTGCCTTCTTGGACAACTTTTCGGGTGCCCTTAGGCAATTGAGCATTTTCACGCTCAACGGTGTTGAACGGTAGAGCTTCAGTCACAATATCCAAGCGCGGTTGTTCTACTACTGGAACTTGAACGCCTTCTGCTGGTGTCACCTGCTCAACTGGCTTGCCAACTTCCACGATCTGAGCCACTGGGTCTTTAGAAACCAAGCTATCGCGAGTCACACGTCCAGTTTCTTGACCATTTTCGATGGTCACTTCAACCAGCGTAGTCTTCTCACCGTCCTTGCCTTCTTGGACAACTTTTCGTGTGCCTTTAGGCAATTGAGTATTTTCGCGTTCAACGGTATTAAACGATAGAGCTTCCGTCACGATATCCAAGCGCGGTTGTTCAACTGTTGGAGCTTGAACCCCTTCATCTGGAGTGACTTGCTCAACTGGTTTGCCAATTTCTACAATCTTGTCAACTGGGTCTTTGGAAACGAAGCTGTCGCGAGTCACACGGCCGGTTTCTTGACCATTCTCAATCGTTACTTCTACGAGCGTAGTCTTTTCACCGGCCTTGCCTTCTTGGACGACTTTTCGTGTGCCTTTAGGCAATTGAGCATTTTCACGCTCAACGGTGTTGAACGGTAGAGCTTCAGTCACAATATCCAAGCGCGGTTGTTCTACTACTGGAACTTGAACGCCTTCTGCTGGTGTCACCTGCTCAACTGGCTTGCCAACTTCCACAATCTTGTCAACTAGGTCTTTAGAAACGAAGCTGTCACGAGTGGTGCGGCCGGTTTCTTGTCCGTTCTCGATTGTGACTTCAACCAGAATCGTCTTCTCACCGGCCTTGCCTTCTTGGACAACTTTTCGAGTACCCTTAGGCAATTGTGCATTTTCACGTTCAACAGTATTAAACGGTAGAGCCTCAGTGGCGATATCCAAGCGTGGTTGCTCCACAACCAAATTCTTAACGCCTTCAGTTGGTGTCACCTGTTCAACTGGCTTGCCAACTTCCACAATCTTGTCAACTGGGTCTTTAGAAACGAAGCTGTCACGAGTGGTGCGGCCTGTTTCTTGACCATTTTCAATGGTCACTTCTACGAGCGTAGTCTTCTCGCCGTCCTTGCCTTCTTGGACAACTTTTCGTGTGCCCTTAGGCAATTGAGCATTTTCACGCTCAACGGTGTTGAACGGTAGAGCTTCAGTTACCACATCCAAGCGTGGTTGTTCAACTACTGGAATCTTAACACCTTCATCTGGAGTCGTCTTGTGAACTGGAGATGTTGGAGTGTCACTTACCTCCGCATGGTAGGTGGAGATTTCATAGAACTCTGGTCGTCCGCCTTCCCATGTCAGCTTAACATCGAGCAAGTGTACACTATTGGCAAGCTGGAAGGTTTGGAAACTTGTGGTAACTGCCCCCAAGTCTTGCCATGCTGTTTGACCGTCTTTAGATACAGTTCTTGCCCAGACATGCGCTGTGCTTCCTGCTGGAACATCTGAAATCAGGCGAATGTGGTTGGATTCTGTCTTTTCAGATAGATGGTAAATCAACTCACCGCTATCTTGAGTCGTCTTGTAGCTGCTGAGAATATTGCCATCTGCTATATTATTCTTTTCAGATGACTTGCTTTCTGTACCGGTACCCTCTACAGTTGGGTTGTTGACCGACTTAGTATATTCTCCGTCGTTGATGACCAGTTCTGTAAAGCCGACAAAGCGATGGCGATAAGGTGCTGTATAGAATACTCTTAGATATTTAGCTGCAGTTGCTGCCGGCAATTCTCCCTCAATATAGCGATTACCAGGTCGCTGTGAATCATGCGTCCAGCCATCCGTCAAGGAATCATCACGTGCTGGATTTTCCTGACCGTCACCCACCGAAACCACATCTGTCCAAGTCTTACCATCCGCACTAACTTGAATTTTTCCATCACGGAGATAGTTCTGTGTACCATCTTTGATGTAGGCTCGAATCTTCTTAATTTGACGGGTTGCCCCAAGATTGAGAGTCATATGACCATCGGTTTGTGGATAATCAGAAAATTCAACATAGGTGTTGAGGTCACCGTCAAAGAGTTGATCTAGGTTTCTCGCTTTCCGGACGTCTCCGCTACCATAGTTAGGATCGATACCCATGCTGGTAGACTCAATTGATGTTGGTTGAATTTCCTTAGTAGTCAAGAGCAAGGAAGTAGTTCCGATTACCTGTTCCTGATCCATCTTGTTTTCAAGGCGTACATAGCGGACGAGCTGGTGCTCTTTCAGATCAGCTGCACTATACCATTCTACTCCATTTGGAGAATAGCGGAGCTGGAGTGCTTGATTAGCATTTTCACCCAGTTTTAAATCCTCAATTTCATGGAGACGATCCAACTTCATTCCAAGATATTGTCCAGCAGCTAGAGCTGTACCAGCCGGAATCTGCATTTCGTAGCGTCCCAGTTTTTCATTTACCTTGGTAGCCTTGAGCTGTTCCACATTAGTGTCTGTGTATTGGTCTGTTCCAGTCTCTGATTCGACAGAGAAGTTACCAATGCGCCACCAGAAATTGGTCTTTTGCGTATTTCTCGCGCGTACATAACGGATATTCTGATTGGTTTCAACTTCTTTGCTTTGCTCACCAGTCAAGTTGGCTACTGTCGTCCAATTTTGACCATCTTTAGAGACTTCAATGACACCCGCTGCCAGCTTATCTGTCACACCTTGTACCAAACGAATCTTCTTAACTGTTTGTTGTGAACCAAGATCCAGCTGCACCCAAGCATCTACTGGTGTTGTATCGCGTTCGCCGTTTGCCGTTGAAGAACTTGCCAGCATTGCTTCTGAGCTGTCACTATTATCTGTCATCTTAGCAGCCGTTGTATTGAGCTTATAGACCAGATTTGAACTGATGCTAATGCTGCCAGCCTTCTTCTTGGCATTTTCAAGAGGACGGTTCACCGCGATTTCACGGACAGCAAACCAAGTATTGTCTCGGTCTTCTGTCGCTACCATCCGAACGCCCTTAGCCTTGATGTCAAGATTCTCTAGTGTAATTTCAGACTCATTTCCGACATAGCTACCTTGAGGAAGGGCTGTCCATTCACCAGCTTCATTTAGGTATTCAATCTTCGCCTTGTTAAAGGTGTCTTTCGGATTGCTGACAGCTCCCATGGCAAAGCTCAATTTCTTGATAGAAACAGCCTTATTGAACTGAAGCCCAACATAATCACCAGTGCTAATTCGGGTCGGAGTCTTAAAGATAATCTGAGTTGATAGGTCTCCGTCCAGCACTTGAGTCAAGTCGCCTTCGGCACCTGTACGGTTGGTAATAAAAGTCGTTACGACTTTATCTGGATTCAGTTCTTTTTCGATTTCCTTCGCTAGGTATTCTTTTAGGTTGAGGATAAATGGACGGATATGTTGTACACCAAGCTCAGCATTTTCATTGTGATCGACATACCAGAAGGAATGTTTCTTAGATTGCTCATAAGCTTTCAAGCCCTTGTAGTAATTATTCCAGAGTCCATCAGCATTTTTACCACCAATAGATTCAGTGGCTGTCAAGAGAGCATCTAGAGCGTTCATTTGGTCAATAGTATTGTCAAGCCAGTATTTAATCTGCTCGCGCATCCGTTCATGGCCTGATGCTTTATAAGTCTCAGCTGCTGCTTTTAATTTAGCAAATTCTGCCTTCAATTCTTTCCGCTCAGCTGTGACATCTTGGCCTGCTTTCAGCTTGGTCATAAAGCTAGTCAATTTCGGAGCCAGTTCGACAGATTCTTCTAGCTTCACAACACGAGTATCCATATGCTGGTTAATCATGTGCTTACCAAGCTCGCGGAAGGCAGCAGATTCTTTGGTCTCTGTAAAGCGGCCTGTTTCTGCAAAGTTGAAAGCTATATCGTTGACAGCTTTGGCTTCAGCCTCATTTTTCCATATATTCCAGCTATACTCTGCTGCTGAGAAGAGCGCAATTTTAGAAGGTTCTGATTGCTGCATCGGATTGAGCATGACCCCACCGATTAGGCTTGGATCCACACCAGGGTGGAGGAATTTCTCACCGCCGCCTAAGATGAGGTGCTGTTTGGAATTATCCGTACATGGCCAGTTAATCCAGAGCTGAACTGGACGATAAGGTTGACCAGAAGCTTCCAAGTTTCTCTTCAGTTGAGTCAAGAAGTTTTCAGAAACTTCTCCCCAAATCTTACCCCCTGTCAGAGTCATAATACTGCTTTGCGGAAGATTTCGGTTTAGTGAACGTAACTCGTCTTCTCGACCATTGCCCCAATATTGACTCGGAACAAAAATCATCTCTTTCTTCAAGCCTGAATAAGTCGCTTGCTTTTCAGTCAGCCAATCAGTCATGTCCTTCATCAAGCGATTATAACTTTCGTATCCACCATAAGGCTGAGCTGCATCATCCGCAAGGATACCAAACTCACGAACGCCGACGTCCAGTAACTGGGTAAATTTAGCCTTGATTGCATTCAAGTCTTCTTGGTAAACCGTCTCATTTTGGAAGCGAATGCGACTGTTCATAAATGGATGAATAGTCCAGACATAGCGAGTTTTATTTTCATTACCCACTTTAGCCAGCTGACGGATTTCTTCTAGTTTTTCTTTTGGATAAAGTTCTCTCCACTTGCTGTTGTGATATGGGTCATCTTTTGGCGCAAAGAAGTACTGGGTCAGTTTCAAATCACCACCGTAGCGCATCAAGGCCGCACGATCTTCGTTGGACCATGGGTTACCATAATAGCCTTCAATAAAGCCACGATTCTTCACATCAGCATAGTCTTCTACATTGACCTCACGCAGAACTGGAGCAGGGCTCTCATTGAGCATATGCTTAAGCGTTGTCAGTCCGTAGAAGACAGCATCTGTATCTTTTCCGACGATGGAAATTTGCTGGCCTTTGATAACCAATGAATAAGCATCAATCTTATCAAAGAGGCCCTGATTCACAGACTCTGCACTCTGTGCTTCTTCTGCTTTTGAGCCAGTCTGATGAACTCCCAGATAGATATTGGTTGCGCCTGCTTCTGCTGTCTTACCAGTAGTATAGGAAATATTGCTGTTCTGCAAAATCGATTTGAGACGATTGCGGGTGTAAATATCAACCTGCTCACCGATCACTAAATGGACTTTTTGGTCCAGACGCACCAAGCCATTTCCATAAGTAACCTTATGAGGAGTCGGGAATACCTTGTATTGTTTTTTGAGATAGTCTTGGCTTCTCAAAGCAGATTCGACTGCACTTGGGTCTGCTGGTTTTTTAGCGACAAAGGTATCTTCCAACTCAACAGTTCCATCATCTTTCGGTGCTGGAGTTTCTGGTTTTGGATCTGGTTTTGGTGCTGGAGGTGTAGCTGGCTCATCTGATGCTGCGATCGGTTTCAAAAGATTGATTTCCGCTGCACTAGCATATCCTTCCACTCCTTGTAAAATCTTCAACTGAATCGTGTCCGTTTCTACAGCTTCAAAGTTTGCGATCTTTTCAGCTGTATTATTAGCCCAAGTTCCTTCTGCTACTTTGACCAATTGTCCAGCTTTTTTAGCATAGACTTCGTACTGGGTCGCAAGACCATTTCCACCGCCTGGGCGAGGGAGATAAGTCAGCGCATTCACAGCCGTCGTCTGCTTCAAGGTCATAGTAACCGTATAAGACGGATCCTTCTTCGTCCAATGTGAATGCCAGAAAGTCGCAGGATTGCCATCAAAAGCCTTAGCGATTGCTCCTTCTGTAGAGTTTCCTGGTAACTGCTCACTACTTGCTTCCACACGGGCAAGCTGGTCTTGTGCAATCAAACGTGGATTGACAAAAGGCTTATCAGACAAGCTCAGGCTATGCAAGGTACCTTCAAAACCGCCGATTTTCTCAAGAGGTAGGACAAGACTGGTGTGAGCTAATCTTGGATGGGCTGGGTTGGCAAGACGATTTATCTTCTCGCCATTGACATAGAGCTCCGTTGACTGAGGCTTGGTGACAAAGACGAGTTCATAGCGTTTGCCTTTTTCCAGACTCTTGTCAAATTGAATATGGTGTTGCTCAAACTGATAAGCGACTTTTCCTGACTCATCAGACAAGTAGAGCTTGTTTCCTTCACTGGAAGCTAACTCTTGAACACCGTCTCCTGTGACCGTCACATTGACTTTTAGGACATGACTTGGACCGATATTGCCGATAGCATTTTCAATCTTGCTTTCTTTGTTAAAGACCAGACCTTGATCAGTCTTTGTAACATTGCTTGCATCATAGCGCTTGATAGTCTTAGGATTGATGTCATAAGTCTCTGCATCATCAATCTTATACTCTGGATTGCTATCTGGTGCATAGACATATTCTGGACGTGGCAAGGTACGGTGAGCAAAGCTGCTAGCAGTACGGTCGGAACCCCAAGTTTTTTCAGCAGTGACCCTTGTTGCTTCAAAGAAGCGCTTGAATATATCATAAGAAGTCATGCCTGTTTCATGGAGATCAATATTATCATTCCAAACCGCATGTCCACCACCCAAGATATGAGGGTTGGAAGCTGCTAGTTTTGGACCATTTCCTGCTGTCGTGAAGTCATTTGGCGTCCAGCGATTGTATTGGTGCTCATAAGATGAATAGTCTCCGTAAGCTCCTTGCTGATTATTACCATTTGGCACACTGTAGGTCGGAACATCGGTAATATTGATAATTTTAGCGCCGGCCTTCAAGGCTGCTTGCGGTTGCTGCCAGCCCAAACTCCAGATATCCACTTCGACATCCTTTAGATCAACTGGTGTCTGGCCGCTCTTACGGCTGAGTGAGCCCCAAATCCGTGGCGTATAGCCCTTACCTTTGATATAGGTGATCAAATCGTTGACATAACGGCGATAGTTTTCGTTGTTGCCATAGTATTCGTCTGTCCCGATATGAATGGTTTTGACACCACGTAGCGGAGCATCATCGCCATCCAACAATTTATCATAAACAGATTTGACAAAGCGCAGAGTTTCGTCATAATGCTTGTCTAGATCCAGCATGGCAACACGTTCTACATTGTGCTTATTCGGACTGAGCTGACCTTGATACATCAAGTCTGGACGAACCTTGACAAAGGACAAGGCATGCCCTGGTGTATCGATTTCCGGTACCAGATTGATTCCTAGTTCATCTGCCAAGGCGATGAGTTTTTGCATTTCTTCCTTGGTATAATGCTGTTTAGAGGTCAAGGCTACGCCATTGTCACCTACAATATCTGTCTGTAAACGGAAGCCTGTATCTGCATGATTGAGCACATACTCTAGCTCTTGCTCTCTGGTCAGATTTTTACCTGCCACGTGCTCCTTGAGGAAGATATAGTTATCATTCAAGTGCAATTGCAAGTCATTCATCTTGTAGTAGGCCATGTTGAGCATGATGTCCACAAGCGCATCATAAGGAATAAACTTGCGGCCAGTGTCTAGCATGAAGCCACGGTGGCTGAAACTTGGGAAGTCTCGAATTTCACCATTTTGGATATTTTCTTGGCCCATTTGAAGCAGGGTCCGAGTGGCATAGAAGGCACCTTTATTGGTCTGTGCTTCAATGGTAAAGACATTGTCCTGAATGGTAATGCCATAGCCTTCTTCACCATAACCTTTGTCCGTTACTTTTTTAAACTCAATCCGGTGTGCAGCTGTGTTATCTCCCTTTGCTAGCTCTAAGCCTCTTGAAATCAAGTCATTAGCATAGAAATTAGCCGCCTTATCAAAGCCTGAGTCTCCAACAGATAGGACTGTGTCTTCTAAAATGGATGAACGCCCTTCTTCACCATGCCATTGCTGAACGGTCGGAGCAACTTTCGGCTTGTCTCCCACACCTTCGTCTGCATAGCGGCCAGGCACTCGAATCTCAAATTCCTTGGTCACTGTTTGGCCTTCATGTACTTGTTGCAAAGAGACTTTGACCGTTTCTGCTGTTAGAGGCTGATAGACTTTGTTGTTTAGGTCAATCACACCTTTCTTATTGCTACCGACTAGGCTGACTTCTCCTGGTAACTCAGGCATGACTAGCGAGCGACCATCTTGAGCTAGAGTCAGCGACTCTACTTGGTTAAGATTGGTTACTTTTGCTGGATCAGGAATATTGGAATAAGCCCGTAACTCTTGAATGCCGACATTGCGCCAGCGCATGCTGCCCTCAGCGTATTTGGTGATTTCTAACTTGAGATATTTAGCCTCAATCGGAGTGTCAAGATTAACCCTTTCATCTAAGATAGGTTGACCATCTTTTTCGTAGGCTAGTTTCCATTTGCGAGTAGCTTCTTCTTCATTGATAGCTTCTGCTGTAGCATAGTAGAGTTTCCAACCTTGCACATTTGGGTCATTAGGCTGGCCCGCTCTCTTTCTGCGGTCCCAGTCAATCTCCAGTCGCTTGATGGAGGTGGTCTTCTCCAGTGTCAGCGTCAGATGAGGATTTACTGCATCTCGGTCGGTCGCCCAACGGCTGCTGTCGTCTCCATCAACCGCTTTGTCAGCAGTGTTAGATGTATTTTGCTCATGGTTTGATGCTCTGACCTGAGCATTCAATAAATGATTGACATCAGGGGTATTTACCACTTCTTTTGCTGGTGCAGACGGTTCTGGCTGGGCTGGTTGGGGATGAGTGGTTTCCGCACTGGCAGCAGGCTGATCCGGCTTGGGATTAGCTGTATCTGAAGGTGCTTCATGAGTGTTTTCATTATTGTTGGAAGCAGGTGCTTCATTTTCCCCAGACTCTGCTTTTGCTAACTTATCTGCTAATTCAGCAGGCAGTTCTGTTAGCGCTTCTACTTTTTCTACCGTCCCCGAAGGATTCTCCCCACTATCTGCTACCGTGCTAACAGTCGTGGTTGAATTTGATGGCTCAACCTCAGCTGCCGATGCCAACTGAGAACCAAATAGAAGAGCTCCTATCAGAACCGAGCAAGCTCCTACGGCATACTTGCGAATGCTGTATGTACATTTCTTTTCAAAAAATCTTTTATCCATGTTTTTATTTTTCTCCTCTTATCAGAGTAAGCGCTTTCGATTTTGGTTGAAAAAATACCTTCTTTGCGAATTCTACCACAAATCTAACTTAAGTCTATAAAACATAAAAATGGTGAGAAGAGAGCAAAAATCATCATTTTTGTTTCTTCCCACCTTAGACTATTTAGCTTGGGAAAAATTCACAAACTTATATTATTCAACTTGAAGATTAACATGACTTGAATTACGAGAATTCTTATTTTTCCTTTTTCTTCATCAGGAACAATCCTGTCAATGCCAACAAGAGACCCATAAGGGAAGCAGAATCTGCTACTGTGCCTGTATTTGGCAGAGTGGCCCTTGCTTCATTTGTTTGGCCTAGTTTAGCTGGAGTGACTGGCTTAACTGGCGCGTCAGGTTTGCTTGGGTGTGTTGGCTGTTCTTCCTTGGTTCCCACTTCCACAATCTGATCAACTGGATCTTTAGAAACGAAGCTGTCGCGAGTCACACGGCCGGTTTCTTGACCATTTTCGATGGTCACTTCAACGAGCGTAGTCTTCTCGCCATCCTTGCCTTCTTGGACAACTTTTCGTATGCCCTTAGACAATTGAGCATTTTCACGTTCAACAGTGGTAAACGGTAGGGTCTCAGTCACCACATCCAAGCGTGGTTGTTCGACAACAAGATTCTTAATGCTTTCTGCTGGGGTCACCTGCTCAACTGGCTTGCCAACTTCCACAATCTTGTCAACTGGGGCTTTAGAAATGAAGCTGTCACGAGTGGTGCGGCTGGTCTCTTGACCATTTTCGATGGTCACTTCAACCAGAATCGTCTTCTCACCGTCCTTGCCTTCTTGGACAACTTTTCGCGCGCCCTTAGGCAATTGTGCATTTTCACGCTCAACGGTGTTGAACGGTAGAGCTTCAGTCACAATATCCAAGCGTGGTTGCTCCACGACCAGATTCTTAACGCCTTCTGCTGGGGTGACTTGCTCAACTGGTTTGCCAACTTCTACAATCTGATCAACTGGGTCTTTGGAAATGAAGCTGTCACGTGTCACACGGCCGGTTTCTTGACCATTTTCGATTGTTACTTCTACGAGCGTTGTCTTTTCACCGTCCTTACCTTCTTGGACAACTTTTCGTGCGCCCGTAGGCAGTTGAGCACTTTCACGTTCAACAGTATTAAACGGTAGGGCCTCAGTCACCACATCCAAGCGCGGTTGTTCAACTACTGGAGCTTGAACGCCTTGGTCTGGTGTTACTTGCTCAACTGGCTTGCCAACTTCCACAATCTTGTCAACTGGAGCTTTGGAAACAAAGCTATCGCGAGTGGTGGGGCCTGTTTCTTGACCATTCTCCATCGTCACTTCCACAAGTGTGGTCTTCTCGCCGGCCTTGCCTTCTTGGACAACTTTTCGGGTACCCTTAGGTAATTGTTCATTTTCACGTTCAACAGTATTAAACGGTAGAGCTTCAGTTACCACATCCAAGCGTGGTTGCTCGACAACCAAATTCTTAACACCTTCCGCTGGGGTGACTTGCTCGACTGGTTTGCCAACTTCCACAATCTGATCGACTGGGGCTTTAGAAACGAAGCTGTCGCGAGTCACACGGCCGGTTTCTTGACCATTCTCAATCGTTACTTCTACGAGCGTAGTCTTTTCACCGTCCTTGCCTTCTTGGACAACTTTTCGGGTGCCTTTAGGCAATTGTGCATTTTCACGCTCAACAGTATTAAACGGTAGGGCTTCCGTCACGATATCTAAGCGTGGCTGCTCCACGACCAGATTTTTAACACCTTCGGCTGGTGTTACTTGCTCAACTGGCTTGCCAACTTCCACAATCTTGTCAACTGGGTCTTTAGAAACGAAGCTGTCACGAGTGGTGCGGCCTGTTTCTTGACCATTTTCAATGGTCACTTCTACGAGCGTAGTCTTCTCGCCGTCCTTGCCTTCTTGGACAACTTTTCGTATGCCCTTAGGCAATTGAGCATTTTCACGCTCAACGGTGTTGAACGGTAGAGCTTCAGTTACCACATCCAAGCGTGGTTGTTCAACTACTGGAGCTTGAACGTCTTCGTCTGGTGTCACTTGCTCAACTGGCTTGCCAATTTCCACAATCTGATCGACTGGGGCTTTGGAAACGAAGCTGTCACGAGTCACACGGCCAGTTTCTTGACCATTTTCGATGGTCACTTCCACAAGTGTAGTCTTCTCGCCGTCTTTGCCTTCTTGGACAACTTTTCGTGCGCCCGTAGGCAATTGTGCGTTTTCACGTTCAACAGTATTAAACGGTAGAGCTTCGGTCACAATATCCAAGCGTGGTTGCTCGACTACTGGAATCTTAACACCTTCGTCTGGAGTCGTCTTGTGAACTGATGGTGTAGTTGGTATATCTTCTAAACTATTGAGATAAGTTGTAAATTCTGCCAAGCGAGTCGGAGTTAACAAGTGGTTATTTATTACGTAAGCAGCTACCTGCAAGAACTCTTCTACTGCTTCACGATTAGCCTGACTTGTCAACGTCTTAGCACGCGCAAGAGCCTTATCATAAGCACTTGTGTCCAGAGCAGCCTCGCTTGTTGTTGGTAGATTAAAGACTAGTTCCGCTGCTGATTGGTATTCATTTTCGCTATCGCCATAAGTCTGAGTGCCTGTCAAGACAATCTTCTTAGCCTTGATAACCCGACCAAAGTCAATAGTTTTAGTTGCTGCATTATTTGGCCAATTATCGGCTGAGAAGCGGTGTTCTTGGCCTCCTTCGTCCGTCACTACCAAGGTAACATTTCTAAGATTACCATTGGAGCCTGAAGAGCGTGGCACATAGGTCAAACCTGTCAAATCAGTTGGTTCTCTCAAGACCATAGTAGCAGGTTTATTTACACCACCACCTGACCACGGTGTATGCCATAGGCTAGAGCGGTTACCATCAAAGGCTTTAGCCAACTCTTCTCCTGGCTGTGCAGGAGCTTCCAGAGATTCAAAGTCTGCTGCTTTGAGGGAAGTCTTCTTCTCTACCAAGGCAGCCTTGAGGTGATCCACTGCAGCGATTGCCTGTCTAGCAGCATCAACTGAGATGTCATCATCCTGCTGAGTCAGATTATAAACCGCATCTTTCAGCGCATTCATAGAATCAGTAGTGTAATTCGTTCTGGTAACTAGTGGCAGGTAGTTGTTCACTGCTTCGTCAATCAGCATCTTACCTGTCAGCTCGACTTCTTCAATTTGCAGACGATCCATTACAAAGTCGTTGTAGCCACGGAAGTTTGCATCTCCGCCTGCATCGCCATTTGTATTGCCACCTCTAGCAGTAGAATAGATACCAATCCAAGTATTGCCATCTGGTGCTCCTGTAACGAGGAAGGTCGCTCTTTTGGCTTTTTGAGAACCTTTCCAAGTGTTTGGAAGTTCGTGCACTTGTGCATTACCCAGATCACTGGTCCATTGGTTTCCTGCTTGCTTCCAAGTCACTTCACCATTACCGCTCACAAAGGCATATGTACCATCAGAACCAGCTTCATAATCAAAGGTTACTCGATAAGTCTTGCCTGCTTCAAAGCGGAAGTTTTGTGGGATGGTTTGGTAAACCATGCGTTGACGGCTAACCAGACCATTAGTCTTGAGTGACCAATCGCCCTCGATGACATCATCAATCTTCTTACCATTCCAGCCACGTTGTGTATATGGTGCATTCTTCTCTGACAAGTGAGTCCGGTTGTCTTCAACACCTTCGACACCACCAATAACAAATGGGAAGATTCCTTGACCAACATTTTCAAAGTTTTGTTTGAAGACACCTTTTTGGTTATCATGACCGCCGGCATACATTGTAGAATTATTCTCAAAGACTCGAATTTCATCAAAGTAAGTTGCTTTTTCACCTGCTTCACGGCTCAGGGTCAGGGTCACATTGGACACGTCATCACCAGTCGTGAAGTAAACATACATATTTTGGAAATAGCTAGTGTTATCCACTGTCGCATTGCTGCGGTTGGTATTGTGGGCATAGGCCTTCACATAGTTTTGAGCAATAGACTTATGAGTGTAGTTGGTGATTGTCTTGCCACCTGATTGGACTGTGATACTTGCCTTAGCATCACTTCTATTATCCACTCCGACATAAGCAGCATACTTAGTATTTGGCTTGAGACCCGTTAATTTCTGAGTCAGAGTCACAGTACTTGTATTGTTTTGAATACGGAGCATATCATTGGCACCCTGTGACTTGACAATCTCAGCCTTAGACTTGTCGCCTGTAATTGTCCAATGATCCAGCTTGCCACTGTTGAAGCCTTGATCATAGATATGCATTCCTTCGCTCCAAGACATTTCCTTGTTGACCTGTCTTGTACGATAGAGAACGTATGGCTGATTTGCCAAAAGATCCAGCGTCAGCTGATTATTCGTCACTGTCAGCTCTTGCTCTTCAACCTTACCTTGGTCGGTCAGCTTATAGAGGTAAACCTTATCATTCCAATCACTCGGCAGGGTCCAAGTTGTATGACCTGCTTTTGTATTGTAATAATACATCTTTTCTTGAGCTTTTTCTAGCTTCTTACCGTTGGCATCCCAATTCCATGGCACCAGATAAGCTGAGCCATCTTGAATTACACGTCCGTTAAGAGTGACTGTTCTCTCACGGTAGCCTGGATTTGCCACATCGTTTGATTTACGGCGAATAGTAACTTGATTGTTATCCTTGTCTGTTAGACCGATTTCCATTTCTGGTGTCCACTTGTAGCTGCCGCCATTATCATTCATGGTAACCGGATTACCATTCTTCCATGTTGTGACAGTGAAGTGTTGGAAATACTTGGTCATGACATCATGGGCAAAGAGATTGGTCACGTAGCCATTATAGTCACTCCGTCCTTGCCAGCCTTCAAAGTCCTTCATGCTGTAACCGCCAAGAAGTGGATAGTTGGCTGCGCCGCCATAGGACGGATAGTCACCAATCCAAGAATCTTTTTGGTGATTGCGGATAAAGCGGACGATGTTGCTGTTAATCCCCTTGTTAGTATAGCCACCATAAGTCAAGTCAGCTGCCCAGTGCTGGAAGGTAGAGTCATACTCACCACCATGTCCCCACTCAATGGTGAAGCGCCAGCCTTGTTGGTTGATTTCTTTTGCCAAGACATGGGTTGCCCAAGCCCCATTATCACCTGACTGACCATTACCCCAGACATCGACATAGATAAAGTCTAATCCTTCGCCAAGTTTTTCTTTCAAATCTTGCCAACGTTTGAGACGGCCATGAGCGAGGTCATAAGCAGCATCAATATTGATACCTTGATCCAGCCAGTTCCAGCCATAGCTATAGCTACCGTCAGGATTCTTACGTAGGATTTCTTCTTTGAAGTATTTGGATTCTGGATAGGTTTCTGATGCGTTGACGTGGATACCGATGTGAGCACCGTATTCCTTAGCCCTAGCAATCAAGGTCTTGAAGTCTTCAACTCCACCGATTCGTTTACCAATATCTGCATAGTTCAAGTGACCTGAGTCATGTCCTTCATTTCCATATCCCTTCAAGAGGACACCTTGGCCAAGTCCATCGGTATGAAGATTGATTTTCTTAATACCATCCAGAGTCATCAGGAATGGATTTTGAGCTTGAGAGCCAAAGTTCATGGCAATTCGATAGGCGGTGATGTCTTTAACCTTTTCCCAGCCTTGCGGGTTGTTCATGATTTGACGATAAGCTACAGCCGCATCCTGCCAGTCCACTTGGTTATCCTTGTTGGCATCTTCGATCACGACCACCTTAGCACTTGGCAATTCCAGAGTATAATCTGGATAAACGATTCCCTTATGTTCTTTTTGCCATTGCCATGGTGAGCTCTTGATTGCGACATAGTTAGCCTTACCCACTGTTTGCTTGTAAGCAGTCAAGCGAGTAAAGTCGTTTGAGCCGCCACCAAAGCTGTTTTGAGAGTTACTCCAAACTCCAGCCGCCAGCTTGTCTGTTGAGACAAATCCGTACATATAGCCCTTGCGCAAATCCGACATCGGATTGGTCACATTGATATGGTCATCTCCGCTGACATGGGTATTGTTGGACATGGTCGCCCCATCAAACTTAGCACCAGCCTGCTCGCTAGAGACAGATACCAACGCATTGTCCGCAAAGTTGATAGAAGAAATCAATTTTCTAACATCATCGATTGGTTTACCAGCTTCGACTTGGTTATGGTTGACGATTCTTGTCACATCAAAGTGCAGCTGGTTATCTACAACTTTCAATCGAACGGTCATTTCTGCATCAATCAGATGCTCTGGATCCTTCAAGACTAAATCATACTCAGCTGTCTGCTCATCAACCTTGCGGTAAGTCACTTTCGGCTTGATAGCATGTGAGTTGATGGTGACTTGATCCAGCTGTTTGACTTGACCTGTCAGTATGTGCTTGTTGACTGTGTAGCTCTTGACACGCGGGAAGGCCTTATCAATCAGCACTTCCATCGTTGCTGAGTGAATCTTATCATAAGTGACTTTAGAGTCATCTACAGCAGGACCTGTTTCCTTTTCTCCTGTCGGCTGAGTTGGAGTCATGCCTTCTTGGTTATCTGTCTTTATCAAAACAGAAGTCAGTTCAGTGCCCTGATAAGTACCTGCCTTGACCAAAATCTTGCGCTCATTCTTGAGATTCTCCTTGACTGCAGCTGGAAGCGTCACTGTATTAAAGAGTTGCTCGCCATTATTGGTCGCATTGAGCTGACCATCTGCCTTCAGGGTTACTACCAAGTTATTGGTTGAACCTTTTTTCGGTGCTGGTACACGAGTCTGACGATACCAAGCGCTGTTACCATTTCCTGGCGTTTTGTATTCCCAGAACCAGCCTTCTTTGTCATAACCGACAAAGACATTGTTTGATGTATCTTTATATTTCATAAAGACACCAAAGCGGCCATGGTTTGTTTCAGAATTTTCTACAAAAGTTAAGTTGACACTAGCATTTCCTTCTTGATCTACCTGCAAGCCTTCTTTCTGGAAGAGAGCTGGATTTTGATTGTTATCATGAGTAGATTTTGAGGAGAGCTGGTTATAGCGGACACCGTTCTTCTCAACTGTAGTGACTGTTCCATGCTGCTCTGTTGTTCCTACAGGAGTCCACTCAGCTGTCTTCTTAGCTGCAAATCTTGCCACTAAGTCAGGATCTGGAACTGTTGGTGTCGGTGCAATATAAGGTGTAACTGCTTCTGGAGCCGAACCTGCGGCTGGAAGTCTCGTTCCGATTACAGAAACAGCCAAATTATGAATACTTTCGATGCTGCCTGATTTTAGCTTAGTAATCTTCTGACCAGCCGAATCATCATCCGCATAGAACAAAAGCGTCTTACTGTCCGCCTGGGTGACAAAGGTAGCTTCCTTGCCGTTTTCTAACTCAAATACTGGCGCTTCATTGACAAGCACTTCGTGATCAAAACGTAGGGCAACGAGTCCTTCTTCTGTGTTTTTCGCGCTGACTACCTTAGCCTCTGTCGGATAAACACTGTTTTTCAGCAAGAAATCCCAGTTAAACTTCTTGAAGGAGAGAGTATAGTCATTTTTATTCCCTTCCGCTCCTTCATAAAGCAAGCCAAACTCTTGATCATTGATTTGTTGCAGAGAGTTGTAGGCAAATTTTCCTTTATTGATTTCCCGATGAGCAATCCAAGTCAGATTGCCAGCCTGATCCACTCTGGCAACTCGAACATGGCCATTATTTCTGCCAGGTCCGCTGGCATTCGCCAAAATCACATATTCTTGTCCATCTTTGACCGCACTAATCGCTGACATTTGTACATAGACATCAGGTACATCTTTGTATCGCTTCACTTCAGGAAGCCAAGTAGCACCTCCATCTTCACTGGTTGCAACCTGCAGGTCTCGCGTCAATCCACGCATGAACATTTTCAGCTGACCGTTTGCTAATTGTACAACGGTTGCTTCCGTATTTTGAGCAGATGGATGATTCATGGTGCTGGATTGAATCTCTGCATTATTCACTCTGCGACCATCGTTGACTGCTGCCCCAGAATGCCAAGTTTGTCCATTATCGTCTGAATAGATAACCCGAGAAGACTGAGAACCATGTAAATGGGAAGATTCGTTAGTCGAATAAGTCGGAATAACCAAACGTCCTTTGTACGGGCCTGTATGAAGGCGAATACCTGTACCAGGACCGACCCCGTAGAACTTCATCCAGTTTTTCTTGACCATAGGAGTGATATCATGCGGAGCAGACCAAGTCAGTCCATCATCCTTACTCACTGATGTCCATAGATAGCTAGTCCGAGCGACACGGAAAGGCGAATCTTTCTTCGTCGTGAAATAAATATTATCAATCAGGCGGTCTCCGTCATAAAGGTCACCTTTATCTCGATAGTCTTTTTCCTGTGGATTGACCACTACACGATAGGTTGTCGCTGCACCGTTTGCATCATAGACTGTTCCATTTTCACGAATTGTATATTTTTGGCCATTTTCGTGATAAAGAATCTGATAAACCTTGCCATCAATCGTTGTATAAGCTTCTTCGTTTTTAGCAGGCAGGTCAAAAACAGCCCGCCCTTCTGTAAACATATCATAGATGGCATGAATGGTTCCGTCTTTATCCTGAACCATAGCCACATCAATCGTTACAGGAGAGCCCTGATTCGGATCCGTTGCTTTGGGATTATTGCGCAAATTGACAATCGTCTTTTCTGGTCCCCAAGTCTGACCGCCATCTGTACTACGGCGAATAACTGTACCGATATCCCCCCAGTCTGACGCATGCAGGCGACGCTGATCCGCAGCTGCAATCAGGGTGCCTTTCTGAGTCTTTAACAAGGCTGGGATTCGATAGCTTTTAATTCCTTGACTATTAGCCTGACCGCCAGCTCCGCTCTCAAATACATCTGTCTTTTCACTCAGGGAGGCACCAGGAGCTAGCTGTCCTTCAAGTTCTTTCCGCTTGAAAATCTGGCTACGCTGAGCTACTTCCTCTGGTGAAAGAGCACGGTCATAGACAGTTAGATTTCGAACGGCAAAAGTCCCTGGCCAATGGCTTTGCTTACCACGTACTGTAGCGCCCAACTGCATATTGGTCAAATCCGGCATGTCACTCAAGAATTTTCCTGACTGATAGCTGGTTCTTGATAGGACACCATTGACATAGAGGCGCACGCGACCTTCTGGAGAATCTGGATTTAGTCTTCCTACTGTATAGGTGATGGAGTTCCATTGACCCGCAGTTACTTTCAGAGGGGCATTGTTATAATTTTCATAGAATTGCTGCCCATTGCGATCACGACCTTCGACAACTGCTGTTCCATTATTGACCGCAAGAGTAAAGTATTCGTTGACATGAGAGGAGCTAGAAGCAGAGAATACACTATAAAACTTTGGCGAATTTGCATCTGGCTTAAACTCCAAATGAACCGTTGCATTCTTTAATTTTTTCACCTTATCAAGCTCGCTGGATAGGTCTTCTTTAGGGTGATCTGTTTTGTTAATCGTGATGTCTTCTTTTTCCAAGACAGGTTTGACATTCTTTAAAGAACGGGAATAATAGTCTCTTTCAACCGTTTCTTCTGTCTCAGCAGCTGCATCAGAAGGTTTCTCTGAAGTGGTACCTGTATCTGTTGATGGAGATGCGGGTGTAGCTGCATTTTCTGTAGATACTGGTGCAGTAGCAGTTGCTGCTGCAGGCTTATCCTCTTTTTCTACTTTCCCATTTACCTCTGAAGATGTTGCCTCTCCCGTAACTTCAGTAGCAGGAGGTGCCACACTTGGTTGAGATACCGCAACTACTCCTGCTGGGCCAGTTGGTGTCTCTGCTAGACCGTCAGCAGAGACTTGATTGGCCCCAAACAAGACCGCTCCAATCATAACAGAGCAAACACCTAACGTTAGCTTGCGAATTCCAAACTTACATCTTTTATCAAATAAATCTCTATTCATTTGACAACCACCGATAGTAAGCGTTTACAATTTATCCTAAATTTTTCAGGATACTGTAAAACCCTTCTATCCCTTTCTTTTTATGTTAATATGTTGATTTTAATATATCAAATATTTTAAGAACTGTCAAATTATTTTACAGCAGAAAATTAGATTCTGCTTAGAATAAAGATAGAAAAATATTCGTTTGAAGTGGAACCACACCATGTCACCTCACTTCAAACGAATGTTCAATCATTGCTTAAAAATCACTAGCCAAGACTCACTTCGCCTGTACCATAATCAAGCACATTAGCAGATTGCATATTGGCCAAAGAGAGATAGGACACCAAATAAAAACGACTGCATCTACAGCCGTCGAGTTTATTTCAAAATATATTTTTTGTGCTCTTCTACTACACAGCTTCTATCCAAGCAACGGTTCAGTTCTAAGCTTCTACCTTGCTATTTTTTCATAGTTCTTTGAAAAATGGCTGGCGCTTCCGCTTCAGGGCACGAGATCCAAACTCTTTTCCTATCAATAGATGAGATGGCTGGACAAGATTCAAAGTTCATGACCGCAGAAACAGCCATTATCCTTTCCTTTTTTACACAATTTATCACCCAAAATCCTACTGTTCACAATGGCTATCACATAAGGCAATTTGAGAAACTCCCATTTTTCCCTTATTACAAATCTTACTATATAAAGCATAAAATCGTAGAAATCTTTACTTTCCAAAAATATCCTTTAGATATAAGAATGCAACATAAAGGACAACAAGCAGAGCTATCAGAATTTCAAAAACAAGCAGAATCTGCCCAGCTAAACCTAATTCTAATACGTTTAAAGATTGCTTCAAAGCCACAGCCGAAATGACCAAAGGGAAGGTAAAGGCAGAAAAACCTGCTGAAAAAGGACGATTGAGCAAACGAGGAAGTTGCCACAAAATAAAGGCATAAAAGCATTGACCTGAAATCAAGAGCAAACTCAACAAGACAAGATTTGGCTGAGGAAAAGTAGCCACATAAGCCGCTGTCATCAAGGAAATAGGCGCACAAATCGTTGTTGTATTCGGGCGAACATTCTCTGCTAAGCCGATTTTATAAGTCTTATAAAGGACGATTGGCAAGACCGAGATAGTCGCTAAAAGTCCATACCAAAAGACCAGTTGCCCCAAAGCCAACTGTTGAGGAACTGCAATTGTCAGAGGAGCGACACCGATCCCGACAAATAAGACCGTCCAAGCCGGAAAGACGTTCTCCCACTTGAAAGGGAAGACAAAGGTCAGGATATAATAGACCATCAAGAAAACCAGCCCGCTAAAGCTGAGCCACCACAGCACTTGCGCACTAATTCGGGCAAAATTTCCCAAAAAAGTCCAGCTCTTTAAATAAGTCGAAGCCACCATTCCCTGCATGAAAAAGGTAGGGAAGACCGAGGCCACTAGCGCTTGACCTAGTTGCTCTTTGACTTGCTTGCTGTGCGTCAGCATTCCCATCATTAGATAGAGGAAAAATAAGAATGCCAGACTTGCCAAAAGATAACGCAAGAACTGACTAACATCGCCGACTAAATTTCCCAAGGCTAGTAAGCCTAGCACCAATCCTGCCTGAACTAAGAATGGCTCTTTTCTCTTTATCATAAACAGATCTCCTGACCTCCATAGCCCTTTACTCTGAAGGCTAATCTTTTTATTTTCTCTTTAAATAAACTGTTTCCGACTTTCGTTTAAAGCCCAATCTTTCATACAGCCTCAGGGCACCTGTATTCTGGGCTTCTACGACGATTTGACAGACTTGTCCATTTCGGCTAGCAAGGTCATTCAGGATAGACCTGACTAGGTGACTCCCTAAGCCCTGTCCCTGAAAGGCCTGATCCACAGCTAAGGCAAACAGATAATTGCTACCAAAACTTGTATCCACTGAGCAGGACGCCACGATTTGACCATCTTTTTTCAGGACATAGAGCAGGCTATCTGGGCTCTCCAGCGCTTGACTGGCATAGTGAAGCGCAGTCTCCATCAGCATTCCAAAAATCTGCGACTGAAAAGCCGCAATCTCCGCAACCATCTCTTTCTTGCCCAGCAAAACCTCAAGGCCTTCTTTTTCTTCTTCAGGGAAAGTCCCCGCCGCCTGCTCCAGCCAGATTTCCGTTTCTTTCAAATCATAGTCAAATTTCTCAGCAAAGGTCGGATGGTCTGCTAAAAACTTGACTTCACTGATGTATTCGATTTGGGATAGATCGTATTTTTCTGCAACTTTGGAAAATTCCTGCAAAAGAGTGTTCGCTATGCCTCGTCTGCGATAGTCGGGCAATACATAGACAGATACTTCTGCCTGACCTGGCTCATCCGCATAAACTGATAAAAAACCGACCGTTTGATGATCTAAATTTGCCAGAAAAAAGGCTGGCATTTCCGCATCAAAATTATAGGCATTATCCAGATAAGGAAGACGATAGGTCCCATCTGTAACGTGGCAGTTTTGAACCAGCTCAAATAGCTGATCCTTGATTTCCTGACTAGGCTGGCTATAAATCCTAATTTCCATCATTCTCCCTCACAAACTTGTATCCATAACAAATGTACTGCCTAACTATGCTACTCCAACTCACTCAGATACTCATAGCGCTCATACTTTTCAAGAAGCTGCTCATTCTTGTCATCCAGCTCCTTCTGAAGTTCCGATAGCTTGGTAAAGTCTGAGCCGTTATATTCCATTTCCGTCTCAATGGCTTCGATGCGTGCTTCCAGCTCCTCGATAGCCGCCTCGATGGTCTCCCACTCTTGCTTTTCAAAGTAGCTCATCCGCTTCTTCTGCTCCCGCGCCTTAACGGGCTTTTCCTTTTCTTTCTTTTGGGAAATAGCTGCGCTGGACTGTCTAAAAGCCTTCTCATCTAGATAGTCCGTGTAGTTGCCAAAGAACTCTCTGACCTGTCCATCTTCAAAAGCTAAAATCTTGCTAGCTACCTTATCGAGGAAATACCGATCGTGGCTAACTGTGATCACTGGCCCTGCAAAGCCCTGTAAGAAATTTTCTAGAACTGTCAAGGTTGCGATATCCAAATCATTGGTCGGCTCGTCCAGAAGCAGGACATTAGGCTTTTCTAGTAAAAGCTTAAGCAGGTAAAGCCGCTTCTTTTCTCCACCAGACAATTTCTCAATCAAAGTGCCGTGGCTTGAGCGAGGAAAGAGAAACTGCTCCAAGAGCTCAGTAATGGAGGTCGTCCCACTGCCTGTCTTAACTTCTTCCGCCACTTCCTGCAAGTAATTGATGACCCGCTTGGACTCATCCAGCCCTTCAATCTGCTGAGAAAAGTAGGCTACTTGGACTGTCTCGCCGATTATGACCTGACCAGATTGAGGCTGCAACTGACCAGCAATTAGATTGAGCAAAGTAGACTTGCCCACTCCATTATCTCCGACAATGCCTAGTCGATCTTTGTTTTGCAGCAAGAGATTGAAATGCGACAAAATCTGCTTGTCTCCGTATGCAAAATCCACATCCTGAAACTCGATGACCTTCTTCCCAATACGGCTGGTTTCAAAGTTCATTTCTAAGTCCGTCTGATTGGTCTGACTAGCCAAATCACTTTTAAGGTCATGGAAACGATTGATACGTGCCTGCTGCTTGGTCGCTCGCGCCTGAGGCTGACGGCGCATCCAAGACAGTTCTTGCTTGTAAAGCTGCTGTTTCTTGTGTAGCAGGGCAGCATCGCGCTCATCTTGCTCAGCTTTGAGTCGGACATAGTCCTGATAGTTGCCCTGATACTCTATCAAGTTTCCACCGTCTAATTCAAAAATCCGCGTGGAAATATTGTCCAAAAAATAGCGGTCGTGGGTGATAAAGAGGACGGTCTTCTTTGAATTTTTCAGGAAATTTGTCAGCCATTCAATCGTATCAATGTCCAGATGGTTGGTCGGCTCATCCAGCAGCAGCAAGTCTGCTTCGGAAAGCAAAACCTGCGCCAATTGCACCCGTCGACGTAAACCACCTGAAAGCTGGCTGATTTTTGCTGCCAAATCTGAGATACCGAGCTTGGATAGGACGGTTTTTACCTGACTCTCAATTTCCCAAGCATGCAGCGAATCCATTTCTGCCATGACCTTGTCCAGACGAGCTTGCTTAGCTTCATCATAAGCAGCCATGAGCAGTTCGTATTCTCGAATGAGCTGCATTTCTCGCAAATCACTAGACAAAACAGTATCCAAGACTGTCTTTTCTTCATCGAAGTCCGGTTCCTGAGTCAAATAAGAGATTTTATAGTCAGATTTTGCTGAAAAAGGATAGACATCACCATCAAAGCCTGATTTGCCAGACAAGACATCTAAAAGGGTGGTTTTTCCTGTCCCATTGACTCCAATCAATCCAATCCGATCCAAGTCGTGAATGATAAACGAAATCTCTTGAAAGACTGTCTTATCCCCTACAGACTTGCTCAGCTTTTCAACGATAAAATCACTCATCCAACTTGCTCCTTAATAAAGTTCATAATCTCTTCCTTGCTATTTGCCAATTCTCCGTCGACAATGGCCAATTCAATTTTAGTCAGGATTTGTCCCAATTCTGGTCCGGGTTTAAAGCCGTAATCTCGGATCAAATGACTGCCCGTCACCACAATCTCATGTTTGTCATGAATGGTCAGAGCAGCATATGTCGCCTCAATAGCCTCAAACTCAACTGGCAAACCTGCTGCCTGTCTCAAACTTTCTGCCTGCAGAATCAAATCAAAGTCATACTGATAGCAATCTCGCTTAGAAAGGCTCCGTTCCTGCCGAATCTCATAAACAGCCACTAGCTGATTTACTCGCTTTTGAAAGTCATTGGAGGTCTTCCAATGCTTCAAGAACTTACGAACATCTTTTACTTTCAAAGCCAGCAAAAGTGCAGCCCAAGCCTGCTCAGAACTAGAAAATTGAAACTCTTCTACTAAACTGTCTAATAGTTCCTGCAAAGCTTCTGCTGAATGTTTCATATCAGGAAGAAAGTCGTAGGCAGCAGCTTTGATCAGACTCTCCAAACCTTTCCGCCAGAAAGGAGCCATCAACAGCTTGTCAAACTCGATAAAAATCCGCTCTACCGAAATCTTCTCCAAAAGCGGCGCACAGTCTGCCATAGCCTGAAAGGTCAAGTCTTCCAAATCAAAGTCTAGACCAGCCTGAAAACGAAAGCCTCGCATGATGCGAAGAGCATCTTCATTAAAACGCTCTGCAGCCACTCCGACTGCCCGCAGAATACAATTTTTCATATCTGCCAAACCGTTAAAGAGGTCCACAATCTCCCCCTCTTGGTCTAAAGCAAGGGCATTGATTGTAAAATCCCTGCGCTTCAAGTCCTCTTCCAAAGAGCGCACAAAAGAGACCTGACTAGGCCTGCGGTAGTCCACATAGACATCCTCAGTCCGAAAAGTCGTTATTTCGTATTCTCCCTGGCCTTCCAAGACCAGAACTGTTCCATGCTCAATACCGACATCAACAGTCCGAGGAAAGATTTTTTTGATTTCCTCAGGATAGGCCGAGCTGGCAATATCCACATCGTGAATCGGTCGATTCAACAGTGCGTCTCGTACAGAACCACCGACAAAATAAGCCTCAAAACCAGCCTCTTTAATCTTCTCTAATACTGGCAAAGCCTCCTGAAACTCAGAAGGCATCTTCTCTAATCTCATAGTAAATGTTCCAATCCATAGACCAATTCAGAGCGCTTCACTACCTCTTTGATACCCAGATTTACCCCAGTCATAAAGGAAACCCGGTCATAGGAGTCATGCCGCAAAGTCAGCCCTTCTCCTTGACTACCAAAGATAACTTCCTGATGAGCAACCAAGCCCGGCAAACGCACTGAGTGAATCCGCATACCGTCAAACGCTGCCCCACGGGCACCAGCCAACGATTCTTCCTCATCAGCCGCTCCCTGCTGCTTACTCGTCCGAACTTTGCTGATCAATTCAGCTGTCTTGATAGCCGTACCGCTCGGTGCATCTTTCTTGTTGTCATGATGCAGTTCAATAATTTCCACATCTGGGAAATACTTGGCTGCTTGAGCTGCAAACTGCATAAGCAAAACGGCTCCCAGAGCAAAATTCGGCGCAATCAAACCGCCCAGACTCTTTTGACGAGATAGCTCTGTCAGCTCTTCAATCTGATTATGCGTGAAACCAGTCGTTCCGACCACTGGAGCAAAGCTATTTTCAAGAGCAAAGCGGGTATTTTCATAAGCAACTTTTGGAGTCGTAAAGTCAATCCAGACATCTGCTTGAAGACCTGTCAGTTCCTCTTTGGCATTAAAAACCGGAACTCCTGCTACTTCTTTTTCATCTGTGAAAGGATCCAACAGACCAACCAAAGACAACTCAGGATCTTCTGTTACCATCTTATAGGCTGCTTGGCCCATCTTCCCTTTAAAACCAGCAATAATGACTTTTATACTCATCTCGAACCTCTACTCTCTATTTCTTGACTAGCTGCCCTGCGGAATCGCTATACAAGCGGAATGTAAGCCAAAGCGACACTGCCTTCGCCCAAGTGAGTGCCGATGACACTGCCAAAGGTAGCAAGGGAAATATCATCTGCCACACCAGCCTCTATCAGCTGCTGGCGCAAGCTTTCCGCCTTCTCTTCAGCATTCCCATGAATCACGATAACTTGATAGGAACCCGTTCCAGTTCTTTCCTCAACTACCTCAAGCAACCTCTTAGTCGCCTTCTTTTCCGTCCGAATCTTTTCAAAGACTTCGATGACACCCGCATCGTTAAAATACAGAATAGGCTTGATACTCAGGAGATTGCCCAGAATAGCTGCGCCATTAGACAAGCGACCTCCCTTAACCAGATGATTCAGGTCGTCAACCATGATAAAAGCGCTGGTCCCATCGATTTGCTGCTGGATTTTGGTCAAAATTGCTTCAAAATCCTGCCCTTCCGCGGCCCAAGTCAAAGCATTTTCAACCATGATCCCCAGCGGAGCACTGGTGATTTTTGAATCAGGAAAGGCGATTTCCAAGCCATCAAACTCAGCCTTAAGGTACTGGATATTTTGATAAAATCCTGAAATCCCACTGGATAAAAAGAGACCCAACACATGAGTATAGTCCTTACTGGCAAGGCTAGTCAAAGTTTCCTCCAGCTCTGCAATACTAGGCTGGCTAGTCTTTGGCAATTCATCTGCGGCAGCCATTTTCTCATAAAACTCACTGGCTGTCAGATTTTTTCCTTCTACATAAGTTTCACCAGCAATCACTACTGGAATATCTAAGACAAAAAGATTTTCATTTTCCAGAAGATTCTCTGATAAAAAAGCAGAAGAATCCGTTATAACCGCTAATTTCATCATTAGAACTCCAAATTAATACCTGGCAAATCCAAAGCAATTTCCGTCACTTCATAGGTCAGACGATTGAGCATAGTCAAACAAGGACGAGCCAATTCCTCCACTTCATTTTGATCAAATTCACTAGGTTCCTGGACCAAACGTCCCTGAATATGGTTAGCCTGTGAAATCGTTCCGCTGATGACAAAGTTATCAAATACAATCATGAAAGTCAAAATGACAATCAAAGAAGTTGTTTGGGTTTCCTCATTCCGCTCAATTAGCTGAAAATTCACATCAACCTTTGTTTCTGGTGTTCCATTTTCTTTTTCCCATTCAAAGTTGCGCGCGTCAAAATGATATTGGCTAACAAATTCTTGTTCACGTTGTAAATTCATTACTATTCTCCTAAAAATATACGATAGCCCATTATATCATAATTCTATGGGACTTTCTACCTATACTTATCAGCAGAGGGTATGAATCATGCAAAAAAATAGAATCTCGGTTGAGATTCTATTTTCATTCAGTCTAAAGATTATTTTTCCAATGGCTTGCGCAGGAATCCAAAGATAATACCGCTGACTACTGCACCAATCAAGACATACACAAGGTAAAGGATTGGGTTGTTGGTCAAACCGATTACGAAGATTCCTCCGTGAGGAGCCATAAGTTTGATGCCAGATAGACCGACAAGCGCACCTGTAAGAGCTGATCCTACAATAAAGCTTGGAATAGCGCGGGCTGGGTCAGCAGCTCCAAAAGGAATCGCACCTTCTGTGATGAAGGAAAGCCCCATGACAATGTTGGTCAAACCTGAATCACGTTCTTCGGCAGTAAATTTATCTTTGAAAAGAAGAGTTGCAACGAATACTGCAAGCGGAGGAACCATTCCTGCTGCCATAACCGCTGCCATGACTGGAGAACCACCAGTTGAAACAGTGCTTGCCAGTGTACTTGTACCAAATACATAGGCTGCTTTGTTAACTGGTCCACCCATATCAACTGCCATCATACCTCCGACCAAGAGACCAAGAAGGACAGCAGAGCTTCCGCTCAGACTTGCAAGGAAATCATTGAGAGCTGTGTTGATAGCTGACATTGGAATATTGACTGCCAGCATCAGGAATCCAGTCACTAACACACCAAGAAGTGGCAAGAGCAAGATTGAGCGAATACCTTCAAGTGAGCGAGGCAGACCAGCAAGAAGCTTGCGAAGGACTAAAATCACACCACCAGCCAGGAAACCGCCAACTAAAGCTCCGAGGAAACCAGATGACACACCTGCTAAAGAGAGTGTCTTTTCACCACCCGCAGCATAGGCCACACCGCCAAAGGATGCACCGCTGCTAGCAATCGCTCCAGCTACGAAACCAGATACCAGACCTGGTTTTTCAGCGATTGAATAAGCGATGTAACCAGCCAAGACTGGCAACATGAAACCAAAGGCTGCTGCACCAATTGCCTTAAACTGAGCCGCAATTTCATGATAGCTTCCTAGGTTGGACAGTTGGTCTTGTGGCACACCCAAAATTTGATCCAGCAAGAAAGCGATGGCAATCATGATACCGCCCCCGATAACGAATGGCAGCATTTGTGATACTCCACTCATCAAGTGCTTGTAGAAGGCTCCGCCTAGACTCAGTTTTTCATTACTACTTGCTGCTACAGCTCCACCATTGGCAGCCTTGTATACTTCAGCATTTCCTGACAGAGCCAGATTGATGAGTTCTTCTGTCTTGCGGATACCGTCTGCAACTGGACGATTGATTAAAGGCTTGCCGTCAAAACGATCCATTTCAACAGCCTTGTCCGCTGCGATGATGACTGCTTTCGCTTTTTTGATATCTTCTGCTGTCAGTTTGTTGCCGACTCCGCTAGCACCATTGGTTTCAACCTTAATGCCAACACCCATTTCAGCAGCCACTTTTTGCAAAGCTTCTTGAGCCATATAAGTATGGGCAATCCCTGTCGTACAAGCTGTAACCGCTACAAGGAAGTCCCCTCCCTCAGTTGCAGGAGCAACAGTTGCTGGTTCAGTTGCCTTTTCAGACGCTTGGTCAAAAAGAGCAATAACTTCATCTGGCGAAGATACCTTACGCAATTTTTCAGCAAAACCATCTTTCATCAGGTATTGGGACAATTCAGCCAAGGCAGCCAAGTGAGTATCGTTAGCACCTTCTGGAGCAGCAATCATAAAGAAGAGATCCGTCGACTGGCCATCCAAACTTTCATAGTCTACACCTTTATTTGACTTTGCAAAGAGTACCGTTGCTTCTTTTACTGCAGCATTTTTGCTGTGAGGCATGGCAATTCCATCACCCAAACCAGTTGAAGTCAGGGCTTCACGCGCAAGAATTCCTTCCTTGAAAGTTTCAAAATCTGTCACATAACCATGTTTCACAAGACTTTGAATCATCTCTTCGATAACTGCTGTCTTCTCAGTTGCCTGCAAATCCATCAACATGACATCTTTTCTCAGTAAATCCTGAATTTTCATCTTTTTTCTACCTCTACTTTTTCATAAGTTTCTTTGATATAATCAGCTGTCGCCAAATCATCTGAGAAGGTGGTGGCTGTTCCGCAGGCTACACCCCATTTGAAGGCCTCTACTGCATCGCCTGAACGGACGAATTCTCCAGTAAAGCCTGCCACCATGGAATCTCCAGCCCCGACAGAATTTTTCACATTTCCCTTGATGGGCTTAGCAAAGTAAGCACCGTCCCGAGTCACCAGCAAGGCACCTTCACCAGCCATAGAAATAATGACATGTTGGGCACCTTTCGTCAAGATTTGACGGGCATAGCTTTCAATCTGATCCAAGTTTTCCAGCTTGACACCGAAAATATCACCTAGTTCGTGGTTGTTAGGTTTGACTAAAAGTGGCTCAAATTCTAAGGAATCCAGCAAGGTTTGTCCTTCGAAGTCGCAGACTACTTGAGCGCCAGTTTTTCGGGTCAAACCAATCAGTTCCTTGTAAACAACATTTCCTAGATTCTTAGGACTGCTGCCGGCAAAGACTACCGTATCAGCTGGAGACAATGAAGAAAGAATTTCCTTGAGCTCAGCTAGCTTTTCAGTGGAAATTTCTGGACCGGGTCCATTAATCTCTGTTTCAGCATCCGCCTTAATTTTGACATTAATACGCGTATCCTGATCCACTTCGACAAAATTGCTGGCAATCCCTTCGCTGATCAAGTTGTCTGTGATGAATTTCCCAGTAAAGCCGCCAATAAAGCCTGTCGCTGTGTTTTCAATTCCTAGTCGTTTGAGAACACGACTGACATTGATGCCCTTGCCGCCGGCAAACTTATCATCACTGTCCATCCTGTTGACGCTACCTAAATTGACCTTGTCCAAGCGGACGATATAGTCAATGGAAGGATTTAGTGTGACTGTATAAATCATGCTTCTATTACCTCCGTTTTTTCTTTAATCTTTTGAATCACTTCAGATTCAATTTGATTTGTAATAAGCCTTGCACGCGAAATTGGTGCGACTTTTACAAAAGATGTCTTCCCCAGCTTTGAAGCATCAGCCAAAACATAGGTTTTCTTAGCATTTTCCAAAATAGCCCGCTTAACCGCTCCTTCTTCCATATCCGGAGTCGTGTAAAAGGAACTATCAATGCCATTCATCCCTATAAAAGCCTTATCAAAATTTAATTGACCAATCTGATTCAAGGCAACACCGCCAATACTGGCATCTGTTGAGCGTTTCACGACACCGCCAATAATAACAGTGGGAATATTCCGTTCAACTAACTTAGTAGCATGGTGGATAGAGTTGGTTACCACTGTAACGCTTGGATCATGTAATTCATTGACTAAAAGCTCATTAGTCGTGCCAGCATCAATAAAAATCACGTCGTATTCCTGAATCAAATCTGCTGCTTTTTGAGCAATTTTGGTCTTCTCTTGAATGTTTTTGATAGATTTTTCTTGATTGCTTTCTTCTTCTTGCAAAAAATGAAGACTCTCCGCACCACCGTGAACACGTCTTAACTTACGCTCGCCTTCAAGCTCATCCAAATCTCTTCTAACAGTTGATTCTGAAGTGTTTAAAGCTTGCACCAGATACTCTAAAGAAACAAATTTTTCTTTAGTCACAGTTTCTAGTATGACCTGCTTTCTCTCCGACTTCAGCATATAACACCTCCTCTGCAATCGATTACACTTATATTATACATGATTTAAAATCAAAGTCAAGCATTTTCTGTCATTTTCTTTCAAAAACATAATTCATTTATCTAAAAATACAAAAAAGAAGCCTGCTCAGACTTCTTTTCTATTTGATTCATTATCTAGAGTTGATATAAATGATGAGGATTGGTAAAACGGCAGAGAGAATACATAAACTTGAAAACACCCAGAACCAGACCGACTTAAAGGCCTGCCTATATGTCCCTGGTTGAGGTCTATTTTCATCGATATACACTTTAATCTTAGGCCAATTCAGAATAAGCACAATCAATACTACCGTAGACCCTGTAGCCATCAATAAATAATTGACGATATTAACAATTCTTTCTGGAATATAGTTGGTCAGGAAATCAAGCCCTTCTGCTATTACCAAGTTATTGAAGATATGGAAGAAAATCGCCCAGAAAATAGAATATTCAAAAGCGATATATCCGAAACCCAGACCGATTATGGTGGCAAAATAAAGCTGATATAGGTTTTCGTGAAAGAGACCAAAAAGAAGTGCTGTCATAATTATAGCAAATACCTTCCCGTACTTTTCCAAAGCCCGCAAGCCCGCTCCTCGGAAAATCATTTCCTCCGTAATCGGCGCCATTATCGTTGAATAGATAAACATGGTGACGCTTCGAGAACTAAAATCCTGTGATATAATCTCAGAAAGATCCAAACCAAAGAGTGATAAAATACTCTCCATGAATTGAGTCGTCAAGGCGCTATATAATTGAGCAAAAAATAGAAAACAAATCATGAAAAAGAAGACTTTGGCAGTCATTTTCTTATTTTTCTTGCGCAAATCTTGAGTAAACAACTGCTTGCCTCGGAAAATTGTAAAAACTAAAATACCTAGGCAAGAGGCAATAATATATGCTCCACCATCCGAATCCATAAATTTCGTTACAATTTCCTCTGTCTTGGCTAAATCAAAATCCTGTTGCGGGAGGACCAAAAGAATCGAGAGGAAAGTATATATAAAAATAACCACAAGCATCACGATAGAGTAAGTAAAACAGGCTGCTGAAAATCGCCCTAAATCTTTTTTAGGATTTAAAGGTTCAGGTGAAAAAAACATAAAATCTCCTCTGCTATTATTAGAGCCTGTTCTTTCTGCTCAGGAAAAACAATGTCGAAAAGATTCCCTCATAAAGCAAAGCAAAAAGAATAAAGGCGTGCATGAAAAATTCTTCTGGCAAAATCCAAATAACTGGATCCTTGGCTGGATCAAATAGCCATGTATTGTCTCCCATAAAAAGCACTTGATGAAAGAGTGTGAAAAAACTGTTAAAACCAATCAAGCCAGCCAAGCAAATCATGACAAATGGCAATACGCTCAAGATAAACAAACTTCTTTGATAAAGGGCTAAAAATCTCTTTTTGACTACTTTTTGGATAAAGAGAATCAAAGCCGGCAAAGTCAGTAGGAAAACAGCCTGTGCCAAATGAAAGAGATACTTAACCGCCTGGAAATGATACAGACCTGCTGCTGACGAGCGAAAATCCGGCATTGCCAGCTTCTGACTAAAAGGATTGGTCAGGTAATTCATCAAAATATTAAAATTATACTGAATGGTCTCTGATTTTAAATAAACTTTATCTGGTAGGTTGAAATAAGAAATCTCCATTGGGTATAAGAACCAAGCCAGATAAATAGTTAGCAATATCGCTGCTGCCAACAAGCACAAGACGCTTGCTGAAAATCTCAATTTATCACGCATCGAAGTCCCACTCCGCTAAGCTAGACAAGACATGCGTCGGTTGGATCGGCAGATTGGGCACCTCTTCTGGCAGGGTAAAGCCAGTCGTGACTAAGAGGGTCGGAATGCCGTTGTCGATTCCCGCTCGAATATCTGTCAGATAGTTATCACCGACCATGACCACTTCTTCAGGTGCCAGTCCTAAATGCTCTATGGCTTTTTCCATGATGATGGCATTTGGCTTGCCGATAAAGGTGGGCTCAACCCGAGTGGCTGCTTCCAAGAGGGCGTTGATAGCACCTGCTCCCGGCTGCAGACCGCGCTCCGTCGGAATATTGAGATCAGGATTGGTCCCGATAAAGTGAGCACCTTTTTGAATGGCCAGAGTCGCTATCGTCAGCTTCTCATAGTCCACTTCCCAGTCCAGACCCACTACTACATAGTCTGGATTTTCTGTGTCTTCTGTATAGCCAGCTTCTGCAATAGCGTGTTTAAGTCCCACATCGCCAATAACGTAGGCTTTCTTACCCAGATTTTTTTCCAGCATATAGTCAATGGTTGCTATACTCGCTGTGTAAATAGTCTCCAGCGGTGTCTCAATGTTGAAATTTTCTGCCAACATGTTTTTGACAGTTTCTGGAGTGCGCGTGGTGTTATTGGTCACGAAAAGATAGGGAATCTTACGCTTCTGCAACTCATGCACAAAAGCTTCACCAGCCGGAATCCGACTCTTTCCCTTGTAAATCGTCCCGTCTAAATCAATCAAATATCCTTTATAAGTCATTTCTACTCTTCCTAATTCTCTTGTTTAAACTCCTGCCAGGTCACTAGCGCCTGGGCATTGACTTCGCTGTCACTGGAAATCTGGTGATTGCTCTGCAGACCTTCTAGGTCATAGCTAGAAGCAATCATGCCGCCTGGTCGAACTTCCTTGACATACTTGAGATGGACTTTCTTGGGAATGTGCTGGGTGAGGAAGTCTGCGCCCATAACCTCAAAGATCCAGTCCAGATACTTGCTATTATTGACATGGCCATTCATATCCAAGTCATAAAAACGCACATGGTAGTCCTTGCTAACAGGATTTTCCAAAGCTGGATACTTGGGACCGCGCAGCAATTTCTTGGAAAAGTTAGACTGGTAAGGAGCGACAATTTCAGGTTCAACTGCGTGAACCTTGCGGCTATCTCGATCCATAAGAACAAAGGTTGCCATCATCTGAATAATGGCCTGACCTGCTTCATCAAAAATCGTGAAGCGACGGTAGCAAAAGAGCCTATTATAGGTCAAAGCTTCTGTTTCAATGGTAATTTCCTCTGCAAATCGTGGCAGACGTGTAACATCAATATCATAGTCCGTGATAATCCAGACTAGGTTATGCTGCTCCAGCATATCCTTGTCACTGACGCCAAGCTCAATCGACTGCATCCCCGATACCTGCAAGGACAGCAAGATAACATCCGGCAGCTTAATATGGCCATTCATATCTGCCATATCAAAAGGAATTTTCATTTTCATTTGATAAGTTAAGCCCATGATTTACTCCAATATAAATTTCTCAGCAACCGTATCGCCCAAAAAGAGGCCTTGTTTGGTCATGCGCACGATATCTCTGTCTGGCACTAGCAAGCCCTGCTCGGTCAGATCAGACACAACAGCTCCATACTGGCCTTCAAAAGAAATACCGAATTTTTCCTCAAAACGTTTTTTGGAAACGCCAGATTTTTTGCGCAGTCCTAGAAACATCTCTTCTTCCATCTTTTCTTTCAGCGTCAGCACTTCTTCCTGCACTCGGGCATGGCCCGCTTCCACCGCCTGCAGATAATGACGAATTGGTCCGTGGTTTTTATAGCGAACACCATCGACATAGCCAGACGCTCCCGCTCCAATACCATAATATTCCGCATTGTCCCAGTACATAAGATTGTGACGGCTCTCAAAGCCTGGCTTGGAAAAATTTGAAATCTCATAATGCACGAAGCCGGCCTTTTCAAGCTCAGCAATAATGTAGTCAAACATCTCCGCTTCCAAATCTTCCTTAGGCAGAGGCAGCTTCCCTCTCCTCATCCGATTCATGAAGACCGTATGATTTTCCAAAATCAAGCTGTACAAACTCATGTGAGGAATGTCCAGAGCAATAGCCTTGGCTACATTGATTTTCACATCTTCCATGGTCTGCTTGGGTAGGGCATAAATCAGGTCAATCGAGATATTGTCAAAACCCGCTTTTTTGAGATTGGCAATATTCTCATAGATGTCCTTTTCCGAGTGACTGCGGCCAATCTGCTTGAGCATGCGGTCATTAAAAGTCTGTACGCCCAACGAAACCCGATTGACAGGCGAGTCTTTGAGTACAGCAATCTTCTCCTCATCCAAGTCCCCGGGATTGGCTTCGATGGTCAGCTCCTCAAGATAAGACAAGTCCAGCTTATCCGTCAGTTTTTTTAGTAAAAATTCCAATTGAGGTGCCGAGAGAGCCGTTGGAGTCCCGCCTCCGATATAGAGGGTACGGAGCTTTTTGATGTCGTAAGAATGATACTCCTCAATCAAATGCTCCAGATAAGAATCCACTGGCTGATTTTTGATAAAAACCTTGGAAAAATCACAGTAATAACAAATCTGGGTACAAAAAGGAATGTGCACATAAGCAGAAGTCGGTTTGGTTTGCATAGTACTTATTATACCACAGTTTTAAAGAGAGGACTTATTTGATTATCAAACAAAGAAAAAAAGAGTGAGCCTGCAAAGACAAAAATTGTCCTCGCATGTCACACCTTTTCCTATAATCTAAAAAATTAAAGATTTAAATCATTTCTTCCCCAACTCCTGCGTCCTCTTGTAGGCAGCTTGAACGGCTTCCATGACCGTTCCTCTAAAGGCATTTTCTTCCAGACTAGCTACCCCGGCGATGGTCGAACCAGCCGGACTGCAGACCTGATCTTTGAGTAGAGCAGGATGTTGCCCACTGACCTGACTTAGCTTAGCAGCACCCAAGAGGGTCTGATTGGCTAGCTGCAGGGATATATCGCGATTGAGTCCTGCTCGGACACCTGCATCCGCTAAAGCCTCTATAAAGAGATAGACGAAAGCTGGTCCACAGCCAGCAAGAGCCGTCGCCGCATCCAACTGCTTTTCCTCTAGTTTGACCAAAAGACCAGCCGAAGACAGAAGCTCTCGGAATAAATCCTCATCCGCTTGATGTGCTTGCTGGGATAAAGCATAGGTAATAACACCCTCGCCGACGGCAACAGGGGTATTAGGCATCATCCGAATCCAACGATGGTGGCTAGGTGTCAATTTTTCTAATATTTCCAAGGTCAGACCAGCAGCCATGGAAACCAGCAAAAGAGACTCCCGTTTTTCTAGAACTTCCTGATATTCAGCCAGCAAGTCAGCAAATTGAGCTGGTTTGATTCCCATAAAAATCACCTCTGCCTGAGCAAAAACTTCTTTATTACTGACCGGCTGGCCACCAACTTCCGCAGCAATCTTTTCAGCCTTGTCTCGACTGCGATTAGCCAGGAGTAATTCACTTCTAAATCTTTCATCTTGGGCAACTAGACGAGCGAGACTGCCGCCCATATTTCCCAGACCGATAAATCCAATTTTCATCATTATTTCCTCACTTGACCAGTCCCTTGGATGACGTATTTATAGCTGGTCAACTCTTTCAGTCCCATAGGACCTCTGGCATGCAGTTTCTGAGTGGAAATCCCCATTTCGCAGCCGAGGCCAAATTGACCGCCATCTGTAAAGCGGGTTGAGGCATTGACATAAACTGCTGCGCTATCCACCTGATCTGTGAAGTAAGCTGCCACTGCATCGTTCTCCGTCACAATGGCGTCCGAGTGATGGGTGCTGTGAGCTTCAATATGCTCCACCGCTTCTTCCAGCGAAGAAACCAGCTTGACCGCTAAGACGTAATCCAAAAATTCGGTATCAAAATCTTCCGATTTAGCTTGCGAGCCCGAGATATACTGAGCTGATTTCTCATCCAAACGTAATTCAACAGGGTTTTCTTGCGCACCATCACGGTCTGTCACCAGCATTTTCTGCAAACGTGGCAAAAATTCAGCTGCAATCTCTTCATGAACCAGTAGCACCTCCATGGCATTGCAGACAGAAGGGCGACTGGTCTTGGCATTCTCAATAATCGCCAAAGCCTTGGTTTGATCAGCATCCTTATCTACATAGATATGGACAATTCCAGTACCTGTCTCAATAACTGGCACAGTCGCATTCTCCACGACAGCCTGAATCAGTCCGGCACCTCCACGCGGAATGAGCAAATCCAGATAGCCCTTAGCTTTCATCATAGCCTGTGCCGAAGCCCGACTAGTATCAGAGACCAACTGGATACAGTCCGGCGAAATTTTCGTTTGAGCCAAACCTTTTTTCAGAGCTGTAACAATAGCCAGCGCTGTCTGATAGGCATCCTTTCCGCTTCTGAGAACGACCGCACTGCCACTCTTTAGCGCTAAAGCAGCAGCGTCAGAGGTTACATTGGGCCGGCTTTCGTAGATAATCCCAATCACTCCCATAGCCACCCGCTTTTTACTGATGAAAAGGCCGTTCTCAAGCTCAGTCCTTTCTAAGACTTGCCCTACAGGATCCTCCAAGTCAATCAATTGGCGAATACCCTCTGCCATGGCAGCAATGCGATCCTCATCCAGATAGAGGCGGTCCAGCATCACATCTGAAATCCTACCTTTTGCTGCGGTCATATCCAATTTATTGGCTGCTAAAATATCCGCACGAGAAAGCCAGAGCTGCTTTGCCATTTCTTCCAAAGCATGGTTTTTCTCAGCCGTTGTGGCCGTATTGATCGTCTTCTTGACTTTCTGAACCTTTTCAAAAATCGCTTGTGTTGAGGCCATAACGACTCCCTTCATAAAATACAAAAGCTGTTTCAATAGTTCAAGGAACTGTTGAAAATTGCGAATAAAGAAAGCGAAGCTTTCTTTCACTAAACATTTTCTTTAAGTCGTGTTCAACTTTAACTTCTAAAATTCTAAGAACAGTTCATCTAGCTCCGGCGTCAGAGAGATCCAGTCATCCCGATGAATCACGACACCCTTGGGCTTTTTGGACTTGAGCATATCTTTAAGAGCTGACTTGCCAAAACGCACGCGCCCTTTACCAAGAATAGCTCCACTGCCTTCTTCATAAACTGTCACTGTATCCTGATAGGTAAAGCTACCTGATACAGATACAAGACCTGACACTAACAAACTTTTTCCATTATTTCTAAGAGCATCAGCTGCTCCTTGGTCTACATAGATTTCCCCTTGACTTTTGGCATAGAAAGCCAGCCATTGCTTCTGCGTTTTTAGCCCCTTTTCCTGGGCCAAAAAGAGGCTACCATCCTTGGTTTCTTCCGCAGCTTCCAGCAGAGCATCCGTCTTGAGCGAGGAGCAGATATAGACCGGAACTCCAGACATGGTCGCAAGCGTTGCAGCCTTAATCTTTGTCAGCATACCGCCAGTTCCATTGCTTGAACCCGCACCGCCTGCCATATCAATCAGCTCAGAGGTAATATTCTCAATCTTGTCAATCCTACGGGCATCTGGATTCGTGCTAGGGTTAGCTGTATAAAGTCCATCAACATCTGTCAAGAGCACCAAAAGGTCTGCCTGAACCATGGCTGCCACCTGTGCACTCAGCGTATCATTATCACCGACCTTAAGCTCCTCGATAGCAACCGTGTCATTTTCATTGATGATGGGAATAGCACCGCGATTCAGCAAGACAGACAAGGCCTGATGGGCATTCTTGTAACGCCGCTTGTCCGCAAAATCATCTTGTGTCAGAAGAATCTGTGCTGAAATGATTTGCTTCAAAAGAAGATTAGTCGTATATTCCTCCAAGAGTAAACCTTGTCCAACCGCAGCCGAAGCCTGTTTATCAGCCACCTTAGTCGGTCGCTTTTTAAAGCCCAGAGAAGAAAAACCTGCTGCAATAGCTCCTGATGAGACCAAGATTAACTCATGCCCTGCCTCGTGCAAGAGAGCCAACTGCCGAGTAATTTCCTTTACCTTGGCGCGTGACAGACTGCCATCTTCGTTTGTTAATGACGACGTACCCACCTTAAATACAATTCGCTTTGCTTTCATTGCCTCTTCCTTCTCTATTAGATTGTATTATTATACCACGAAATAGATTAAAAATACAGAAGATAAAAAACGGCTCTTTCGAGCCCTTGTTATCCATATCATTACTAAATTCTTTGAAAAGAGCACCTCAGCTAATTCAACAAATCTATTGCTGCCTCAGCTTTTCTAAAGTTTCTTGAAAAAGAGCTGGCGCTTCAGCTGTAAATTCCAACACTTCGCCAGTCCGAGGATGGGTGAAACCTAGAGTTCGCGCGTGCAGAAATTGACCATGCCCTTTCAGGGTCTTACGTGGTCCATAAACCTCATCTCCAGCTACTGGATGACCAATGTAAGCCATGTGGACGCGGATTTGATGCGTCCGACCAGTCTCCAACTGTAGCTCAACCAGCGTATAGTCCCCAAAACGCTCCAAGACTTGAAAACGCGTCAGAGCAGGCTTACCCTTGGCTGTGACTGCCTGTTTCTTGCGGTCTTTTTCACTACGGCCAATCGGTGCCTCAATTATTCCGCGATCATTAGGCAGATTTCCATGAACAATAGCCCAGTATTTACGCAGGGATTTCTTATCCTTGAGCTCGTCTGCAAGTGCTAGATGCGCTTGGTCATTCTTGGCAATCATTAAAAGTCCAGAAGTATCCTTATCAATGCGATGGACAATCCCCGGACGCAACACACCATTGATGCCAGAAAGGTCTTTGATGTGGTACATGAGAGCATTGACCAGAGTACCGCTGGTATGCCCAGCTGACGGGTGAACCACCATGCCTTGTGGCTTGTTGACGACGGCTACATCCTCATCCTGATAGACGATTTCTAGCGGAAGATCCTCTGCTACATACTCTACCTCTTCTAGCTCTGGCACTTCATAGCTGATGACATCACCTTCTTTGACAGCATACTTGGCTTTTTTAGCCTGTCCATTGACCAAAATCTGACCGTTTTTAATCTGCTCATTGGCCAAACTACGTGACAACTCAGTGAAATCCGCCACTGCCTTATCCAAACGTAGACCGGCGGCCACTGCATCAATTTTAAATTCCATCTTTTTCTTCCTTCAAAATAACCAATAACAAAATCGCTACTCCAACAGTCAAGTACATATCTGCTACATTAAAAATAGCAAAATTGACAAAATCCAACTGGAACATATCCACTACAAATCCTCGTTGAATCCGGTCAATAAAATTCCCCAATCCACCAGCTATAACCAGGATCAGCCCAGACAGCATCCATTTGGACGCTTGAATATTCTTAATCAAATACCAAATAGCCGCTCCAATCACGATACAAGTGACCAACGCAAAAAACCACTGCTGATTTTCCATTATAGAAAAGGCTGCACCAGTATTTCGCAAGTAGGTCAAGCTGACAAACTTAGGGATAAACTTCCTGACCTGTCCTAAGGAAAAATTGGAGACAATATAATACTTGACTGCCTGATCAAGGACAATCAAGAGAATAACTAAAAAAGGAATGGCAATCTTTCGTTTCATACTTCTCTTTTCTGTGCAAAATATTCTTTCATAACAACTACAAAGGCTTCCCCGACTGGGCTTAGCTCCACTTCTTCTCGCTTGACATAGACCATACGATTGTCTAGATCATCTTTCAGTTTAATGACAGTAATCCCATTTACACTATCGCTGTCCAAGAAACCGGAACCCGTTGCATAAGCATCTGTTCTCTCCAAAATCCCATTCAGCGTAGCCCGATCCGTCACATTAAACATCTGTGAACTGTCGCTGGTATCAACAAAGTTCTCCGAATAGTAGAGATATTCATCCTTTTCCTGTGTGAAGCGAACCGTCGGCAAATCTGCCAAGTCTTCCATGACCAGCTCCTCCTTTTGAGTCAAAGGATGATCTTCCCGCAAGTAAATGTGGGTCTGGAAAGGAATCAGCTCAATGACCTCCAAGCCTAGCTTTTCTATCCGCTGCATGATGCCCTTGCTATTCTGATTGTTGAGATAAATAATCCCAATCTCGCTGTGGCCTTGGGCTACCTCGTCCAAGATCTGCACAGTCGTAGACTCGAAAATCCGGAAATTCTTGTAGTCAGGATAACTCTGAGAAAACTCCGTAATCAAAGGTGGCAAAAAGTCATAGTGTTGACTGGCAATGGAAAATTCATCCTTTTCCTCTTCGGGATTGGCATATTGATTTTGGAAAACATCGAAGCCTTTGACCAATTCCTGAGCTCTCTCGTAAAATTCCATGCCACGCCGAGTCAGAAAGGTCCCGCTGCTCGTTCGGTGGAAAATCTTAAATCCCAGCTCCTTTTCCAAATCTCGCACCGCGATAGATAGGCTGGGTTGACTGACATACATCTTTTCTGCTGCTTCGCGAAAGGTCCCACTGTTGGCAATGGCCACCACATAACGCAATTGTTGAATATTCATTGTTAAAACCTTCTTTACATATCTTTTAATTATATCACAAGTTCATTCAAATAAACAAATTCTTGATACATCCACACGATGAAAAGATAATTTTCAGATAACAGTCTCAGCTTTGAAAATGATGTCTCTTAATTCATGGTTAATACCATTAATTTTTGCAGACTGATAAAAGTCTAAGGGATAGTTAAAAAATAAAACACAAGTTAGCAGAGATTTTTCTTTGATTTTCTCCGTCTCTAAACTAGGAGCTGAACACTGGAAGAGCATAGAAGACTTCTGTCTGATATTTGAATACGTTGAATCAGTTTAGCTTAGCTGACTTGAAAAAGTTAGATCTTTAGAAAAAGATTAGTATGTAGCAAAAAATATCATTTGATCATGATTTATGAAACATATAAAACTGTTTGATGTAACAAATAGTGATTCACAAATTTATCCAGAAGAAACCCTCGTGCATTTGTTCTGGAAATCCACTTTAACGAATGGATAAAAAAATCCATTATTCTCATGTTAAGAATAATGGATTTTTAATAGGTAACTGCCTTAAAAACATTTTTTAGGGCAATTAATGAGTTCATTTCATCATCATTCGCATTGAAACGTGACAATCTTTTCGTCATGCCTCATGCAAGCGATGGATTTCTCTTTTGATGATTACTTAGACTTGATATAGTTGATACCATCCGCTTTCGGAGCAACAGCTTTACCGAAGAATGCCGCAAGGACTACAATCGTCAATACGTAAGGCGCAATCTGCAGATAAACTGTCGGTACCTTTGAAAGGAGAGGCAACTGGTTTCCGATAACCGCCAAACTTTGGGAAGCTCCAAAGAAGAGACTAGCCAACATCGCACCGATAGGACTCCACTTACCAAAAATCATGGCTGCCAAGGCGATAAAGCCTGGTCCTACGATAGTAGTGACAGCAAAGTTAACAGAGATTGACTGAGCGTAAATAGCTCCACCAATACCACCGAGCAGACCAGAAATCATGACACCGCAATAACGCATCAGATACACATTGATACCCAAGGTATCCGCTGCCTGCGGGTGCTCTCCGACTGAGCGAAGACGAAGTCCGAATTTTGTCTTAAACATAATAAACCAAGCTAAGAAAGAGAAGGCAACGGCCAAATATCCCATCAAACTTGTGTGTTTAAAGAAAATGTCTCCCAAAACTGGAATATCAGATAGGACAGGGAAATTAAACTTCCCGAATGAACGCTGAATATTGTCAGTCTGCCCCTTGTTATAAATAGCTTTAACAAGGAAAACTGCCAAAGCTGGTGCCAGCAAGTTTAACACAGTGCCACTAACAACGTGGTCTGCGCGGAAGTTAATGGTTGCTACAGCATGGATAAGAGAGAAGAGTACTCCAACCAACCCAGCAGCAAACAAGGAAAGCCACGGAGTCAAGCTACCCAAGCTACTTTCGAAGGTCAGGTTAAAGAGAACTCCTGTAAAGGCTCCCATCACCATGATTCCCTCCAAGCCGACGTTGACGACCCCAGCATGCTCTGAATAAGCTCCGCCAATACTTGTGAAAATCAAGGGAGCCGCATAAATCAGCATAGATGATACTAATAAACCTAATACCGTTACAATATTCATCCTAGTTTCCCTCCTTCACTTTTTTAGCTTCCTGCCGACGATTTTTAAGGAAATCAAAGATCGTCATACCAGTCATACGCTCAATCAAATAATGGGCGCTGACAAAGAAGATGATAGAAGCTGTTACAATATTCACCAATTCTGTCGGAATCTGAGCCACGTTCATACCTGGCGCACCGACACTTAAAACTGCAAAGAGGAAAGCCGCAAAAAGGATACCAACTGGAGAATTGGCTGCTAAAAGGCTAACCGCCATACCATTGAATCCGACACTTAGAGAGCCACCTTGTACAAAGACGTTCTGATAAGTACCCAATCCTTCTACGACTCCTCCAAGTCCTGCAAGGGCGCCAGAAATAATCATGGACAAGATGATGGTCCGTTTAGAAGACATCCCTGCATACTCAGCTGCATTTGGGTTAAGACCAACAGCACGGATCTCAAAACCAAGCGTTGTTTTCTTCAGCATATACCAGATTAGCACGACTGCAATCAAGGCAAAGAAGATACCGATATTCATCCGAGAGTTGGCTGTCAGACTTCTCAGCCATTCTGTTTGATAAATCGCATTAGCACCGACACGTTTACTAGAGTCAACACTCTGCATCACAGATTTTGGAAAGCTGCGGATAAAGGCATTTCCAACGAAGAGGACGATATAGTTCATCATAATCGTAACGATGACTTCACTCGTTCCTAAATAGGCACGCAGAACTCCTGGAATAGCACCAATAATCCCACCAGCTACTGCAGCAATGACTACAGTTGCTAACAACATCAGAGGGCGAGGTAGGTCAGGGAAGGAAAGGGCAAACCAACCAGCCAGAATCCAACCAGCCAAGGCCTGACCTGGAAGTCCGACATTGAAAAATCCAGCCCGACTAGCAACGGCAAAACCCAGACCAATGAGAACTAGAGGTCCCATCGCCCGAGAAATTTCACCCAAACTTCTCAAAGAACCGAAAGCTGTTTTAAAGAGGGATTCATATCCCCAGATGGCATCATAGCCAAAGATAGCCATGACAATCGCTCCCAATAAAATCCCTAAAAGAACTGAGATTAAGGGAACTGCAATCTGTTGTGTTTTCTTAGACATTTGAATCTCCCTTCTAAATCTTACCACCAGCCATGAGAATACCAAGTTCTTGCTTATTGGTTTTCTCTGGAGTCACAATTCCTTGAATCTTGCCATCATGGATAACGGCGATTCTGTCAGAAAGATTGAGTATTTCATCTAGCTCAAAGCTGACAACAAGTACTGCCTTACCTTGAGTACGCTCCTCAATCAAGCGTTTATGGATGTACTCAATTGCTCCGACATCAAGTCCACGAGTAGGCTGACTGACAATCAACAAATCTGGATCACGATCCACTTCCCGAGCAATGATAGCCTTCTGCTGGTTTCCTCCTGAGAGGGCTGAAGCAGGTACATACTCGCTAGCTGCCCGCACGTCAAACTCTTTCATCAGATTGCACGCGTAAGAATAAATATTATTGTAATTCAAGATGCCGTTTTTGCTAAGTGGTTCCTTGTAGTAAGTCTGCAAAGCAATATTTTCAGAAATGGACATCTGCAGCACCAAACCATCGCGATGACGGTCTTCAGGGACGTGGCTGACCTTCATCTCTGTAATCTGACGTGGCTTCTTACCAATAACAGACTGGTTCTTGATCAAAATTTCACCCGAGCTTGCTTTTCTAAGTCCTGTAATAGCTTGAATCAACTCAGTCTGACCATTTCCATCAATTCCTGCAATCCCAACGATTTCACCAGCACGAACATCCAGTGAAAGTCCTTTAACAGCTGGAACGCCGCGATTCTCTTCAACGACAAGATTCTTGATTGAAAGAACTGTTTCTTGCGGATTAGAAGGTTTCTTCTCAGTCTTGAAGGAAACAGCACGTCCAACCATCATTTCCGCCAAGTCTTGGTTGGTTGCACCTGCAATTTCAACTGTTTCGATCGATTTTCCTCGACGAATAACGGTTACTCGGTCAGAAACTGCACGAATTTCATCTAACTTATGGGTAATAAGAATGATAGACTTACCTTCCTTGACCAAGTTTTTCATGATTTTCATCAATTCATCAATCTCAGATGGTGTCAAAACAGCTGTTGGTTCGTCAAAGATTAGGATATCTGCACCACGGTAAAGGGTCTTCAAAATTTCAACACGTTGTTGGGCTCCAACAGAAATATCCTCAATCTTGGCAGATGGATCGACCGACAAACCATATTTCTTAGACAAACGCTTAATTTCTTGCGTAGCGCGTTTCAAGTCTAAGATACCATTTTTTGTAATCTCACTTCCAAGAATAATATTTTCAGCAACAGTGAAGGCTTCCACAAGCATAAAGTGCTGATGCACCATCCCGATACCAAGTGAGGCCGCCTTTGATGGAGAGTCCAGCTTAACTGGCTTTCCGTTTACTACAATCTCACCACTAGTCGGCTCAAGTAGGCCGGCCAACATATTCATCAAGGTTGACTTCCCGGCACCATTTTCTCCTAAAAGAGCGTGAATTTCACCCTTTCGGAGTTCCAAATTGATTTTATCATTGGCTACAAATTCACCAAAAACCTTGGTAATTTCTCGCATTTCAATGATATTTTCATGTGTCATGGCTCTTTCCTTTCCAGAATTTCATTTTATGTCGATATAACCTCCTCGGACTCCTATCCTAGTAGGCTTAATCGATGCAAAGGCGTCAGAATTTAAAAATGAGCGACCCTAGTAGGTCGGATCGCTCAACATTCAATTATTTATCAGGAACTGTGATGCTACCGTCAAGGATTTTAGCTTTTGCTTCTTCAACAGCTTTTTTAGTATCTTCAGAAAGGTTGGTTGTTGTCAAATCAACACCACCGTCTTTCAAACCAAAGGTTGTAGTTTTACCACCTGGGAATTTACCTTTAGCAGTTTGATTAGCGATGTCTTGGACAGTCTTACCAACTTGTTTCAAGCTTGATGCCAAGACAAAGTTAGATTCTTTACCATCTTTAGATTTGTATTTACCTTCTTCAGTTTGGTCACGGTCAACACCAAGTACCCAAACTTTTTCATTTTCATTTCTTGTTTCGTTGATTGACTTAGCTTCGTTAAATACTCCAGCACCAGTACCACCAGCTACTTGGTAAACAACATCCGCACCGCCAGCATAGTGAGCAGCAGCAATTGTTTTACCTTTAGCTGCATCGCCGAATGAGCCAGCATAGTCCACTTTAATCTTGATAGATGGATCAACTGATTTCACACCAGCTTCGAAACCTTTTTCAAAACGTGTGATAACTGCACCTTCTATACCGCCTATGAAACCAACTTGTTTTGTCTTAGTAGTTTTTGCAGCTGCAACACCAGCAAGGTAAGCTGCTTCATTATCTGCAAAGACTGCTGAAGCAACATTCTTTTGACCTTCAATCACATCGTCAATAATAACGTAGTTAATACTTGAATTATCTTTTGCAGCAGATTCAACGGCATCACGAAGGGCAAAACCGATACCAAATACTAGGTTGTAACCATCCGTAGCAGCTTGGTTTAGGTTGTTCGCGTATTGTGACTCGTCAGTCGACTGGAAGTAAGTATAGCCGTTATCTTTTGAAAGGCCATTTTCTTTACCCCAAGCTTGCAAACCTTCCCATGCAGATTGGTTAAATGACTTATCATCAACACCACCTGTATCGGTTACGATAGCAGCTTTTAAATCAGTTTTAGCGTTAGAGCTATCTGATTTAGACGCACGATTCCCACATGCAGCAAGTCCGATTGCTGCGACAGACACTAGACCAAGACCTAGCCATTGTTTCTTGTTCATTTCTGAACCTCCTATATAAGATGTGCAACTTAGTTGCAAGTTTAATTTTGGTCAGTTGACCAGCAACAGACTCAAGTTAAGTCTGTAAAAGAGTATGGAAGTAACTCCTTGACCGTCATCACGACCGTCGATTTATCTTTAGCGACCAAGGTCACTGGTAAATCCTGATTAAAAAACTCTGCCATTACTTGGCGGCAGGCACCACACGGGGAGATCGGTTTTTCCGTTTCTCCGTAAACAATTAATTCCTCAAAGTCTAAAAAGCCTTCAGAAACAGCTTTAAAAATGGCTGTTCGCTCTGCACAATTGGTCAAGCCGAAACTAGCATTTTCGATATTGACACCTGTGAAAACTTGTCCATTTTTAGCTAATAAAACAGCTCCGACAGGGAAATGAGAGTATGGAACATAGGCATTCTTCGTGGTTTCTACAACTAAATCAATCAAATTAGTAGTCGCCATTAGCCACGTCTCCCTCCATAATCGCTACACCAGAGGATGCTCCAATGCGAGTCGCACCAGCTTTGATAAATGCAAGTGCATCTTCGTAAGAACGGGCACCGCCAGAAGCCTTGACTCCCATATTTGGCCCAACTGTCTTACGCATCAAAGCTACATCTACAACGGTTGCACCACCAGTTGAGAAACCAGTGGATGTCTTGACAAAATCCGCACCAGCTTTCTGAGCAATTTGGCAAGCTTTCACTTTCTCATCATCTGTCAACAGGCAGGTCTCAATAATGACCTTGACCAAAGTTCCTTTTGCAGCCTCAACAACAGCTCGGATATCCTTTTCGACCAATTCATAATCCTGAGACTTTAAGGCACCGATATTAATAACCATATCAATCTCGTCAGCCCCATTTTGAATCGCATCTTCGGCTTCAAAAGCCTTCACTTCAGGAGTATTGGCTCCCAAAGGAAAGCCGATAACAGTACAAACCTTGACATCTGTCCCCTTCAGTGCCTGAGCAGCAAATGCCACCCAAGTCGGATTGACACAGACACTAGCAAAGTCGTGCTCTGTAGCCTCTTCGATCAAATTCATTATCTGCTCCTGACTTGCATCAGGTTTCAAAAGCGTATGGTCAATGTATTTGTTTAGTTTCATGTTGGATTCTCCTAGAATTAAGCGATCACTTCGACAATCTCGCTTACTGCAACGCTTTCACTACCTATTCTAACATTTTTTTGGAATTCTGTAACTAGTTCTTGAGAAATTTTTTCATTTGCGTAAATTTTTGCGACAATTTCCCCAATTTCGACTGTTTCGCCAACCTTCTTTTCAAACACGATTCCAGTTTCATAATCTAGTTTATCAGATTTGACGGCTCGACCTGCTCCTAATCTCATCGCAAACAAGCCAAATTCCATGGCTGGAAGCTCTGTGATATAACCAGATCGCTCTGCTCTCACTGCAGCCACATAAGCCGCTTGGGATGGTCGATACAAGTCCTCTAGATCTCCACCTTGAGCTGCAATCATCTCTTCAAATTTTTTTAAAGCTGCTCCGTTTGTCAAATGTTCTCTGATTTCAGAAACAGATTTCTCAACATTAGCCAAATTAAGCATGATCCGAGCGAGCTCACAGATAAATTCCGTAATATCTTCGCGTCCTTGTCCTTGAAGGATTTCCAGTGCTTCCAAGATTTCCAAACGATTGCCAATGCTAGTACCTAAAGGCTGACTCATATCCGTAATAACTGCAACCGTTCTGCGTCCGACAGCCTTACCTAAATCTACCATAGTACGGGCTAGGACACGGGCATCCTCTAGATTTTTCATAAAGGCACCCTCACCGACGGTCACATCCAGCAAGATACTGTCCGCACCAGCAGCGATTTTCTTGCTCATAACTGAACTGGCAATCAAAGGAATCGTATCGACCGTAGCTGTCACATCGCGTAGGGCATAGAGGAGCTTGTCTGCCTTGACCAGCTTATCTGACTGGCCAATCACAGACAGGCCGATATCTTGAACCTGCTTGATGAAATCTTCCTGACTGCGCTCCACTTGGTAGCCTTTGACAGACTCTAGCTTGTCTATCGTACCGCCAGTATGACCCAGTCCACGACCGCTCATCTTGGCAACTGGCACTCCAAAACTAGCTACTAAAGGAGCCAAAATCAAAGTTACCTTATCCCCCACTCCGCCAGTCGAATGCTTATCTACCTTAATCCCTGAAATTGCTGACAGGTCAAACTGCTGGCCTGTTCCCACCATCGCCATGGTCAAATCAGAAATTTCCCTAGTGGTCATTCCCTTAAAATAAACAGCCATAGCAAAGGCTGACATCTGGTAATCTGGCACTGTTCCAGCCACATACCCCTCAATCAACCACTCAATCTCTTGGCTGGACAACTCCAGTCCATCACGTTTCTTTTGAATAATATCAACTGCTCTCATCATCACTTCTTACTTCTAAGGATATAATATCCCTTGTCTTTTTTTAAAATTTCACAATTCCCAAAAACCTCTTCCATCTTGGCTTTGGCGCTAGGAGCTCCTTGCTTTTTCTGAATGACAATCGTCAAATCTCCGTCATCCAGCAAATGATTGTAGCTGCCTGAAATAACCTCGTGTACCACCTTCTTACCAGCCCTAATCGGCGGATTACTGATAATATGCTGAAATTTTCCTGTCACATTTTCATAGACATTAGATTGGAAAATCTCGGCAGACACCTGATTCGCTACCGCATTTTTCCGCGTCAAGTCTAAAGCCCGCTGATTGATATCCACTAGAGTGACCTTTAGAGTCTGCGCTTTAGCCAGGGTCAAGCCCAGAGTTCCGTACCCACAGCCGACATCCAGTAAGGTTTCTCCTTTTCCAAAATCCAGAGTAGATAAAAGAACTCGACTGCCGTAATCGATCATTTTTTTGCTAAAGACACCAGCATCCGTTAAAAAGGTCATCTGTTGTCCTAATAGTTCCACTTTTAATTCATGAATGTCATGTTTGGCATCCGGATTTTCTGCAAAATACATTTTAGTCATAAAACCATTTTATCATAAATTTTCTAGATTTGTAAATCGTTTTCATTTCTCCAAAAGTATGTTATACTAAAATCCATCATATAGGAGTAACTTATGACTAACGAATTTATTCATTTTGAAAAAATCAGCCGCCACACATGGCAGAATCTGCATCGCAAAACAAATCCACCGCTCACTGAAGCAGAGCTCGATTCTATTAAAAGTTTCAATGATAAAATCAGCCTTCAGGACGTGACTGATATTTATCTGCCACTGACAAATTTAATTCAGATTTACAAGCGTGCCAAGGAAGACCTTGCCTTTTCAAAAGGAATTTTTCTACAAAAAGAAAGCAAAAAACAGCCCTTTATCATCGGAGTATCTGGCAGCGTTGCCGTTGGAAAGTCAACCACCAGCCGGCTGCTACAAATCCTCCTATCGCGGACATTTTCAAATGCATCGGTCGAACTGGTTACAACAGATGGATTTCTCTACCCCAATCAAACCCTGATTGAAGCAGGAATTTTAAATCGCAAGGGCTTTCCAGAAAGTTACAATATGGAGCTGCTCCTTGACTTCCTAGACACCATCAAAAATGGTCAGGATTATCAAATCCCTGTTTATTCGCATGAAATTTATGATATTGTCCCAAATGAAAAGCAAGAAATCAAGGCTGCTGACTTTGTCATTGTGGAAGGAATCAATGTTTTCCAAAATCCACAGAATGAACGGCTGTATATGACCGACTTTTTTGACTTTTCTATCTATGTAGATGCCGAAGTTGACAATATCGAATCTTGGTATTTGGATCGCTTTAAAAAAATGCTGGCTCTAGCTGAAAACGACCAAACCAACTACTATTATCGCTTCACAACCCAGTCCGATGACGAAGTCATGGCTTTCGCGCAAAATATATGGAAAACAATTAATCTCGTCAATCTGCTGGACTACATCGAGCCCACTCGTAACCGAGCTGAGATTATTTTACACAAAGCAGAAAACCATGAAATTGATGAAATCTATCTAAAAAAATAATTTAGGCTTGTCAAATCAAAACTTTTCATATATAATTAGATAGTTAGTATTTTCAATGGAGGTGAATAACTTGGCAAACATTAAGTCAGCTATCAAACGCGCTGAATTGAACGTGAAACAAAACGAAAAAAACTCAGCTCAAAAATCAGCTATGCGTACTGCAATTAAAGCATTTGAAGCAAACCCGTCTGAAGAACTTTTCCGTGCTGCTAGCTCAGCTATCGATAAAGCAGAAACTAAAGGTTTGATCCACAAAAACAAAGCAAGCCGCGACAAAGCACGTCTTTCAGCTAAACTTGCTAAATAATGCGCCACGCATGCAAAGGGAGCTCTAAGGAGCTTTTTTTGTTGCACATTAAACAAAGGAGACTTCTAATGAAAATTGCTATCATTGGCTACTCGGGTTCAGGAAAATCAACCTTGGCCCAGCATTTAGGATCATACTACCAACTTCCCGTCCTTCATCTGGACACGATCCAGTTTAAAGTAAATTGGCAGGCTCGCAGTCAGGACAAAGTTCGAGCTGATTTAGCAGATTTCCTCCAGCAAAATCAATCCTGGGTCATTGATGGCAACTACTCTTGGTGTTTTTATGAAAAGCGGATGAAAGAGGCTGACCAAATCATCTTTCTGAACTTTTCTCGCTGGAGCTGCCTCTATCGGGCTTTCAAACGCTATCTAAAATATCGCAATCAAACTAGAGAAAGCATGGCACCAGGCTGTTCTGAGAAGTTTGACTGGGAATTTATCCGCTGGATCCTTTGGGATGGCCGGACAAAAAGGACTAAAAATCGCTATCAAAAAGTTCGCCAGACTTTCCCTGAGAAATTCATCGAATTACAGAATCAAGTGCAATTAACAGAATATGTAAAAGCTTCACTTAGATAAGATCCAAGTGAAGCCTTTTCTTATTCTTCCTTTACAAAGATGAATTCTTTGTCATCCGATAGGTCAGCTCGAAAGGCAAAACCTGCAAAAGAGAGCTGTTTGATTTGCTCAAGTTTATCGACCTGCGCTTCCATCAAAGCAGTCAGAAACTGCCCACGCGCCTTTTTGGAAATGGTAGAATGACTTTTGAGTTTGCCAGCCTTTTCCTCTAAGAATTTAAAACGAAGCATTTTATCTCTGACTGATTTATCAAAAACTTCCTCAAATTCACTAGACAGCAAAGAAAGCAGCATATCTTCATCCGCTACTGCTTTTGTATAATCGTCCTGCCAAAATTTTTTCAGCGTTTGACCATTGGGCTTCAGCCCCACCAAAAAGTCCAGCCGATGAGGGGCAATCGGACTAAGGGCAGGAATGACCCCATATAGACTAGAAGTTAAAAGCAAATGCTCTTGAATGTAGGATTTTTCCTCTTGTGTCCAATCTTTTCGCTTGATATTGCGATACATGAGCCCGTCAAATAAGAGCAAAGCTGGGTAAGTCTCCGCTTCATTTTTGCTCAGATTTTGAATCCGCTGGTATTCTATTTCAGCCATTTGCGGACTGATTTTGTATAATTTTTCCAGCTCCTTGGCTGAGAATTTCAACAACTCTTCTATTATAATTTTGCTTTTAGGCGTTAACTGGGAGTAACCCAGTGAGCTCTGCTTTTCATTCATTTCTTTAGCAGTTGGGATTAAAATCTTCATACTTACTCTTTCTAACGTTGGACTGCGAGTCTGCATTCCTACTTTACTTTATTAATGATTATAGCAGATTTTATCAAACATGGATTTATTCTTGACTTTATTTTTTAAAAATGATATTATCTAGTTATCAAAACTAGATATAAGAGAGATTGAAATTTGGAAACAACAATTCTTTTTCCAAGATGGGATGAATTACCTGATCTTGATCTATATTTGGACCAAGTCCTGCTCTATGTCAATAACGTCTGCAAGCCTGCTTTCACCGCTTCGGACAAAGGACTGACCGCATCAATGATTAATAACTATGTTAAACATGCCTATCTTGATAAACCCTTAAAGAAAAAATACAATCGCCAGCAAGTTGCCCGTTTGATTGCCATTACAAGCTTAAAAACTGTTTTTTCTATTCAGGATATTGCAGCTACTTTGGATATGCTGAATGCCCAAACCCAGTCTGAAAAGCTTTACAACGACTTTGTGGATTACATGAATGGACAGAAACTTGAAGTGACGCCCATCATTGCCAGTGCCTGTCTTACCGTCAAGCTCTACCAGCAAACCCTAGCCTTTATCCAAGTACCCAAAAAGGAGGAAAATAACGATGAACTACGCGCTTAAACTCAGTAAAAAGCTCTCTTTTGGAGAGGAAATTGCTAATGCTGTTACCCATGCCGTCGGAGCTGTTTTGATGCTGATTCTCCTTCCGATTTCCGCTGTTTACAGCTATGAAAGGCATGGCCTAGTCTCTGCTATCGGTACTTCTATCTTTGTCATCAGCCTTTTCCTCATGTTTCTCTCCTCCACCATTTATCACTCCATGTCCTATGGCTCGACCCACAAATATATTCTGCGGATTATCGACCACTCCATGATCTACATTGCCATCGCTGGCAGCTATACTCCCGTCGTCCTTTCACTCATGAATGACTGGCGGGGCTATCTGATTATTGCGATTCAGTGGGGCACGACTATCTTCGGCATTCTCTACAAAATCTTTGCCAAAAAAGTCAATGAGAAATTCAGTCTGGCCCTTTATCTGATTATGGGCTGGCTGGTTATCTTTATCATCCCGCAAATTATCGGACAAACTGGACCAGTGTTTTGGGGACTCATGCTAGCAGGCGGTCTTTGTTACACAGTCGGCGCTGGTTTTTATGCTAAAAAGAAGCCCTACTTCCACATGATTTGGCATCTCTTCATCCTAGCTGCTTCTGCTCTCCAGTACTTGGCTATTGTTTATTTCATGTAGAAAGCTGCCAACAAGGCAGTTTTTTGTCCGCTCATTTTAACCATACTTTATCACCTTGTTCTAAATAAAGAGATATTGCCCTGACATTTCCGTAAGAGATCATGTGACAGGAAGATAAACTGAAATTAAAACAGAAGATAGAGACACTTGCTTCTAAAACTCAAAAGACGCTAATCTTTGTATCATCATAAAAGGCCTAGAAACACGTTTTTTAGAAACGTTCTTCTAAGCCTTTTTGAGATAGTTATTTGAAATATGCCTTTACTCAGAATGTGTTTTGCAAGACCTCATATTTCTGATATTTTCTAAGCATCTCAGTACTTTTTAATAAAAACTGGCGATTTCCTTATCGAGTCGCCTCATGTAGTCTCGGTATGTCAGATAAGATATGAGTCCAGAAACAAGAATCAGCACCGCTGAAAGGAAATAAAGGACGGTGAGAGGTAGGAAGTAGGAAATCATATAGAAAAGCCCTATCACAATGATAATTCCAAAAGTAAATAGGAGAGCCAACAGCGTTTTCCCCATACTATTATCCCGATTCATCAACTCGTTGACATTGGACCAGTTGGTCACCAAGTGTTTATAGTCTCGATGATAGCCCCAAGCACTCCATGCTAGACTAGCCATAAACCAAGTCAGTAGCATAGCATGAAGAATCACCAGATGGATATGAAATAGAAGACTGGTCACAAAAAGGAGAATCACTGGCAAAATGGATTGAATCGCAAAAAGATACCAGAATTTGAGACGAATATATTTTCTCAAATCAAAAGGCAAAACCTTCAGATAATCAAAATTTTCCCTCTCTAAGGATAAACCGATAGAGGTCAGATTATTACCCCCTGAATTGAGCGTAGCGATAAACATAGATAGAAAGATAAGCGGAAGCAAATACCGTGGAATCAGAAAGGGACTAATATCCAAGCCTGCATTGATCGTTCCCATGACCATACTAAAAATAATGATATAGGGAATCAGTGCCGACATAAAGAGAGCCTGTAAAACGACTGAACCTTCACTCAGCAGCCGAAGATGATAGCGCCAGACAAACTTCTTGAAATTCTTGGCCTCGTCCATGTTGATATCATGTACACGTTCGCGTTTACCTCCTGCTGCACCCGTCATCAAGGCTGCCTCATAAAATTCTGGTATCACCTTGAACTTGACCAGTAAAAAGAGAAAGGCTGCTACGGCGAGCCAAGCTAAAATTCCTAAAACCGCAGTCAAGCTGAAAGGATTGATAATAAAGTCGTAAAAGGCCACAACTGGCGGGAAATATGGCGTGGCCATTGTGTTACTTGCGATACTACGGCTATTCATCTGATTGATAAAGATATAGAGTCCTACCGAACCTAGGGAAACAAGCCCTAGAATCACATTGGATAGGATGGTCTTATACTTTCTAAAGAAGGCTGTCTTGGTGATAAAATGCACCAAAATCAAAATGACAAAGGTCAAAACCGAACTTAAAATCACAATCGAAATCAAGGCCATAGGAAGACCGACTAAAGGATTTCCACCTTGAAGGCCTAGAACGATGAAATAGCTATACATCGGCAGAATTGCAATCAAGAGAGTCAGAACAACAGAGATGCTCTTTCCTACGATGATTTCTGATTCACTAAAGGCATAGGGCCGATAGGACTGCAAATCCTTGCTTTCATAAAAGACATTATAGAAAACGAGGAAGCCCTGCGACATGGAAAACATAGCAAATATGGAGACCATATTAGCAAAAAGGCCCGGATTTCCTACCATGCGATTGAAAGCACTCATGATACCAAAGATGAATAGGTAGACCAGACCCAAAATCAGGTACATTCGAATAGCCTGCAGGGAAACATTGACCTTGACCTCTAGATTCTTTGCCTGCTTCTTGCGGTATTGTTGCAGCTGAGAAGTTTGGATAGCATAGAGGATATTGATATCAACTAATTTTTTAATCACTTTAAGGCGCATCTGGACTCACCTCTTCTCTGCGGCCAGCCAGACCTAGGTAAATGGCTTCGAGGGACTGTTCGGGATGTTGACCTTTCAATCCTTCAATCGTGCCATAGAATATTAGCTCTCCCTTTTTGAGGATGGCAATCTTATCGCATAGCTGTTCGGCCACTTCTAAAACGTGGGTTGAAAAAAGAACTGTATTGCCCTTGTCAGCATGCTCACGCATCATCTGCTTTAGATCAAAAGCTGCCTGAGGATCCAGCCCCGTCAAAGGCTCATCCAAGACCCAGATATCTGGATCAGACAAAAGGGCACCAATGACAAAGACCTTCTGCCGCATACCGTGTGAAAACGACTCAATCACTTCATAGCGATGGCCGGCAAAATCAAAAATAGCCAGCAACTCACCCAAACGAGCTTCTACTTCTGCCGTGGTCATATCGTAGGAAGTCGCCACTAGCTCCCAGAATTCATTGGCTGTCAGACGTAAGAAAAGGTCAGGAGAATCGGCTACATAACCGATTTTTTTCTTGATTTCTAGACGATTACTGGATAGCTCCTTGCCGTCCACAAAAATTTTTCCTTGTGTCGGATTGATGACGCTGACCAAGGATTTAATGGTTGTTGACTTACCCGCTCCATTGTGACCGATGAGACCGACAATCTCACCGCTTTCCAAGGTCAGATTCAGGTGGTTAAGCGCCAGCTTGCCATCATAGTCTTTTGTTATATCTCTAAATTCAATCATGAGAAACTCCTTTACTATGTTTTGAGCTTATTATACTATCTTAAAAGTTATTTGTCTTAAAATGAGCGAAAAAGTTCGGATTTTGCTTTAAAACAAGCCAGAACCATCCTTTAAACCTTGAAAGATTGAGTATTTTCCAGCAGATAGAGCAGGAAATTAGGAATGGTTTCCAGCATATCCTGCTCATAGACTCGCTCAGTCAGCTGATGCAAATCTTTCCCCCATGGGCCTAGATTGATGCCAGGGATATGATTGGAAGCAATTTCCGAAAAATTAAGTTGGTAAAGATTCTCCGGTACAGGCATACTAGCAATCAGGTCTTGGTATTCAGCGGCAGGCTTCTCCAAGGCACAGTAACTAAGGTCACAAATTCCCATGAAGAATTCGTCCACTTGGAGCTGACAGCCAGCTTCCTTGTCCAGATAATCCCGATAAAGTTGAATGATCTTGTCAATCATAATCGGACTATCTGACAAGCGGCGACAATTCATGGGTGGATAGTAAGGCGGCGCGATCGCTAAGACAACCAAAGCTTCCTTACGGTCGTAGAAATCTAAAACTTTCTGGATATTTTGAATGCTGATTTCCTGATAGGATGAGCCTTCTTGCAAGGCTTGCTGTGCTTCCTCATAAATCTGCTTCAAAATTTCTTCAAAACCGATTTTTTCTTGGCATTCTTGCAGTAATTCCTGATAGGTCAGCACGTGCGGTTTCGGTACAAGCTTGCTTTCTTCATAAACTTTCTGCAATTGACAGTAGTTTTGATAAAAGCCATCCACTGCTTCCTGACTGAGATTCTTTATGGTCGCCAGCAGCTCACTTGGACTCTTTTCTAGATAAAGGACGCTGAAATAACCTGCAGCACGCAGCACAGTTGACACATCGTAATTTTCCTTCAAATCGCGCAGATAGGACCAAGATGGCAAAGGCGAACGTTCTCCGTAGGCCATGTCAGACAGAGCCGGATTAAGGTCAATTTTTTCAGCAACCTTGGCTAGCAAGGACAGGGCATTGATCCCCTTGAGTGGCTCTTTCATGTGAGAAAGGATGCCCTGAGTCACGACAACTGGCATCAACTTGCCAACTGTTCCTATATGAAGCACCTTTTCCTCCGCTGACGGGCTTTCAAAAGGCTCAGAATCTACAGCCAGAAGGTAATGAAGTTGGAAGCGCTCCTTCAATTCAGCAAGCAGGGCTGTTGCTGCCCGCATACCTTGGGAATAGGACTCCTCATCCCCGACAGACAGATAGAGCAAATTGACATGACCAGACTGTCTTTGACTGTATGCTTCCACCACTCCTAGCTGCAAGGCCAGAGCAGCTTTCATGTCGCAAGAGCCCCGACCAAACTGCCACTTGTCAGACGCAATATCCGCTAAAAGTTCTGAATGTGAAGAAATGGAGGGTAATTTTTCTTTCAGGGCCTGATTATCAAAAGCCCAGTCTTTGAGACTGCCAAAATCCTCAATATCCACTGTATCATGATGATGAAAAAGAATTACGGTGTCAGCCGTATCCTGCTTGACCAAAGCCCAATTGACACTGCGGTTATAAAAATCATTTGGAATCTGATAGCAGCCAAACAGCTCAGGATGCTCCTGAAAATAAGGAATCTCTCCTATTCGCTCCTGAAGAAAGGCTTCAATCTCCCGCTCAGAACCAGTATGGGTAAAACTTTCAATCGCCATACTTTGGTCAAAAATATCTTGAATATGATTTTTCATTCTTTCTACCCCTATATTGCCGGCACTCCTTACATCAAATCTAAGTGAAAGTCGAGTCCAGCTAAAAGACGATAAGGCAAAAGCAGCCAAACTTCACCTAATTATGAATTTCTGGCTGCTTTTAAATAGTGACTGTTAACGATGAGAATATTTCTTAGCAAGGCTAGACATACCTAGTGTGCTGAAAAGCAGAGCCAAGCCAAGATGGAGCATTCCTTTTGCTGGATTGCTACCCGTTTTAGGTAAGGTAGCTGGTGCTTGCTGAGCTTGATGACTTGCTAATTGCTGCACTTGGACTGTCCCCCGATCATAGTGTCCTGCATAGCGAACCTTCAAGTCAACTGACGGGCTTTCCTTCTGCTCTTTCCTGTCAAAGATATATTCTGGAACTTCTGTGATTTCTGGTGCAACTAATTTTTCCCCAATAATCTCAGGCAATTTCGCATATTCGGTATCAAGAGCATTTGGTACATAGGTAGCCTTCTGCGAACGAGTCGCTTCCACAGTTGGCAACAGCGCACTGATGGAGTCCGTCTTGAAAGTCACTGCATACTGACGCTTAATCGTGAGGTCGCTAGGGTCGTAAGTATTGAGAACCAGAGCCAGCTTATGACCTTTTTTCACAGTATAAAGATTCGGCTGCAAATACATCGTATAATCGTGGAATTGGCCAACTTTTGGCTTAATGCTCTTTTCCGAGCTGGATGGTGTATAGCCTGATTCTGGATTAGCTAAGTTTAGCCAGCCTTTAGCAATCACCTTGTATTTGGTTTTGGTTGTCGCAAAGTTTTTAATATCCAGATTGCTGAGATTGCTGCCCATCCAGAAGCCACCTGTCTGGCTGTCATCGCTAGCAGCACCATTTCCGACCACATCAAATTCTTGGTCTGATACGTCTACCAAGAGCGCATTAACCTGCAGATTTCTACCGCTGCCCTTGGCCAGAGCTGCCTTGAAATGGACAGGAATATGGCCTTTGATGGTCAGATCCTCTTTGACATCTGTTACAAAGGTCAGATTCGCTTTGGAAGAAGCTTGACTGACCGTTTCATCTCGCTTGCTAGTGTCAATCCCTGCCCCCGCATAGTCACTAGAAATCGTTTCTTCCAAGCGTTTGGACTGGGCTGTCAGAATCATACGATTGCTACTTTTCCAGTTATCGTAACTGGTCCATTTATTTGGATCATAGTTGTTTTGTGCCAAAACAGGAGGGAGTTTGCTGACATCGTTTTCGACATCATAGAGGTAATGTGAGAACCAAGTATTGAGCAAGTCATAGAAATCCTGCTTATTAGCTGTAATACCATAGCCTCTAGAAATAGCTGCCGGATTGACATGGTCTCCCTGATGGAGATAGAGTTTTACATTCTGGCCGGCTTTCTTCAAGGCATCGTACATAAGCTCGAACTGTTTGGTTTTAACATTGTCATCATTTAAACCATGCACTAGCAGGGCACTGGTCTTTATCTTTTCTGGATGCAGGGTATAATCCCGTTCCCGCCAAACCTGACTGTAATTGCGGCCGTGGGCATTTTGGTCCTTATTTAGCTGATTGATATAATCGGCGTACTTGTTCCAGATAGTGGCCCAATCATCCTGATCTAAAATCCGTGTGGAGACATAAAGTGAGAGCCAAGATAGGTCACTGTAAGGCGGATTAGTATAAGCTGTCCCCTGACTATTGAAATAATCATACCAGCTGGCAATTCCTGCGGCTGGAACAATCGTTTTCAAGCCTTCCACCCCAGTCGTTGCTACACCGAAAGTTGTCGTACCGGCCCAAGATAGACCAGTCATGCCGACCTTGCCATTTGCCCAGTCAGCTTTGATTTCAATATTGCTGGTTCTGTCTGTATAGGCCTTGCGTTTGCCATTGACCCATTCGATAATATTCTTAAATGCTTCGATTTCCAAATCAGAGCCAGTTGTATTAAAGCCTTCTGAACCTTTGGTTCCCAGACCAGCACTGGAAATAAAAGCATAGCCCCGCACTAGGAAATAATCATACCAGTTCAAATCTTCGTAGTCATAAATCCCTTCATAAGGACTATAGTAATACCAATCTGATGCCTTGGCTTTTTTAGCTGCATCAACGCTGCTCATACTGGAAATAGGCTGGCGCTTGGCAGGACGATTGCGCAAGCTCTTCATGTCATAAGAACCATTAGTCGGCAAATTGAGGCTTTCCAAGGTTACATAATTTTCATCCAAAGTTCCTGCAACATAAGGCCGAGCTTCTAAAATCGTTGAAGCTTTAAAATCACCTTTAGCTGCTGCTTTCGGAAGCTGCACAATAGCCTTGACTAAATCTCGCTTGCCGTCTCCGTCCGTATCATGATCCGTCTCAACATAGACAGGAAAACGAACGATATCGCTTTTCTCATAAGAATAGTCATGGTCTTCCTTTTCCCCACTGCTATATGGGAAAATCGGCTGTGCCCGACCGTTCAAAAAGAGCGGTGCTTTCTTTTCGGCACGATAAGCATCATGTAACCGCTTGGCAACTGCATACATAGATTGCAGATTAGCTCCCTGCACGCTGGCTGTCAGGTCTGCTTCTTTTTCGATCATTCCCAGACTCTTGGCCAGATTCACTCTATCCTGAGCACTGCTACCCAGTTGAGAATTGTTGACGGCTGCCCAGTTTAACAACTCGTCTACCGCTTCTTGCAAGGACAGTTCCTTATCAGCTAAAGCGGGATTTGAAAGGCTACCGGTATAAGCGGACAAATCTTGCCCTTTTGCAACGGTTGATACAGCGGAAGGTGCTAAGCTGACTTCTTGAGCCAAAGCCAAAGGTGCCTGAGCCTGTGACGAACTCGCTGTTACAGGACTTGCAACTAGTTTTTCACTTGAAATAACTGCTTCTTCTTGCTTTTCTGGCGCTGAACTCTCAGACGAAGCCTGACTTTGAACCTCTACAATCGCCGGCTGCTGAACTGAGGAAGTAGGCTCAGAAGCGACAGGTGTAGCTGCCTCTGTACTAATATTTTCCGTACGCTCACTGGTCGCCTGAGCCACCTCATCCGCCTGAACGGCCTGTGACAATACCAAAGGTGCAAACAGCAAGCTTGGCAGGAGCAATGTGACTAGTCTTCTCTTTTTCATAAAGACTCCCTTTCCTTATATATAAAATTTATTTATATAAGTCCATTATACTCTGTAAGCGCTTTAAATTCAATATAACATTCCTTTTATCTACGGAAAAAGTAAGAAAAGTAAAAAATTATTTACGCAAACGTTTGCGTAATCATTCTTCTTTTGGTAAAATAGACCCATCACTAAGAATGTGAGGTATCTAGTATGGAAAATCAAACATTAATGCAATATTTTGAATGGTACTTACCAAATGATGGACAGCATTGGAATCGCTTGGCGGAGGATGCTCCGAACCTAGCATCAAAAGGCATTCGCAAAATTTGGATGCCGCCAGCTTTTAAGGCAACGAGTTCAAATGATGTTGGCTATGGAGTTTATGACCTCTTCGACTTGGGTGAGTTTGACCAAAAAGGAACCATCCGAACAAAATATGGTTTTAAGGAAGACTACCTAAAAGCTATCCAGACTTTGAAAGCCAACGGCATTGAGCCAATGGCCGATGTGGTACTTAATCACAAGGCAGCAGCAGACTGCAAAGAGCGATTTACCGTCGTTGAAGTGGATCCTAACGACCGAACAAAGGTCTTGTCAGAACCTTTCGAAATCAAAGGCTGGACTAAATTCACCTTCCCAGGTCGCAATAAAGCCTACAATGATTTTAAATGGCATTGGTATCACTTCACCGGTACGGACTACGATGCCAAAAACAATAAGTCTGGCATTTACCTCATCCAAGGAGACAATAAAGGCTGGGCGGATGATGAGCTGGTGGACAATGAAAACGGCAACTATGACTATCTCATGTACGCCGATATTGACTTCAAACATCCAGAGGTCATTCAAAATCTCTATGACTGGGCTCACTGGTTTATCGAAACAACTGGAGTCCAAGGTTTTCGTTTGGATGCTGTCAAGCACATTGACTCCTTCTTTATGAAGAATTTCATCCGTGATATTACTGAAAAATATGGCGATGATTTCTATGTCTTTGGAGAATTTTGGAATGGCGATGAGACAGCCAATAACGAGTATCTAGAAAGTATTGACTATCGCTTTGACCTTGTCGATGTCAAGCTCCACCACAACTTCTTTGATGCCAGCAGAGCTGGATCAGACTATGACTTACGGACCATTTTTGACCATACTCTGGCAAAAAATCATCCTGAGTCAGCCGTGACCTTCGTGGACAATCACGATACTCAGCGGGGGCAGGCTTTGGAGTCCACTGTCGAAGAATGGTTCAAGCCAGCAGCCTATGCTCTCATCCTTCTACGAGAAGCTGGACTTCCTTGTGTCTTTTACGGAGACTACTATGGCATTGAGGGCCAGTTTGCTCAGGAGAGTTTTCAGGATGTGCTGGACAAGCTTTTGGATGCCCGCCTCAATCTAGCTTACGGCGAGCAGACTGACTACTTTGACGATGCTAACTGTATCGGCTGGACTCGTCAGGGCAAGGACGGGGGTCAGCCAATCGCTGTTGTTGTCAGCAATGACCAAACAAGCAGCAAACGTATGCTGGTCGGTTCAGAATGGGCTGGCAGAGAATTCAGCGATTCTCTGGACAACAGCTCTCAAATCGTGACGATTGACGACGAAGGCTGGGGAGAATTTCCAGTGGAAGAAAAGTCAGTCAGTGTCTGGTCTGTCAAATAATCTGTATATTCAAAAACGAGAGGGAATCTTTCCTTCTCGTTTTTCTAGTATTTCAAGCTCCTATAAAACTTGCTATTTTAGAAACTGCTTTATTTTTTCTGACAACTCATCACTGGCATAATCATGCACATAGTGAGGGCAGTCCAGTAGAATCAGCTCTGTCTGTGGATGCTGCGCTACAAAATCCTTCTGGAAGCTCTGCCATTCTTCCTGACTATAACCAGTCCCTTGGCCATTTGAAGAAAAGAGTAAGATCGGTAGTTCAGGAAGCTTTTCTCTAGAAACTGCCTCAGCATTTTGCTTAACCTGCATGACCTCTTCATAAACAGCATTTGACAATGGACGACGATAGAAAAGAGCCTTGTATACCTGCTTTTCTTCTGCTGTCAAATCACCAGCCGCAAGAGCGGGAACTTGCTTGTCAACATCATAAAATACCCGACTTAAGCCTAAATTAGCAGCCATTTGTAAGCCTTTATAAACCAAGGGGTAAAGGCTTAGGTTGGTGTAAGAACTTGGCAAGGCTATATCCAGTCCGATAATGCCTTGGACTTCTTCAGGATATTTTGCAACCCAATGAAGCGCTTCTAGTCCAGCCATAGAGTGAGCTACCAATGTATATGGACCCTTGATTTCAGCCTTTTTTAAAGCCTGCCTCGTCTGGGCAAGTACCGTGTCAATATCTCTACTATCCCCTTCGCTGTCATCGCTGAAGCCATAGCCCAAGCGTTCGACCACAACTATGCGATGATCTTGTTCCAATTTTGAATAAAGGGTCTTAAAGTCGAGAATGGGGGACGTTGTGCCACCGCCCGCCAAAAAAACCAGCGTCTTTTCTCCCTGACCAGTTACATAGACATTCATATTCTTGCCGTCTACTTGAACCAGGCGACCTGCGGGTTTATCAAGCAATTTCTGCTCTTTAGTCAGGCAGATTTGATGATAAGTGAAGATGAAAACTAGAGCAGTTATAATTGTAATAAATAAAAATAGAAGAATTTTTTTCAAATACACCAACATCGTAACTTTCCAAATATCTTTAATCTGGTTTCAACCTCTACAAAAAACCAATCACTTGAACAAAACAACTATCTGATTTCTATTGTGATACTCAGATTTTTTGTGTTTTATCCAGCTTAGATGTCCTACTTTTACTCCACCAATCCACTTCTTAGATAAGCATCCACCATGCGCTCTGTCACGACAACTGAATCAATATGGGTACGCTCATAAGAGTGGCTGGATTCGATGCCAGCGCCTAGCAGGGCATGCTTGACTTCTGCTCCTGCACTCATGGCTGCAGAGGCATCCGACCCGTAGAACGGATAAATGTCCAGTTTGTAAGGAATATTCTGCTCCTTGGCTAAATTAACTAAATGCTGGCGGAAACCATAGTGATAAGGTCCTGAAGCATCCTTGACACAGATGGAAACCGTATACTCATCCGTCTGTTGATCGTCACCCATAGCCCCCATATCAACCGCCAAATACTCTACCGCTTGCTCTGGCAGGCTGGAATTGGCTCCGTGGCCGACTTCCTCAAAGACACTGAAGGCAAAGTGAGTCGTCACTGGCAGCTGAATATTTTCCTCTTTATAAATGCGCAAAAGATTGAGCAAAATAGCTGCGCTGACCTTATCATCCAGAAAACGGGACTTGATAAAGCATGACTCGGTAACTGTGGTACGCGGATCAAAGGAAATAAAATCACCTACTTCGATTCCTAAATCCCGCGTTTCTTTCTCACTCATCACCTTTTCGTCCAAACGCACTTCCATATTGTCCTGAGTCCGCTCAACCGTCCCAGCATCCTTATAGACATGGCAGGAAGTTTGGTGAACTAAGATTGTACCGCTGATAGTCTTGCCACTGCTGGCCACATGAACCAGACAGTTTTCTCCCTCAATCATATTCCAAGGGAAACCGCCAATTCGATCCAGTTTGAGCCGACCGTCTGGCTTGACCGCACGCACGATAGCTCCCAGAGTATCCACATGGGCCGTCACGACCCGATGTTGGACATCATTTTCGCCCTTCACCACGACATGAACGCCGCCTTTATTGGTCCGAACAGGCTCATAGCCCAATCCTTCTAGCGTGTGTACCAAATAGTCTGCCACCTCAGCCGTAAAGCCTGTTGGGGAAGGGATAGCCGTTAATTCTTGTAAATATTGAACAGTTTGATTCATCATTTTCTCCTCATACTTTTTCATCATTATAGCATAAAAAAGGCTTTCATACAGGTTTTTCCTGCATAAAAGCGAGATGAGGTTTCTTATTCAGCTAGCATGACTTCTTTAAGACTCAATCGTCTAATAGCTCGGAAATAATAAGCGACAAGAAATTCATAAACCATTACGAAAGCTAAAAAAACAAGGAAGCAAAGCTGCATATCAAATGAGTAATCAGGCACGCCTTGAACATCTTTTACAATGACTTTAAGCAATAATTTCATGATTCCGTATTGATAAGCTGTTCCTAAGACAAAGCCTAGATAAGCCACTACTCGATATCTGGCTAGAATAACTTGATAACATTCCTTTTGACTATAGCCAAAGGCCTTCATCAGAGCTAGACTAGCTTTATTTTCTTGAACAACCGTTCCTAAACAAAGCAGCAAAACTGAAAGTGACAACACAAGCCCTATACCCATCATCATGGCTTGAATACTGCCATCAATAAACTCTTTCATTCCAAAGGAAAGTTGCATCATGGCTGCAAAGGAAAAAGCTGCAAAAATGACAAAGAAAATCAGAAGTTTCCGTTGATAAAAATGAACTGCACTCAGCTCTTTCAAAAATGGTCGGTCAGATTTTACCTTGTGACGCTTATGCTTGACCCGCGTCAATTCTAGTCTCCTCAGCAAATAGAGACTCGGTTGATTTAGTTTAATAGCAGCGTAGCCAATCCCTAATAGAGCAAAAATAAGGGTCGGCAAGACAACTAAAGCCCCCAGCAATTCCCAATGAAAATGAATGTTAATAAGAGGCAGCAGAGATTTTTGATTTCGCAAATCATAAAAATCCTGCATAAAGAAGAATGAAGCTCCGAAACCAAGGAACGTTCCTAGAAAAACCGAAAAGCTAAAGACCCAGAAATGCTTGGCCAATTCGAAATTTTGGTAGCCTAAAGCTTTGAGAATTCCTAGCTCCTCTTTATGACTATCAATAAACTGCTTGATATAAAAGAATAAAAGCAAAACTGCTAAGAAAGAGAGAACACCTCCACTCACCAAGGAAACAAATTTAGCAATGAGGACTTGAGCATCATAGTAGGCCTTAGCAGGTTGAGATAACTTCTCAATATTGATTGCTTGAAGATCAATATAAAAATTGACAAATAAAGTAGAAACTAACACCGCACAAAAACTGATTATTGATACAACAAACAGCTTGCGTAAATCCTTAATACCGATTACCATAGCCTACCATCCAATCTCTTCTACGCTTTTTGGCTCTTCATTAACCAAAATCTCTTGGATTTTTCCGCTGTTTATCTTGACAACTGTCTTAGCTAGCTGAGCGATATGCTCATTATGAGTGACCATTACCAGAGTAAAACCAAGTTCTTCTTTCATTTGAGCAACGTAGGAAAGAATCTGGCGACCAGTCGCTTCATCTAAAGCTCCTGTTGGTTCATCAAGAAAAAGGACCCGTGGTTTCTTCGCTAAGGCTCTGGCAATAGCCACGCGCTGCTGCTCTCCTCCTGATAATTCACTAGGATATTGGTGAAGTTTGTCCCTAAGCCCCATTGCTTCAAGAATTGGCAGGTAATCTTGATTATTTGCTAGGTGGGCTCCCATTTTAACATTCTGCTCTACTGTCAGCTCTTGCAATAGATAATATTGTTGGAAAATGAAAGCAACCTGTTCCTTACGAAACTTTGTCAGCTGGCTTTCGCTCAAAGAGGCAATATTTTCTCCATCATATAGAACCTCGCCCTGATCTGGCTTTTCTAAGCCTGAAAGAATATTGAGTAAGGTTGATTTACCTGAGCCAGAAGCTCCCAAAATAACCAAATAATCTTGGTCTGCAATCTGTAAATCAATACCTTTTAAAATTTCATTGGTACCATAAGACTTTCTAACTTCCTTTAGTTCAATCATGATTTCCTCCCAATAATTCTTTTATAAAAGCTGTAAATACTTGTGTCAGCATAGGCAGCAGTTCTGCTGATGAAAATCGATAGATTCCTGCAGCAGTCATACTGGCAATTCCGTGTGAGTAAATAAATAGATGTTGGTAGAGCTGCTCTGACAGTTGTCTTGAGAGTCCATATTCCTCTTGAATAGACCGAATCATTTTTTCATAACTGTAATCTTTGATTGGCAAAAAGTCAGCAAACTTGTCAATGTGACGCTCAGGCTCATTCATAAAAATCAATTGAAAAAGCTGGGGCTCCTCAGCTGCAAATTGGATATAAGTAATCCCAACAGCACGGAAGGCTTTTTCTTCCTGTAATGCGATTTCAACTTGTCTGACAAAGGTCTTCTCAGCAGCAATGACGATTGCTTTGCTCAACTCTTCCATGTTATCAAAGAGACCAAAAATGACCTTAGAAGAGGACTTTAATTTAGCAGCAACAGCTCGTGCCGTGACAGCCGACCTCCCCTCTTCTCGAACAAGATCTAAACAAGCTTCAATTATTTCTTCTTTAGTAAATTTATTTTTTGGAGGCATTGATATCCCTTTCTAACACAATCGTTGCGCAACAGTTGTTTCTTTATAAAATTTAACCATAATCTGATTCAAAAAGCAAGAAAAAAACCAGCTTTTCTTGCTGGTTTGTCAGTTTATCCTCTATCATCATAGCCATTTGGATGGCTGGAATGCCATTTCCAAGCGGTTTCAATGATGGTTTCGATATTGTCAAATTTCGGCTGCCAGCCCAGAACCCTTCTTGCTTTCTCAGAGGAAGCAATCAGCGTATCCGGATCACCTGGGCGCCGCTCTGCTATTTCCAAAGGAATCGGATGTCCGGTCACCTTGCGAGCTGCTTCTACAATTTGCAGGTTAGAAAAGCCAGTCGAGGAGCCAAGATTAAAAGCATCCGAAGGCTGACCGGCACGCAGATGCTCAACCGCTAAAATATGAGCGTCAGCTAGGTCGAAAGGATGGACATAATCGCGAACATTAGTCCCATCAGGAGTGTCGTAGTCATCGCCAAAGACAGAAATCTTCTCACGTTTGCCCTGAGCAACCTGAAGCACAATCGGCAAGAGATGAGTTTCGGGTCCGTGGTCCTCACCGATAGAGCCATCAGGCTTAGCACCAGCCACATTGAAATAACGCAGGGCTACAAACTTGATGCCATAGGCCTGGTCTGCCCAACGCATAATGGTCTCCATCATGAGTTTGCTCTCACCATAAGGATTGATAGGCTTTTGCGGAGTCGTTTCCAGAATCGGAACTTCCTCAGGAATACCATAAGTCGCCGCTGTCGAAGAAAAGACAATATTTTTAACACCGCATTCCTGCATGACCTCCAAAAGAGAAACCATGCCGGCTGTGTTATTGTCAAAATACTTGAGTGGATCCGACATAGACTCTGCCACCAGTGAAAAAGCAGCAAAGTGAATGACTGCATCGATAGATGGATGTTTGGCAAAGACATCACGCATAAAGTCCTTATCCGCCAAATCCCCCTCATAAAAGACTGCTTTCGGATGGACGGCTGCCCGATGACCAGTCACCAAATTATCAACGACAACTACCTCTTCCTTGCCTGCCGCTACCAGACGGTCTACCATGTGCGAGCCGATATAGCCAGCTCCACCTAATACTAAAATTGCCATAAAACTTCCTTTCCCTGTTACGCTAGATTCATTATAACACATTTCCTAGGGCTGGATGCCGACGGATTTGACAAAGCGCATGAAAGCCTCCTGCCCTTCCTCTGTTCGCTTGTAGACTCCCGCGTCTTCCAACACACGGCTGAAAATTTGTCCAACCGAGGCCTGAACTACTCCTTCCACCGTCTCAGCGGTAACATCTGGATTCTGGTCTTTGAGTTGACTGGCCCATTCCTGATGATAGGCAGCAACCTGACAGTCTTCTCCCAGCAAGAAAAGTTCTACCTGCTTGAGTTCTTCCTTGAGCCGAGGCGGTAGAATAGCCAGTCCCATAACCTCAATCAGGCCGATATTTTCTTTCTTAATATGCTGCACATCTGCATGAGGGTGATAAACGCCGTCTGGATGTTCCGGCGACGTTTGATTGTCCCGCAAGACCAAGTCTAGCTCAAAAAATCTATCTTTTCTGCGGGCAATCGGTGTGATAGTGTGATGTGACTCACCCTCAGACTCTGCCAACACATGCACACTAGGGTCAGAATAAGTCCGCCAAGCCTGCAAGATCTTGTCAGCCAACTCAATCAACTGTTCCTTCTTCTCAGATCTCAGCCGAATGACGGACATGGGCCACTTGACAATGCCTGCTTCCACCTCATCAAATCCGCTAAAAGTAAAGTTGCAATCCAGCTCTGCTATTTCCATAGGGAAAGTATGACGTCCGCCCTGATAGTGGTCGTGGGTCAGGATAGAGCCGCCGACAATGGGCAGATCGGCATTTGAGCCAGCAAAATAACCCGGAAAAGTCTCAACGATGTCCAGCAAGCGCTCAAAGGTCAGCTGACTAATAGACATGGGAAGGTGCTGACTGTGCAGAAAGATGCAATGTTCATTAAAGTAGGCATAGGGCGAATACTGGAAGCCCCACTCCTGTCCGGCCAAATCGAAGCGAATAATCCGATGGTTGGCTCGGGCTGGGTGGTCCAAGCGGCCTTGGTAGCCTTCATTTTCCATGCAAAGCTGGCAGGCTGGATAATTACTATTCTTAGCCTTTTTAGCTGCCGCAATTTCCTTGGGATCCTTTTCCGGCTTGGAAAGATTGATAGTGATTTCCAAATCTCCATATTCAGTCGGTGCTTTGAAAGCAATGTTTTTAGCAATAGCCTTGACCTTGATATAGTCATTTTTTTGACTAAGCTGGTAAAAATCAGCTACAGCTTGCTCGGGATTGGAGGCATAAGTCGTCCAGAAGTCCCGATTGAGCTGGCTAGGGGCAGGGGTAATCAAGTTCATGAGCTCAGCTCCCAGTACATCCTGCTCAGCCAGAGTATCACCAATCTTCCCATTCTTCATAGCTACAGCTACCAAGTCATCCTTCAGGTCAATTAACTGCTCAGCCGTCGTCTCCTGCTCAGCCACTGTCTCTCCAACCAGAGCCATGACACGATTGCTTAGATAAATGGCGTCCATTTCCTCAAAAGTGCTATTGTCAATCACTGCTGATACAAAAGCATCCAGTAACTTCTTGGGCATAGTTCTTCCTTTCTCTTGCTAGTAAAGGGCTGGCATTACTGTCAGCCCAAGTTTCTTTTCTGCCATTTAATCCAGCACTCGGCTTCCGCCAGCTACTTCTGCAATGTAGAAGCTAGGGGCATAGCCGACAACTTCTTGATACTTGCGGCCGACATTTTCTTTGAAAGATTCCACCCCATCCTTAGCAACTAAAGCAATGGCGCAGCCACCGAAGCCAGCCCCAGTCATACGAGCCCCTAGAACACCATCTTGCTCCCAGGCCGTATGAACCAAGGTATCCAGCTCTAGACCAGTCACTTCATAGTCATGCTCCAATGAAACGTGGGAAGCATTCATGAGACGGCCAAACTTTTCAAGATCGCCTGTCTGCAAAGCTGCCCGTGCTTGCAAAGTACGTTGATTTTCTAAAACAGCATGGCGAGCTCGTTTGAGACGATTTTCGTCCTCTATCAGATAGCTATACTCATCAAAGGCCCACTCATCCAACTCGCCTAAGGTTGCGATAGACAGCTTACGATTGAGCTCTTCAACAGCTTTTTCACACTCAGCACGGCGTTCATTGTACTTAGAATCCGCCAATTCCCGACGCTTGTTGGTATTCATAATCACTACGACATTTTCCTTGAGATCAAGCGGCACCAAGTCATATTCAAGAGTATTGGTGTCAAGGTAAATAGCCCGCTGGTCAGCTCCCATTCCGATAGCGAACTGATCCATAATACCAGAATTAACCCCGATAAATTCATTCTCAGTCAATTTACCAATTTTCACTAGGTCCAGACGTTCCAACTGCAAATCAAAGAGTTTCTCAGCAATGACACCCGTCAAAAGCTCTAGAGATGCAGAAGAAGACAAGCCCGATCCGTTGGGAATATTTCCATAAACATAGATATCCATTCCTCGGTCAGTCTTATGACCCGCCTCCTGCAGAAAATGCAGAACTCCTTTCGGATAGTTGGTCCAGTTATGCTCAGGCTCAAAGTGCAGGTTTTCCAACGGCACTTCAATAATCCCTTTTTCTTCAAAATTCCCTGAGAAGAATCGCAAGAGCTGATCGTCCCGCTTGCGAGCCGCTCCATAAGTTCCTAGGGAAATTGCTGCAGGAAAGACATGGCCGCCGTTATAGTCCGTATGCTCACCAATCAGATTGATTCGACCAGGTGAAAAGAATGTGTGATCCGCTTCTACTCCAAAAACTTTGGCAAAATCTGCGCGGACTTGCTCCGCTGAAATTAGGTTTGACATAAGCTAAACTCCTTTAAAATGAATGATCGACTTTGTAATCGTTTTCTTTATTATACCTGTTTTTGAGTAAAATTTCAATAAATTTAGTAAAATTTTACTAATTTTATAGATAGATTTTTTGTAAAAATCCAAACAGTAATCTGTCTGGATTATTTTATAAGGAGCAATAGATTAGAAAATATTGTCTTCCGTCTCAGCATCAAAGTAATGCGCCTTGTTTAGGTCGAAGCCAAGTTTGATACTGCTTCCTGTATTCATATGATCACGTGCATCAACTTTGGCAACAAACTCACTGCCACCAACCGCACAGTAGAGGTGAGACTCCGCTCCAAGCAACTCAGAAACAGAAATCTTCGCAGTTAGAACCGACTCAGGGAAGGTTTCCAGAAAGGCTGGTTCCATGTTGATATCTTCCGGACGAATACCAAAAATCAACTTATTGCCTTCATAGCCCTTCTCCCGCAACCCCTTAAGATTGCCCTCTGGGACTTGGAGACTGAAGTCTCTGTTTGGTCCGACAAGACGGCCATCTTCCAGTGTCACTTCAAAAAAGTTCATAGCTGGGCTGCCAATGAAGCCGGCAACAAACTTATTTGCCGGATGTTTATAGACTTCCTGCGGTGTACCAATCTGCTCCACTCGTCCAATCGTTCCAGTTCCAGCAGGATTCTTGGTCGCTGACATGATAACGATACGATCCGCCAAGGTCATAGCTTCTGTTTGGTCGTGGGTAACATAAATAGTTGTTGCCCCGATACGGCGGTGAATCTTGGCAATCTCCGCCCGCATAGAAACACGCAGCTTAGCATCCAAGTTAGACAGAGGCTCATCCATAAGGAAAACCTTTGCATCCCGAACGATAGCGCGTCCCATAGCTACCCGCTGACGCTGACCACCAGACAAATCAGCTGGCTTGCGCTGCAAGAATTCCTTCAAGCCTAGGATTTCTGCTGCTTCGTTGACCCGTTTGTCAATATCTTCCTTGCTGTACTTGCGCAGCTTTAGACCAAAGGCCATGTTATCGTAGACAGTCATATGCGGATAAAGGGCATAGTTCTGGAAGACCATAGCGATGTCGCGGTCTTTTGGTGCCACATCATTGACCACTGTACCGTCAATAGAGGCTGTTCCTTCGGTGATGTCTTCAAGACCCGCAATCATACGCAGCGTAGTTGATTTCCCGCAACCGGACGGACCGACAAAGACGATAAATTCCTTGTCCTTGATATCTAGATTGAAGTCTTCCACTGAGTAGTGGTCGCTGTTGGGATATTTTTTATAGATATTTTTCAGATTTAATTCTACCATTCTTCTTCTCTTTTCTTATCTCTATTCAAAAGTGATAGCTTGGCCATTTTCACTAGCGCTATATGTCAATTCTTTGAGGTTAATAACTACTTGAGCAGTGACTGATTTATCTGCATTGCTACGGACAATCCGGAGGCTATTTTCATCCAATAGATTCACTTCAATAGTGCCATCTAGGTCAAAGGCAGCAGACTGGTTGCGGTAACTGAAAAGCTTGAGCAAGGCTTGCACAACTGGACGCTTGACTTCTTCAGCAATCTCCTCATTACTGTAATAATGACGGTTGATATTGCGGCCTTCCTTAGTATTTTCTAGCAGTTCAAGGTCATTTTTCCCAGCTAAGAAACCAACATAATAGACCTGTGGAATCCCTGGAGCAAAAGCCTGAATCAGACGGCTAATGAAGTACTTCTTGTCGTCATCTCCCAAGGCTGAGTAGTAAGTCGAGTTAATCTGGTAAATGTCCAGATTATTGTACTCAGCTGAGGAATATTTGCGCTTGACATTGGCCCCAACCTTATATAGTTCATTGGTTGCAAAGTCAATTTCTTCGTCAGTCAGAATATCCTTAACATCAACAACCCCAATACCATCGTGAGTATCCAGTGTTGTGAATTGCTTCATAGGACTCATTTCAAGCCACTTGACTAGACGCTCAGCTTTACCACTGTATAGAGAATAAAGAGTTACCATCGGCAGCGCAAAATCATAGACAAAGTAGCCATGCTCTGCAATCTTGAACTGGATAGAATAATGCTCATGAATTTCTGGTAAAATATCCGTCCCAAACTCAGCCGCTTGCTGCTGAACTTTTTCTAATAAATCCCAGATTTCTGGCTCAACAAAGAAATCATTGGTATCTAACTTTTTGACTGCATAGGCAAATGCATCTAAACGAATCAGATCACAGCCATGCTCTGACAGTTGACGCAATGTTTTCTTGATGAAATCATTAGTTACCTGACTGCGAACATTTAGATCAATCTGCTCTTCACCAAAGGTGTTCCACAGATACTCGGTGCTTCCATCTGCAAAGACGATTTCTTGCTTAGGTGCACGATCCTTACGCTTATAAATCAAATCAACATCAGCTTGCGTCGGACGATTTTCTGGCCAAAACTTATCCCAGCTGAGAAAGAGGTCACGATACTCACTCTGATCCTTCTTTTCCTGAAAATCCTTATAATACTTGGACTGGCGTGAGATGTGGTTGATCATAAAGTCAAACATGAGATAATATTTTTCACCCAGCTTTTCTACATCCTCCCAGTCACCAAAGGCTGAATCAACCTCTTCATAGTCTACTGGGGCGAATCCCCGGTCACCAGTTGATGGGAAGAAAGGAAGCAAATGCACTCCTCCAACTGCATCGCCAAAATGCTTTTCTAAATTGTCATATAAATCTTTTAAATTCTCCCCCAAGCTGTCTGAGTAAGTAATCAGCATGGTCTTATTTTGAATAGCCATAGTCTTCTCCTCTAAAATCTTGTCTTCTATACTCTTTCCCATGCGCTGAATAGAACACGCCCTAAGCTCTGTGCGAAAAAGATGAATCTTCCACAGCCGTTACTAATTCAGTAGTTTACGGATGTGGTTGCCTTTGTATGCACTGTGAGCTTTTTACAGGTTTTGTATCTTGAGCTTACTTCACTGCCCCGTTGCTCATTCCAGCAATAATGTTGCGCTGGAAGATAAGATAAACGATAGTAATGGTGATAATCCCAACAACATAAGAAGCAAAGCTCGGTCCATAATCATTAAAGTATTGACCTGTGTAGTTATATTGGAAGAGTGGCAGAGTCCACATCTTGGAGTCTTTATTGAGTACCAAGAGAGGAAGCATGAAATCATTCCAGAACCAGAGGGCATTGATAATCATAGTTGTCGCATGCATAGGTTTCATCATAGGAAAGATAATCTTGAAATAAGTTGTAAACTTTCCAGCACCGTCAATTTCTGCTGCTTCATCCAGACTGTCTGGAATGGAAATCTTAATGTAGCCTACATAGAGAAAGAGAGTCTGTGGAACAGCGTAAGCCAGATAGAGGATAATTAATCCCCAAGTGTTGGCTAGTCCTAGCTTACTCATCATAACTGTGATAGGAATCATGATAACTTGAAAAGGAACGAAAATCCCTAAAATCAAAAGCGTATACATAATACCAAAAGCTTTTTTCTTAGACATATTACGAGCGATAGAGTAAGCAGCCATGGGAATAAAAATCATGACAACAGCCAAAGATAGAACCGTGATTACAATTGAATTCCAATAGTAGCCTCCGATACCATCAGCCAAAAGGCGTTGGAAATTTTCTAAAGTCGGTTGAGTCGGAAATCCGAAAAAATTATTAACGATGTCTTTGGTAGACTTAAAGGAACTGAATATCGTTGCTAAGAGTGGAATTAAAATGATAATAGACCCCAGTGTTAGCAAGATATATTTACTAAAATTAGCTTTTCTTTCTGCATTTTTCATCGGGCTTCTCCTCTTAGATTTCAAATTTCTTAGATACTCTCAACTGGATAATAGAAATAACCGCAATCAAGAGAAACAGGATAACAGCAATGGCATTGGCATAACCAAATTGATTGCTCTTAAAAGCATAGTTGTATACCAGAAGTCCTAGAGAGGTGGTCGCATTATTCGGACCGCCGCCTGTCATGGCAAAGACCTGGTCAAATGCAGTCAAACCACCTTTTAGAGCCAAGATAAAGACCATGGAAACGCTTGGTAGCAGATAAGGAAGTTCCACCTTCCAAAAAATTTGTTTGCTGCTAGTTCCATCAATTCGAGCTGCTTCTGTAATCTCAGTCGGGATAGACTGAAGGCCAGCTAGGAAGATGATAATGGGCATGGCTACCCCTTGCCAAAGCAAGACGAAGATTGCTGCAAAGATTGCGCCTCCATTCGTTCCTAGAAGGCTGGTTTTAAGAAATTCAATTCCTAAGGCATTCCCTATAGCTGGCAATCCGTAGTTGAAAAGTTGCTTAAAGATAAGAGCCACAGTCAATCCAGATAGGACAGCGGGGAAGAAAAACCAAGCTCGGAAGAAAGTCTTTCCCTTTATCTTCGAGTTGAGAGCTCGCGCTATCCAGATTCCCAGCATAATCTCACCAACCACCATACAAATAGTAATGATCAATGTAAAGCCTATTGCGTTCATAAACTTAGGATCGCTCATGAGGAGCATAAAGTTATTGAGTCCAACAAACTTATAATTATAGGTCAAACCAGTCCAGTTTGTCAGACTGTAGAAGGCACCCTGAAACATGGGCACATAGAAGAATACAGCCTGTAGTACAAGGGGAACAAGGACAAAGAGCCAGCCCCAATATTTCTCAATCAATTTTTTCATAGTAGATCTACTCCTACTCTACGTCTGCTTTCATCGGATTGAAGAAGGCATTTAGTGCTTTCGCCATATCCTCTTTGTTTCCAGTTGTAATATAATTCCCAGTCAAGGTATAAAAATCACTTTCACTGGTCCAGTCTTGAGCTAGCCAAACGAGGTGTCGGTCTGTAAATGCTAGTTCAGCAAGACCGGCTAGCGGTGCATCTGACCCAGCTTCCTTGACACCTTCAATAGCTGTTGGTGAGCCGTCCACATCATAATATTTCTGCATAACTTCTGGACGTGACATATATTCAACAAAGGCATTGGCTTCTTTCTTGTGCTTACTACTTGAAGAGATAGACCAAGCTAGATCTCCTGCTCCAATGGTCAAGCTTTGTCCTTTTTGCTTTCCAGGAAAAGGGAAAGTTCCAACATTAAACTTAGGCTCTTGCGCATTGATTGCTGTGATAGCCCAAGAGCCATTTGGAGTCATCAGGGCATCGCCTCTAGCGAAGGCACCGACAACATCAGTATAGCCTGCTCCCTGCCAGTTGGTTTGCATGGCACCTTTTTTGCGGAATAAATCTAACAGTCTGAAATCATCTTTAAGCACTGAATCTGAAGACTTGATGGCATTTGGCTTGGAAAAACGTAGATAATCATTCGCTTCCTTACCGCCACCTGTTGCAGTGGCAAGAGCTAACTGATGATAACCATTCAAGGTCCAAGTATCTGCTCCTGCAATGGCAAAAGGTGTTTCCCCTTTTGCTATAATCGTATCAACTAATTCTTCAAATTCTTCCCAAGTCTCTGGAACTTTCAATCCCAGTTCTTTAAATTTATCTTTGTTGTAATAAATACCATAAGCATTGGCAGTATAAGGGATATTGTAAATTTTTCCGTCAATCGCATATTTATCTGCGTAATGATTCTTAACTCGCTTAATATAGTCTTTGTCAGATAAATCTTCAAAGTACCCAGCCTTAGCCCATTCTTGCAATTCAATAGACTGGGGATAGATATTGACAACATCTGGGATATCTCCAGCCAGAACGCGCGTTTTGAGTACTTCCCCAGCGTTAGGGACGTATACCACTTTCACATGCACATTCGGATTTTCTTTTTCGAAGTCTTTGGCAATCTCACGAAGGGTATCAACCATTTCACCCTTCTGATTGAAATACTCAATCGTTACCTTACCATCTGTTGACTCACCTTGGCTGCTGCAAGCTGACAGCCCCAAAAGGGACAGTCCTGTAATAGCAGCTAAGCTCATCTTTTTAAACCATTTCATGGTCTAGCCTCCTTATTTTTTAATAAAATGCAACTGTCTGCTAAGATAATCTCCTTGCGGAAGATTCATAGTGATACCAGCATACATGAGTTCTGCACCTGAGTAAACTGCGCCATTTCCCTGAAGTTCATAAAGCCCTTCTTCCTCTAAGTCTTTTAGTTTCAAGGTTGTTTCCATCGTTTCCACAACTGATAAGACTCGGACATATGTTACAATCGTTTGATCTTCATAGTTAAATTGAACTGCTGCTTCATTGGAGCCAACATCTGGATTGATTAGCCTATACTGACGTCCTAGCTGGACCACTGGCCGTAATTCTTTATACAACTTCACCTGGTCTGCAATCGCCGCTTTCTCTTCATCTGATAGACTAGTCAAATCAAGCTCATACCCCAAATTTCCCATCATAGCCACATGACCACGAGTTGCCAGCGGAGTAATTCGTCCCATCTGATGATTAGGCACTGCCGACACATGAGCACCCATTGAAATAGTCGGATAAAGATAAGAAGACCCATATTGGATTGGCAAACGAGCTATGGCATCGGTATTGTCACTAGCCCAGACTTGAGGGAAATACCGCATCATACCAAGATCATTTCGTCCACCACCACCTGAGCAGGACTCAAAGAGAATATTCTCATATTTCTCTGTCAAATATTTTACAATTTCATAAAGCCCCAAGATATACTTATGCGACTGCATTTTGGTCGCCAGATAGTTAGTGCCATTCCCAAGATTGGTAATATTACGATTCATATCCCATTTTATGTAGTCAATATCGTGCTGACTCAACAGCTGATCCAGTGTTCCTTTGATATAGGCTACCACATCTGGATTAGCATAATCCAATACGAGTTGATTGCGAGAGTAGGTATGATCCCGATCAGGCACTTGAATAGCCCAGTCTGGATGTGCCCGATAAAGCTGACTGTCTACGGAAATCATTTCTGGCTCAACCCATAAACCAAATTGCAATCCTCTGCTATGAACTTCTGCTATGAGCTCTGTCAAACTGCCACCTAGCTTATCTTCATTGACAAACCAGTCGCCCAGAGCCCGATTGTCATCAAAACGGTTGCCAAACCAGCCATCATCGAGAACAAAGAGCTCAATACCAACTTTCTGTGCCTCATCTGCTAACTCTAGCAACTTCTCTTTTTTGAAATCAAAGTAAGTTGCTTCCCAGTTATTGATTAAAATTGGCCGCTCTCGCTTCGCAAAAGCTTTAGGAATGATATGCTCTTGAACAAAAGCTTGGCTCTCATGACTAAGACCAGTCAAACCCTGAGCCGAATAATTCAACAGAGCAACAGGACTATAGAAAGTCTGCCCCGCTTCCAGTTTCCAAGCAAAGTTATCTTCATTGATACCGATACCTAGCCGAACTTCATTCAACTGATTTTGCTGAATCCAAGCTTCAAAGTTTCCGCTATAAAGGAGCTGAATTGCCCAAACTTGACCAGCCTCTTCCGTCGATTCACTATCACAAAGGATAAGGCTTGGAGTCTGCGCGTGACCAGAAGCTCCTCGGTTGGAAGCTATTTTGAAAATTCCCTGTTCTAGCTTGTGACGACGAACTGTTTTTTCCCTAGCATAAGCTCCCTGTAAACTAATCACATCATAAGCACCTGCCGGCAAATCTGTCATTAAGCTCAAGTTCTTATGTATGACTGCTGTCTCTCTACCGATATTTTCCAGCTTAGTAAAGGTTGCAATGGTATTGCTATCCTCAAAAGCTGTGTAATAGAGAGTGAGGCGTAAGTGAGCTACTGCATCCTCTAAAATAAAGGCCAGTGTTTCTGCATCTTCTGTACTGTGAGGGCTAGGCAGTCCTGGAACTTCCAAACCTCCCTTAATCAGCTGACTCTCAACAAACCGAAAATCTGTTACTTCATTATTAGCATGTTGGACTTGCAGAGAAGGTTGCCGAAAGTCTCCTAAACCATGCTGACCCAAAACCTGCCGCTGGGTATCTAAGCTAAAACTCCGCTCATTCGACCTCGGATTACCAGAAAATGCATGATCTCGCTCAAATACTGTATTGGAAAAATGATAGGATTCGATTTTTCTGCCTAAGTGTTTAAGCAAAAGGTAGCCATCCCTTTCCTCAATGATAAGACTGGAATCTTTTGTATTGATGTAGAATAGATGCTTGTCTATTTTGATAGCCATTTCTGAACCTCCATATTTACTAATATTTTACCTTTTGAAATCGCTTCCTAAAATAGAATTATGTTAGGGAAATATGGTAAAATGTTAGGTGACAATAAAAAATACAATACTATTTCTAATGTACGGAGATGTAAAAAGTATGCTTATATTTTCTGAATACCAGACGGGAACAATTGATTTATTATTAGACTTTTACGGCTATGAGGATTGCCAGCCGAACTATTCTTTCGGGCCTGCTATTCGTGACGGTTTCGTCCTTCATTTTATTACAAAAGGCAAAGGTGTCTTTCACTATAAAGGAGAACAAATTTTCCTGAAAGCTGGTGATTTATTCCTACTAAAACCAAACGAACTAACTTACTATAAAGCAGATTTTGAAGATCCTTGGTCCTATTATTGGCTCGGAATTAGTGGAACAAAGGTTTCGGATTATTTTAACTTATCAGAAATTGGCAAAACAGGATTTCTAAGAAACTCAAGTACTAGTCCTACTGATAGTTTGGGAAAGTTTATTATAGATATTATTCAAGAAGCTGAACATTCCCAATCTACCATGTTAAGTCATTTACAACTTCTCGCCATGCTCTATGAACTACTATTTAAACTAGGGAAACTCGCACCAAACCAACAGCTCCTGAAACAACAAAATTCCACTTATCAGTTGTATATAGATACCAAACGTATTCTAGAAACTCGCTATCCGCTTGAACAACTGAGCATTCAAGGTATTGCTAATGAACTAAATGTCAATCGCAGCTATTTGACAACCATTTTTAAAGAATACAATGGACTCTCTCCCAAAGAGTATCTGCATTATATACGCATGCATCGAGCTAAACAACTCCTCGAAAGCACCCGTGAACCTATCCAATTTATCGCCTATTCTGTCGGTTTCTCAGATCCCCTTTACTTTTCAAAGGCTTTTAAAAAATATTTTGGCTTTTCACCCAGCTCATTTCGAGAACAAAGTTAAGTTTTACTAAACTTAACTTTGATATTTACTATTTTTTGAGTTATAATTTATGTAGACAGTAAATTAAAAAGGACCAAATCAAATGGCTACGATTAAGGATATTGCCCAGGCTGCTGGGGTCTCTCCCGCTACGGTCTCCCGCGTACTCAACTACGACCCTGCCATGTCAGTCAGTGATCGCACCCGAAAAAAGATTTTTGACATCGCTGAGCAACTAAACTATAAAAAATCAAGAAAAACTAAGCCAAACAGGACTCAAGCCTACCGTATCGGGCTTATCGAATGGTACACCGAGCAGGAGGAACTCAATGACCTCTACTACTACTCTATTCGCTTGGGTATTGAAAAAAAAGCCCAGGAATTGGGCTATGAGATTCTCAGAGTGTTTCAAAACGATTCTCTTGAGCTATTGAAAGGCATTGATGGCTTGATTGCCATCGGTAAATTCAGCCCAGTTCAAATTCAACAGCTGGAGCAGTACAGCAACCACTTAGTTTTTGTCGACAGTGATACGCTTAATGCAGGCCACAGCTGTGTAACAGTTGATTTTGAGAATGCTGTACAGAAAGTTCTTCAGCACTTCATAAATGCTGGTTTTGAGCAGATTGGCATGATTGCCGGACAAGAAAGAACCTCTGACCAGACTAGTCTAATCAGCGACCCTCGTTTGGCAAGCTTTCAGCAGTATCTGTCTGAAAAAGAAATTTATCAACCTGACTTCGTTAAAGTAGGCAGCTTTTCTTCGGAATCAGGCTATCAGATGATGACTGAGCTTCTTAGCGAGTACAAAAACCAGCTGCCACCCGCCTTCTTCATCTCTAGCGATGCTTTGGCTATCGGTGCCTTGCGGGCTCTGCAAGAACACGGAATCCAGGTTCCCCAAGATGTCAGCATCATTTCATTTAATGATACCTCTATTGCTAAGTACATCTATCCAAGTCTCAGTACAGTCACTGTTTTTACAGAAGAAATGGGCAAGCAGGCTCTGCATATTCTGGATCAAAGTTTAGCATCCGAAGAGGATTCCATTCCCTATATGGTCAAACTTTCTACCAAGCTGACCATTCGAGAAAGCAGCATCTAACAGAAAAAGAACGAATGAAAACCTACGAAAAATTATTTACCATTCTCAGCCAAGCTGACGATTATGTTAACGGAGAAAGCCTGGCTCAGACATTAGGCATTTCCAGAACCTCCATTTGGAAGGCCATTCAGCGCTTGGAAAAGGAAGGTGTGCAGATTGATTCTGTTAAAAATCGTGGCTACAAGCTTAAAACAGGAGATTTACTGATTCCAGACCTGATTGAGCAAGAGGCACCTGTCAAGGTTTCCTTCAACCCCAACTGCCAATCTACTCAGATGGATGCAAAAGCAGGTATGGAAGCGGGTGGTGAGGCAAACACCCTCTATCTGGCTGCTGCTCAATCCGCCGGCCGCGGTCGCTTCGGACGATCCTTTTTCTGCCCCAATCAAGGTGGCTTTTATATGTCCCTCCATCTCAAGCCCAACCTGCCTTTTGAGCAAATTCCTTCCTATACCATTCTGACAGCAGGGGCTATTTATAAGGCAGTCAAAAATTTGACCCTCATGGATGTGGACATCAAGTGGGTCAATGATATCTACTACAAAAACAAGAAAATTGCTGGCATTTTGACCGAAGCCACTACTTCAATTGAAACTGGTCTCGTCACAGATGTCATTATCGGAGTTGGTTTTAATTTTTGCATTAGTGACTTCCCCAAAGAATTGCAAAATAAAGCAGGATCGCTCTTTAGCGCCCCAGCTCCCATCACCAGAAATGAATTGATTACCGAAATTTGGACCTGCTTTTTTGAAAGTGACCCAGAGGAGCTCATTTACCTTTACAAGAAGCAATCCCTAGTCCTTGGCCGACAAGTAAGTTTCCACCAAAACAATCAAACCTATAAGGGGATCGCCCGTGACGTCTCTGACAGCGGGCAACTCCTAGTCCAGTTGGAGAACGGACAGGAAATCTGGCTCAACAGCGGGGAAGTTTCCCTCATCAGCTGGTAAAGGCAAAATGGAAGCAACTGCTTAGCTAGCACCTTTCGGAAGATAAGAAAAATGGCTCCTTGTCACCTACTGTAGTGACAAGGAGCCATTTATTTCACTTTGAACATTTACTTATGCTTCAAATGTTTATCAATTTCATCCACAATCCGCCCCATGACATAGCTAATTTGCAGATTACGCCCAATCAGAATAGCCCAGAAAATAGCCATCAGATAGTGCTCAGACATGATTGCCTCATTAAAAAAATATGTTTCTAGGGCTGTAAAAGCCGCCATTACTATAAATTGTCGTCTATTCATTCTTCCATTATAGCATGAAAAATCATAAAAATCTAAATTCAATCATCTTGTACGGTGATTTTCTCTGCTAAGAAATCAAATCCCTCCGGTATCCAGCTTCCTTCTTGCTTTTCGGCTGCTTCTGCTTTATTGCTACGACTTCTAGCTGAAAATTCTGCCCGAATTTGAGTCCAATCCTCTAGGGAAATGGCCAGAATATCTGGTGAAAACCCAGCAACATTGCTCAGCAGATTCCCAAACATGGTATTGAGATTTTCTCTTTTCATGGTCTGCTCAGCGTTGAAATGAGACTCAAATGCCAAAATAGCATGATTTTCATTGGCTGCGACTGGCTGAGAACCAATGAGCAAGGCTTTGTCCGCGCCCGCCAGACTCTCGATGATTTCACCCCAAGCATTTTGCAGCTTGGTCAAATTGCCACGAGCTAATTCAGGATTTTCCACCGCTTCTTCCAAGATGGCATTGACCTTATTACGGTCCACCCGATAAGTCTTGGATTTCTGAGGTCGTACTTCTGCTCTTTTAACTGCTGGAGCTGGCTGACTGCCGACATTGGCTAATTGCTGCTTGAGCTGCTGGATTTCCTGCTTGAGATTAGTCAACTCTTCTGCCAAGTTGTCAGGAATCTCATCCAAGCCTGTTTTTTCCTCGGCCAGCCGAATGGTCATCATCTCTGTATAAATCTTAGGCTGCAAGCTATTCTTGATGTCTACCAGACTCTTGGTCGCCGTCTCAATCATGGCAAAGAGAGCATCCTGCGGTGTCTTGAGATTTTCCAGAAAAAGCTCACTAGCATGAGTATTCTCCCCACCAGTTTTGACAATAAGCAAATCACGCAGATATTGCAGGAGGTCCGTCACGAAACGGGCCATGTTTTTGCCGCTGTCAAAAATCAGATTGAGATTATCCAAGGCTGTGACTGCATCATGAGCAATCAAGGCAGCTACATAAGCATCCAAGGCTCCCAAACTGATAGAGCCTGTGATTTCCTCAGCAATGTCCGTAGTCAAACGATTTTCCTGAGTCAAGCTAAGAGCCTGATCGAGAATAGACAGGGCATCTCGCATCCCGCCTTCAGCTCGACGGGCAATAATCTGCACACCTTCTTGCTCAAAATCAATGCCTTCCTGCTCCAAAATCCACTCAATATGGCCAATAATGTCCTGAGTCTTGATAGACTTAAACTCAAAACGTTGGACGCGAGAAAGAATAGTCGCTGGAATCTTATGCAGCTCTGTCGTCGCTAGGATAAAGACGACGTTTTCTGTCGGTTCTTCCAAGGTCTTGAGCAAGGCGTTAAAAGCCCCTGTCGAGAGCATGTGCACCTCGTCAATGATATAGACCTTGTGCTTGGCCAGACTAGGCGCATAGGTAGACTTGTCCCGAATATCACGAATCTCATCGACCCCATTATTAGAAGCCGCGTCGATTTCGATGACGTCTTCAAGGCTCCCCTCAGTGATAGCCTGACAGATATAGCAATCATTGCAGGGCTCGCCGTCCTTTTGATTAGGACAGTTCATAGCCTTGGCAAAAATCTTGGCAACACTGGTTTTTCCTGTTCCACGCGGGCCAGAGAAGAGATAGGCATGGCTGATTTTCCCTTGCTCCACAGCCTGCCGCAGGGTGGTGGCTACTACCTGCTGCCCCACCAGCTGACCAAAGGTCTGACTGCGGTATTTCCGATATAAAGCTTGATACATTAGGCTTTTTCTCCAAACATTTCAAAATTCCAAGTCGTTTTTTCAAGCAAAATCTGGACGAACCTTTCCAGATATTCTTGATCTACCTTATCATAATCACCCGTCAAGGCTGAGTCCAAATCCAGCACTCCCAGAAGGCGACCGTCTTTTATCATCGGCAGTACAATCTCACTCTTAGCCCTGCTATCACAGGAGATATAGTTGGCATGCTGGGTGACGTCATCCACAATGATCGTCTGCTCTTTCTCAGCTGACTCCCCGCAGACTCCCTTACCTAATGCAATGTGGACACAAGAAACGCCCCCTTGAAAGGGCCCCAAAATCAGCTCGCACCCATCAAAAAGATAGAAACCAGTAAAAACAGAATTAGGCAGGGCTTGATTGAGCAGGGCGCTAGCATTCGACAGATTTGCCAAGGCATTGGTCTCACCATCCAGCAAGGCTTCCAACTGATCTAGCAACAGTTGATAATTTGAAATTTTATCTTTTGTATTCATAGAGTCTATTATATCAAAAAGCCGGTCTTTCAACCAAGCTTTTCTTTAATTTTGTTATTCAAAAATTCATTAATCAGTCTATTTACAATATCGGGTTGGTCGGTATTAGAATTATGTCCCGCCTTATCAATCCATTTAACAGACTTTCCAGTATTTCTTTCATAGGCCTTCAAATATCGTATGCAAGACCCTGCACGATCTTCTTTTCCACATATAACCAATTGTGGACATTTTACTTCATAAGATAGATTCTTCTCTACTGCTTCTGAAAATATCTTATATCCGTATCCCGCAAGACGAGCATACCTTTCTTGATTGCCATCATAAACCATCATCATATCATACATCAGTTTTCTTCCATAATCTGTTGTTGATACGCTTTTAGGCCCAGATTTCAAAAGAGCTTTCCATGGATAGATTCTATAAATTGCCTCCATATTTTTTGAGAGCCACAATTCCATAGCTGTATAATACTTCCTTTGCATGGAAGGTGAATTAATTGTAACAAGGCCTTTTAATTTCTCGGGAAAAAGTTGAGCATAAACCTGTCCTACATATCCTCCCATTGACTGACCAATTAGTATTGGATTCTCTATTCTCTCTTTGACAAATATTCCATCTAGCCATTTCGCCATATCAAACAAGCTAAAATTGAGCTTAAAAGGATAAGATGACGCGTGTCCAGGTGCGTCCCAAACCAAGACTCTATATGTATCTTTAAAATATTCTATTTGTTTTTCAAATAACCTATGGTCAGCAGTTAGCCCAGGTAAAAAGATAAGAACTCTTTGGGATGATTCATCACCATCATTTGTCCAATAGTGAATGACTCCACTTGATGTTTCGTATGTCTTTTCAATCAAAATACTACCCCAATATTCTTATTTATTTTCCACCAAACCCGCACTTCTTCACCCTCCACAAGCACCGCTTGGCTATTATTGATTGGCAGCAGATTGAGCTTGTCTCTGTAAGTATCTAGGATTGCCTGAGTGCTTTCGGAAAAGGGTTCTTCGCCAGCATGAGGAAGGACATAAAAATCCACTTCGTTTAGTGCCGCTGTATCGGACAGTTCACCTGCCACTCCCTTATTATCCATGAGCTTGCTGTAGTCAATATCCTCAGCTGTGATGATAGCACCAGCTGATTCACCCACATAGACCATACCATCTGCAATCTGCTCCCGTATCAAACTGAGCAAATGCTTCTTTTTCAATTCCTGCAAAAGATAGAAGCTATTGCCACCCGCAATATAAAGTAGCTTGGTCTGGAAAATCTTAGCTTGAGCCGTCTCTTGGTCGGTCTGATCCAGGTCTAGAACCTCTACCGCAAAACCTAAATCCTCAAAGACTACTTTTGCCTCATCAATGTAATCTCGATATTCCTCCACATTTCCGGCTGTAGGGATAAAAAGCAGATGGTCGCCCAGACCTTTGTCAGCCGCATAAGACTTAAAAAGGTTCTTGATATCAGCCAAATATGAACATAAAAATAATTGTTTCATGAGACACCTTCTTTATTATTCCTATTTTGCAAATAATCTAGCAATTTGATTTAAAGAGTCATTTCTCACAAATCTAGTCTGAAATCGCCTAACAGTGATACAAATTGTAAGTTTCTACGAAGTGTGACACCCAAAAAATATCTTGTAGGAAGTCTTTTGCTCTCACTTTAATATAATTTCCTGCACACGAGACCGCAAATTTGGCACAATCTGCTCCGCAAACCAAGGATTCTTAGCCATCCAGATTTGATTGCGAGGAGATGGATGTACCAAAGGGAAAAATTCCGGCAGGTAGTCTTGATAATGTTGGACAGTCTCGGTCAGCTTAACAATGCCTTTTTGTTGCAGATAGTATTTCTGCGCATACTGACCAATCAAAATTGTCAGCTCAATATCTGGTAAAAGCTCTAAAATCGGCTGATGCCACTTTTCGGCAAAGCCCTTACGAGGCGGTAAATCTCCAGACTTTCCATGTCCTGGGAAATAAAAATCCATAGGAAGCACTGCAAAATAGCCTGAATTGTAAAAAGTCTCTTCATCAACACCCAGCCATTCTCTCAATCGGTCTCCACTCTTGTCCTTCCAGTAAAGCCCCGCCTGCTGGGTTTTAAGACCTGGTGCCTGACCGACAATGTTAATTCGAGCTTTCTTAGGCGCCGCAAAAAGCGGCTTGATACCCTGCTCTGTATATTTCTGATTTTCTGGATCAGCCATGATGGCCTTGCTAATATCTTCTAGTGTCTGCATGGCAGCTCCTTGCAAAGAAACTCATCTGACAATGCCAAACGAGTTCTTCTTTTTATTTGATTAGCTCGTAGATTGCTTCCGCGTAAATCGCTGCTGCACGGAAAAGGTCTTCTACATCTGTAAATTCGTTGGCTTGGTGCATGGTGTTGACATAGTCTGGGAACATAGCACCGAAAGCCACACCGCGCTTCAAAAGACGGCCAAAAGTTCCGCCACCGATGACTTGCTCATGTCCTTTGAGACCTGTTTGTTTTTCGTAAACACTCAAAAGTGTTGCTACCAATTCATCATCCGCTGGGACATAGTGCGGTGTGTGCTCATGCTCAGACAGGCTCACTGACACGACACCTGGAACTTTTTCAAGATCAGCCTGAATCGTTTTTGGATCAATTCCTTGTGGGTAACGGATGTTCAGAGCAATGGTATTGTCATCCTTAGCACTATCGAAATCGAAAACACCTGCGTTCATACTGAGAGCGCCCATTTTAGCATCTGTATAAGCAATTCCTAACTTCTCGCCAGCGAAATCGTTGTGCAGAACTTGTGCTGCCACTTCCAGATAAGCTTTGGCATCTCCTGCAAAGTCAAATTGATTGAGGAAGAGAGCCAAGTAGGTTGCTCCGTTGATACCATCCTCTGGTGTAGAACCGTGAGCAGACTTCCCAATAACCGTCACTTCAACAGCGTCGCCATTTGCTTTCAGACTAGCTGAAAGCTTGTGGCCAGCCGCAAACTCTTGCAATTTCTCATCCAATTCAGCTGCATCAACTGGTGACGTAAAAATAGCTGTTGCTGATTCAGGTACCATATTCTCGCGAAGTCCGCCAGTGAAGCTCTTGAGTTTAAAGCTGCCATCATTACTGTTACCAAAGTGGAGATATTCTGTGATATTCCCTTTTTCACCGTTAATGATTGGGAACTCAGCGTCTGGCGAGAAGCCGAAATCAGGCTCAGGCAGGCCTACATGAGCAAAGTAATACTCCATGTCTTTCCAGCCAGACTCTTCATCTGTACCTACCACAAAGCGCACGCGCTTAGAAACCGGCAAGCCCAAGTCTTTGATGATTTTCAAGCCGTAGTAACAAGCCATGGTTGGCCCTTTGTCATCAGATGAACCACGCGCATAAAGCTTGCCATCAATGATTTCAGGTTTGTAAGGATCTGTATTCCAGCCACTTCCAGCTGGCACCACATCCATGTGAGCAAAAATTCCTAATTCTTCTTCTCCTTCGCCAAAAGTAAAGTGCCCGGCATAATTGTCCACGTTCTTGGTTTCATAGCCATCACGTTCAGCGATTTCTAAAAATTTATGTAGGGCTTGAACAGGACCAGGTCCAAAAGGATGTTCCTTATCTGCCTTTGAATCGTCCCGCTCTGAGTTAATTTCCAACAGACTGAACAAGTCAGCCAAGAGGGCTTCTCTGCGTTTTTCAACTTCTGCTTTAAAATCAATTGTCATTATTTCACCTCAATACATCATTTGATTTAAAACGAACTATCTATCGAATTAAATCGTAAATTCTAAAAATAGAATTTTATCAACGTTTCTCAATAATCTCATCGACTGGCAAACGATAGCTAGGCTCTAACTTATCGTCTGTATAGCCAACAGTAATCAAGAGCTCTGGACGGAAACGCGCGTCAATCTCCAAAACCTTATTGACTTTGGATTTGTCGAAACCTAAAATGATATTGGATCCGATACCTTGGTCAGTCAGAGCTAGGACAAGATTCATGGCCACCAGACCAGCATTAAGTGCTAAATAATCACTCTTTTGCTGATCATTGTAGCGAGCAAACTCAGCTGGCAAATTCTGCATGTAAAATTGGAGCTGCTCATCTGAGAAATTCCTCACTCCAGCTACGCGCGCAATCTTACGAGCTCGCTTTGTCAAATCTGTATCCGTAAAGAGGGCAATAGTCACTGGCGCTTCCTTAATCTGGGCAACATTTCCACCGAAAGCTGTCTCAGCTAAAGCTTGATTGCGTTCCCGCACGACAACGAACTTCCAAGGCTGACTATTGTGAGCACTGGGGGCCAAAGTCGCAATCTCAATCGCAGTCCGCACATCCCTTGGATCTACGGGCTTATCGTTAAAATGCTTGGTCGCATGACGTTTTTTATTTAACTCAAGAAATTTCATAGTAACTTCCTTTTCTAAATCTACTAGCTTCATTTTATCACATTTTGTAAGAGTTTGCAGGGATTTTCCATGGAAAGGAACCTGACTAAAAAAGTGTTAGGAATGTTTTCAGTAGCTATTCTCTATTTTTACAGATTTCTCTAAATGAGAAAACACTCAGGAACTTGTATATTCAAACTTTTCTCTCAAAGTGTCCTTTCTTTGCTTCTCTTTTTTAATTTTAGCACAGAAAAAGCAGGTGATAGCTCACCTACTTTGTTGATATTATTGTCCAGATGTGAGAGGAGCAAGAGCTTTATAAGCCCCTTCAATCGCTTTCTTCATGGTATCACGTCCTGTTTTCAACTGTTGAACGAATAGGGCACGACTTTGTTCTGGAAGTTCTGCATCGTCTGAGCCAACACTTGAAAGCGTGTCATTAAATGCCTTTCTAGAAGCTTCCATAGACTGAATTGCAGGTTCTACTTGCTGATTGTAAGCTTCTTTCCCAGCCTCTGGGACTTTCTTCCCGATTTCAGTAATGTATTTTTGGTAGTTATCAATCAGCTTCCCAAAGAGAGCTTTCATATCGCCAATTGTCTTAGCATTGTCGATTTCTTCGTCAGTCAAGAGAACAATTTCTGACAGTTCTGCATCTGAACTAGCCGTTTTTGATGAAGTTTCAGAGCCACTTGATTGATTCTCTGAAGTAGATTTTTTTTCTACCGAGCTTGAAGCTTTACCAGAAGATTCTGAAGCTGTTTTTCCTGAGCATGCTGCTAAAGTGATAACTGATAAAAGCGCTACACTAGCTGTAATAATTTTTTTCATTATTACCTCCTGTAAATAAAGAATACATATATTATAATACAATATTATTTTATTGTCAAATCATAGCTGAAGCACGTTTGTGGCAAGCCAGCCAAATTCCCTTTTCAAGTTCTGCTACCTCTATTCTATATAATAATTCCAAATACTAGGATGTTGCTAAAAGGGGCTTTACACTTTGGTTTCTTATGTCTAACATGATACTTCTCCAGTCTATTATCATCCAACAACTTCATTAGTATGACTAGATGATTTAGCTACTCTAGCTTTCTTTTTTCACCTTTCCTTCTCTAGGGGATTAATCGTCGTTTTCTCCAAAAAATTTTCTCACATCCTCAGTGTAACCGTACTTGTCATTCAAGTAAGCCAACAATCCTCGATTGTGCCCTTGATAATTATCTTCACGTCGTAATTCTTCGTACATTTCGATAAAAGGGAGAGCTTTATCTTTGGCCAATTCCAACTCTGCCTCGTAATCATAGGCGACTTTCCGGAATTGGATATTTACCAGTTCCCCGTCTTCAACTTCAATCAAGGCATACTGGGCACGGTGATTTTTCAAGGCCGACCAATCAAAATAGGGCATACCAATCGAACCAGGGTTGATAATTTGTTGCCCTTGACTGCCATAGCGAAGCAACTGCTTGTGGACATGACCGTAAACTGCCACATCAGTCTCCTCATCAAGTAGCTGGTCAAATTTTTCCGTCCCATTATCAACCAGTAAGTCACTCCCATAGTTTTTGTCAGGCAAGTTATGAGAGAGCGAAAAACGCAGGCCATCAATTTCTTTCTTCGCAACCATAGGCAGACTCCGCAGCCAAGCGATCTGATCAGGATCCATTCGCTCCATCAAATACTGCGTCATACGCAAGAGCTGGACTTCCTGTGGGTCTTCTAAGCCATATTGTCCATCTAAAGCCTCTAAGACACAATCATCCCAGTTTCCGCAGACAGCCGCTGTAATAGGAAGACCTTTTAACAAGGCTAGCAAATCATTTTCTCCCGGACCAGGGAGGAAAATGTCCCCCAAAAGCCAATATTCTGTCGCTTCCTGTCTTTTAGCATCTGTCAGAACTGCCTTCAAAGCCATGGTATTCCCATGTATATCAGAGAGAATTGCAATTCTGTGGTTCATCTTATCACTTCCTATTCTTTGGTTTTTCTATTTAAAATAATTTATGTACAAATACTATTTATCCGCATTAGAATTTCTTTTATTTTCTTTAATCATTGCTCTGACCTGCTCACGCTGCTCCTCATTAAGATTCAACTTCTGCAGTTGTTTTTCAATACTAAATTCTGAGGTATAGTATTTCTTATCATACATCTCTAATAATTTATTACGAAGAATAGGCTCGCTGATCAAATGAATTTCTTTTAAAAGTTTCTCGTCTTCGTTTCCTTCCTGTTTCTCTTCTCCGTTTAATCTATCAATCATAGAATTAATTTTTGCTAAGGCAAAATCACCATAAATGTTATCAATCAAATTTTCCTTCATGATTTCTTGGATATTCTTAGCGAAAGTGTTTTGAAGAACTTTACCTTCTGAATATCCAGTTTCTTGATTCTTTTCAAGCATAATCACATTTCCTGGTTTAATATCCGAAAGCATGTAGGGAGAGTGGGTTGTGAAAATGAGTTGGAAGCTCATTCCTCCTATTTTGTTGATTTTATTTATATAGTCCACTAAAAAATTAATTAAGTTTCTAGACCATTCAAGGTGCATCCCCATCTCTATTTCATCAATTAAAATTATGTAGTGATCACGGGAAATATTATGAGATAAAACTCTTCTAATCTCACTAATTAAAAGTAAAAGATTAGTTTCTCCAGTAGACATAGTAATTGCAATCTCGGAAAATAATCTTGTCTTTTTTTTATGACCTAGATTTTTATCATCTAAATATTTGTTAAAACTTTTATTAAATTCTAAAAATAATTCAGGTAACTCCACTTGATATCTATAAAATATATTAACTATTAAAAAATTTGTCTTTCTGTTAATATCCAGCTCAGTTGTTATCTTTTGCTCTTTTTTTAAGTCATGTATAGTTCTCCAAACTTCACGTACTGATTCATCTTCCATTAAATCTAGTCCCTCAAGAAAGTCTTCTTTAAATTCAGCAAACTCTCTAAACCGTTCGGCTTTTGTTTTGTTTTTATATTCCTCAAATTTCATATAAGGAAATATATCTTCTATGTTTTCAAGTTGTATTTCCAATTTTAATTTCAGGTCCGATTTAATTAGTCCATCCTTATACAAATTTTGATAAGTTTCAAAAATATCGCTAGGATATGCTTCTGTGAAATGTCTGTTAATAATAGTTTGATGATTTTTATTTTTATTATATACACTGTACCTCTTAAGCTTTTCTTTAAAACGACTTTGTAAGAAGCCAAGTATAATACTTGAAATATTTGGATTTTTTCTACTATCTCTATTTTCTAAATTATATATAGAACTCTTAATGCTACCTTTGTTTTTTCCCTCCGTAAAAGTAGAGAATCCACTCATCAGCTCACCATCAAAATAAAGACTATATTTACTACTATCAAAGAAATTATATACGAACTCAAAATATAATTCTGTTTCACTTTTTAAAACTAAACAATATATTTTATCTTCAATAAAAGCTTCCTCATTTTGAAATACATCATAATGTACAAGCATATTTAATATGCTTGACTTCCCTGTACCATTTATCCCTGATATTAAACTAATATTATTAACTGATCTTCCATAAAAATTTTCAATATAATCTGGATTTTTATCAATTTTTAATTCATTCGTTTCAAAATCAAAATCAACTTTATATTCGTCTGAAAAATTAAATATTTGATTTTTAAAAAGCTCATCGTACTGTTTAATCACCAAGGCAATTAATTTCATTCCTCTTCTCCTATCAGTCCCATTTCTCTACTAATATCTGTAACCATTTTTGAAAGTGGTCTTTTCCCATAATTTTCTTTATCTGTGTAGTGACCTGTTATAAAGCGATTCAACTCAGCTTTTCTCAATTCATGATTTGTTTGATTTAAGATTTTTGACAAACCATCTCTATAACTATCTGTATATACTTCTTTTTTCCAAATCAATTCATTTACTACATCAATGTGACTTTGATATAGCTCCTCTATACCCAAAATACGAATTCCATTTTTAAAGTCAATATTATGAGAATTAATTTTGATTTTAATCTCATCGACAGACTTTGGAATGTATGTAAACTTTACATCATCGAATGGAAAACTAGTATCATAGGGACTATATTCTAAACCCTTATTTGATTTCACATGATTACAGCTATAACAACTAGGAATTAAATTGTAAAATGAAACGGAAAACAGTGGATAGCTGTCTTTTGGAGAAAAGTGGTCTAGTTGAGCAGTGTTTACTACTTTAGTCTGACTGTTAATCTCTTGTTTGCAATATCGACATTCTTTTTCAGCCTCATCAATTACTAATAATTCTTGACTACAATTATTACAATGAAGTACTTTATATGTTGAGTTTATATAATTACGATTGCAATACGGGCATACCGAAACGTTCTTTAAATCAATTATTTTCTTCCTTAATCTCGAATCTATCTTTCCATAGGATTTTTTTAAATACTCTGTTAATTTAGGTTCATTAACGATAAAATTATCCAACAATTTTTTACATTCCTCTAAAAATAAATACTCCGCAGACATTATCTTTAGAAAAGCATCCTTTTCACTCTCAAGTCCTGGTATATTATCTGTGACCCATTTATTTAATTCATTTTTAAATTCAGGATAATCTTGAAAATTCATTTTTCTATATAATGCCAAGCAAATTTTTTCAACTTCAGACGGATTTGATTTTTCTATAGGTATCATGATTGTCTCTCCATTCTGGCTCACTTCTTTCCCATTATACCACAAAAAGACCGTTTTCACGGTCTTAGTTTATATATTAACTATCCAATTCTGCTAAGGGTTCTGCCACTTCTAACAAGGGACGGGATGGCTCTGTTTGATTGAGTTTTGCCTGCACAGCTTCTGCCACCGCTCGCGGTACTCCGACTTCGACGATTTCATCCACACTGGCTTCTTTAATCTTTGTCAGAGATTTGAAGTGTTTCATGAGATTTTGCTTGCGTTTTGGCCCCAAGCCTTCGATACCATCCAGTTTCGATGAGAAGGAATTCTTAGACCGGAGCTGACGGTGGAAGGTGATAGCAAAGCGGTGGACTTCATCTTGGATGCGCTGGAGGAGGAAAAATTCCTGAGAATTACGAGATAATTCTACGACTTTCAGAGGATCGCCAAAGAGCAATTCATGAGTCTGGTGCTTGTCATTTTTTTGCAGTCCAGCGATGGGAATATCCAATCCCAACTGATCCTGGATAACTTCTTTAGCGACATTGACCTGGCCCTGTCCACCATCAATGACAATCAGATCTGGTGGCGTCAGCCCGTCACGTATCACCCGACTATAGCGTCGCTTGATGACCTCTCTCATACTGGCGTAGTCGTCCGGCCCTACCACGGTCTTGATCTTGTATTTGCGGTAATCTTTCTTACTAGGTTTACCATTGACAAAGACCACCATAGCTGAGACGGGACTGGTCCCCATGATGTTAGAGTTATCAAAAGACTCGATTCGGACTGGTGTCGGAATATTGAGGAGCTTCCCTAGATTTTCTATAGCGCCCTGCGTTTTCTCAACGGATTTCTCCAAAAGGTCAAATTTCTGCTGGAGACTGACCCGAGCATTCTTGATAGCCAGATTGACCAACTGCTTCTTCTCGCCTCGTTGGGGCTTAAGCACCTTGGTATCCACCATGGCTCGGACAGCTTCTTCGTCAATATCTGCCGGAATCAAAATTTCATTGGGCTTGAGGTGGGATTTTTCCTGATAGAACTGGCCGATATAGGTCAAAAAATCCTCATCAGGATCATTGTAATAAGGAAAGAGATTAACGTCACGCTCGATTAGCTTGCCCTGGCGGACAAAGAAGACCTGTACGCACATCCAGCCCTTATTTACATAGTAACCAAAGACATCCCGATTCTGTAAATCCTTGGCCATAACCCGCTGCTTGGTTCGCAAGGTGCCAATAGCTTGAATCAGGTCACGATATTCAGCTGCTCGCTCAAACTGCATAGCTACAGCTGTTTTATTCATCTTATCACGGAGCTCATCGATAATCTTATCGTCCTGACCTTTGAGAAAATCCGACACTTCCTGAGCCATATTCTTGAAATACTGGCTATCCCGCTTGCAAATCGTATGGGCTTCGCATTGCCCCAAGTGATAATAAAAGCAGACTTTTGCAGGTAGATTGGTACATTTTTTGAAAGTGAAAATTCGATCGAGCAAACGCTTGATTTCATTGGCTGCACCGACATCTGGATAGGGGCCAAAATAGAGCCCCCCATCCTTTTTGACTTGGCGCGTGATAATCAGACGCGGATAGACTTCGTTGGTAATCTTAATAAAAGGATAGGACTTATCGTCCTTGAGCATGATATTGTACTTGGGCTTATTTTCCTTGATTAGATTGATTTCTAGGAGCAAAGCCTCAATGTTGGACTCGGTGACAATAAACTCAAAATCCTCAATCTCGGAAACCAAGGCCTCCGTCTTGGTGTCGTGGCTGCCACGGAAATAAGAGCGAACCCGATTGCGGAGATTCTTAGCTTTTCCGACATAGATAATGATACCGTTTTTGTCTTTGTGAATGTAACAGCCGGGACTGGTCGGCAACAGTTCCAGCTTTGATTGGATTAGCTTGTTCATAGATCTATTATAGCAAATTTTTTTAAAAACTTTCTTTTGAAAAATCTACTCTAAGAGGCTAAACATTACGAAAAAGAGGCTAGGACAATAATCGTCTCAACCTCATTTTTGTATCATAAAAGATTCAGATAGGCCTGGTAGCTAATTCCTACGATTTGAGATAGGCTACTAAAAACTCTACATTTTTTACCTTGTCTCGCACACCTGCTTCAATCTAATTTATTTAATCACTTCCTGAGTCTTAGCGTAGTTAGCTTCAACTGCTTCTTTTTCTGATTTCCACCAGTCTTGATTATCCGTGTACCACTTGATTGTTTCTTTGAGACCCGCTTCAAAGTTGGTAAACTCAGGCTTCCAGCCTAGCTCATCGCGGAGCTTGCTAGCATCAATCGCATAGCGGAGGTCGTGACCGGCACGATCTGTCACATGGTCATAAGCGTCAGCTGGTTGTCCCATTTCCTTAAGAATCAGCTCCAGCACTTCCTTATTGTTCTTCTCACCATCAGCACCAATCAAGTAAGTTTCACCGATTTGTCCCTTGGTCAGAATCGTCCAAACACCTGATGAATGGTCATTAGTATGAATCCAGTCACGAACGTTTTTACCTTCACCGTAGAGTTTTGGCTTGATACCACTCAGAATATTGGTGATCTGGCGCGGAATGAACTTCTCGATGTGCTGGTAAGGACCATAGTTGTTTGAGCAGTTAGAAATAGTCGCTTTGACGCCAAATGAGCGCACCCAAGCTTTAACGATCAAGTCTGAAGCCGCCTTGGTTGATGAGTAAGGCGAGCTTGGATTGTACTTGGTTTCAGCCGTAAACTTCTCACCTGGACCTTCTCCATGACCTGGCAAATCTTCACGCAGAGGCAGGTCACCATAGACTTCGTCAGTTGACACATGGTGGAAACGAATGTCGTATTTACGAGCTGCTTCCAAAAGTGTGTAAGTTCCGATGAAGTTGGTGTGGATAAATGGACTCGGATCATTGAGCGAGTTATCATTGTGGCTTTCTGCCGCATAGTGAACAATCGCATCAGCTTCAGCTGCCAGCTTGTCCACCAACTCAGCGTCAGCAATATCTCCAACAACCAACTCAACGCGGTCGCCTAAAATTTCTTCAATATTGGCACGATTACCCGCGTAAGTCAGCTTGTCCAGCACTGTCACATGAACATCTGGAAAGTTATTGTAAACATAGTGGACAAAGTTAGAACCGATAAAACCAGCTCCACCTGTCACGATAATTTTTTTGTATTCAGTCATTTTTATTCCTTAACTTTTTTATAATTGCCTTAAGTGGTAGGGACGCAAGCAAACCTTCGGTTTCATTGCTTATTTTTGAGCCTAATGTCTCAAAAATCTCCTATCATGAGGCTGGGACAAAAGTCCTAGCCTCTCAATTGTCTTTGGATTGTCGATCAAGACGCAGTGGTTGAGTGGGCTCTACTACGCTGATTTCATCAGCTTTTACAGCCCTACTCAACTGTGCGGAGGTGGGACGACGAAATCGAATTCTAATGAATTACCGATTTCTGTCCCACTCTCATGATTTACACCCCAGCAGCAATCATTTCTTCCACTCGCTTCGCTCGGATAGGAGCTGAGCTAAATCATATATTTCAATATAAATTAATGCATCAGAAAAGAATTCTTTTTTACAAATCTTCTTTTCTTAGAGGTTTGACATCCTTAAGTAGCGGATGGTTCTTGTCTGCTTCTGAGACTTCTGCTGCTTCTAGGTTTTCCCACTGGATGCCTAAAGCTGGGTCTGCATAGTTAACAAAGGCATACTTGGGTTTGAGTTCCAAAGCCCAATAGTCATTGACCAGATAGCTATAGGAAACAGTATCAGAAAGGACTTGGAAGCCGTTGGCTACACCCCGTGGCACAAAAATTCCCTTGCTGGCATCGATTACTGTCTGGTAGGTATTACCAAAGGTCTCGCCCTCGCGTAGGTCGACCCAAGAACCCAGCACCTTACCGTCATCTGCAACAGAGATGTACTTATCCCAAGGCTCAGCATGAAGACCCCGCAGGACATTTTTACGAGAAAAGCTGACATTATTTTGCAATTTCCCTTCTGCAAAGAAGCTTTCAGGGAAGCCTAGCGGCAGCATTTTTTCCTTTTGGAAATTCTCCTTAAACCAGCCTCGATTGTCCCCGCGAACAGGGATATCAAATTCTAACATTCCAGGGATTCCAGGCACCTCACGCGCTGCTAATTCCTTATCAAAAAATTGTTCCGTCATTATATTACTCTTCTCCAATCAAGCGCAAGAGATAGTGGCCATATTCATTCTTTTTCAACGGCTGCGCCAATTCATACACTTGCTCTTTAGTGATATAGCCCATACGATAGGCAATTTCTTCCAGATTTGCCACCTGAACGTTCTGCATCCGCTGAACTGTTTCGATATATTGAGCAGCTTCTAAGAGACTTTCGTGAGTTCCTGTATCCAACCAAGCAAAACCACGTCCCATAAGCTCAACAGACAAATCACCACGTTCCAAGTAAGCCTTGTTGACATCAGTGATTTCTAACTCCCCGCGAGGACTTGGTTTGATGTTCTTGGCAATTTCTACAACATCGTTATCGTAAAAATAGAGTCCAGTTACTGCATAGTTAGAGCGCGGCTGTTCCGGTTTTTCTTCGATGGAGATAGCATTCATATTTTCATCAAATTCTACTACACCAAAGCGTTCTGGATCCTTGACATGGTAGCCAAAGACAGTTGCTCCTTTTTCCTTAGCAGCAGCATTTTGGAGCATTTTACTCAGACCTGGTCCATGGTAAATATTATCCCCAAGAATCAGCGCTACATTATCATCTCCAATAAAATCAGCCCCAATGATAAAGGCTTGTGCCAATCCGTCCGGACTTGGTTGCTCTGCATAGGAGAGCTTGATGCCAAACTCAGAGCCGTCACCCAGCAGATCCTCAAAACGAGGCAAATCTGCCGGAGTGGAGATAATCAAGATGTCCTTGATACCAGCCAGCATAAGAGTTGACAGCGGATAATAAATCATGGGTTTGTCATAAACCGGCATGAGCTGTTTTGACGCAGCGCGGGTCAATGGATACAAACGTGTACCAGAACCACCTGCAAGAATAATACCTTTCATATGAGTTTCCTCTCTTAATGTATTCTCCTTATTTTACCATTTTTGAAAGCGGATGTCATCCTTTTCACTACCCTTAAACAAAAGAAAAAGAGCGGAATATCCGCTTTCTTCTGCTATTCAATTCTGGTCTAACATCAGCCCCAAATCAGCCCAAAGCTACATCTAGAACCATCATGATGACGAAGCCCACCATGAGGCATAGAGTCGCCACATCGGTATTGCCATTGGTCTGCGAATCCGGTATCAACTCCTCTACCACCACGAAGATCATGGCTCCTGCCGCAAAGGATAAGGCATAGGGCAGAATAGCCGTCATAGCCATGACTGCGACAGCTCCCAGCACTGCTCCGACAGGCTCTACAATAGCCGACATGGCCCCCCAGTAAAAAGCTTTAAGCCGAGACTTGCCATCCGTCCGAATCGGAATGGATAGAGCCGCTCCTTCTGGAACATTTTGCAGACCGATTCCCAAAGCCAGACCAATCGCGCCGACAAAGGCTTTCGGACTAGGATTGGCAGCCAAGGCACCAAAAGCTACTCCTACCGCCAAACCTTCTGGAAAATTATGAATGGTAATGGCTAAAAAGAGCAGAGCCGTTTTGGACAGCTTCTTTCAGCTATGCTCAGGAACACTCTCCGCTTCTGAAATATCCTTGCTTAAGTGCAAGTGAGGCACCACAGCATCAATCAGCCGCAGGAAAAAACCTCCTACTAAAAACCCAATCGCTGCAGGCAACCAGGATAGCTTGCCATAAGAACTTTGCGCATACTCAATCGACGGTACCAGAAGCGACCAAAAGGAAGCCGCAATCATAACGCCTGCCGCAAAGCCCATCATAATGTCCAGCAGCTTGCGACTGACCTGTTTAAAGAAAAATACAATAGCCGAGCCCACAATAGTACAACCCCATGTGAACAGCCCAGCCAAGAATGCCTGCATAACCACAGGCTGCGATCGTAACCAGTCCATAACTTCTCCCTATCCTCTAAAATCAATCATACAAAATCGTCTTGGTCTCGCCGATACAGTGATCCTCCTCATCCCAATAATGAATTCGCTCAAAAGAGCCTTTCCGCCAGTAAAGAGGCAAGCGTTCACGAATATCGGCCTGCATGTCTATTTGGTCAAGTTCCGAAATCTTCCACCATTTGGGCTCCCCTTCATGATCGTTTCCCCTAACTTGACCCTCAAAGGCAGTACAAAGAAAATCGTAATACACATACCGTTCTTTTTTACTCGGATTAGTGAAGCCTGAAAGCCCCTTCAATTCCAAGTTTAGAGCAGTCAGCCCCGTTTCTTCTTTTAATTCACGCCTTGCAGCTTCAAAAAAAGATTCTGGAAACTCCACCTTCCCGCCTGGTTGTATCCACCCTTTAAAATTATCATGCTGGCGATTAAGCAGTAAAATTTCATCACCTTTTTTAACACAAATATTAACCCAATTCAAAATATGTTCTGTCATATCAAACCTTCTTCACATACCTATCGATAGGATAGTCAGCTGGATTCAGCAGCCCCGCTTCTCCTAGAGCCATCTGGGCCAATTGGCGTCCGATGAGCGGACCAGTTGTCAGACCAGAAGATCCTAGTCCGCTAGCTGCGTAGACATGTGGCAAGTCTGGCACAGCTCCAAAGAAAGGAGAAAAGTCGCTGGTATAAGCCCGTGTTCCCACGCGCTCGCCTAAAATCCCTGCAGTAGCCAAGCTTGGAAAATAAGTTTCCGCTTCTTGCTGCAACTGATTCAGAACCGTCCTATCTACCGTCAAATCAAAGCCCTGATCATTTTCATGGCTGGCACCGACGCTGACCTTGCCTGCCAGAAAAGGAATGATATCCAGCTCGCCCTCAGGCATAACAACAGGGTAGTCATCTGTCTGCTCAGCCAGCCTAAAATCACGTAGCTGTCCCTTTTGCGGCCGAACATCTGTCTCATAGCCCAGCGGCTGCAAGATTTCTCCCAGCCAAGCTCCCACAGCCAAGACAACACAATCAAAGTTACAACCATCCACCAGAAGTTGCTCTCCTTCTACTGTCAAGCTTACCTTTTTCTCAACCAGCTCTGCCTTGCTGGCTTTCAGAAGCGTTTCCGTCAAGAGTGCTCCCTCCACACGGGCACCACCGGAAGCATAGAGAAGCCGCTCAAATCCTTGCAAGTCTGGAAGTTTCTCCTGGGCTTCCTGACGACTGAGAAGACTCACCTCCCCAATTAGAGGCGACTCTTCTCTACGATTAGCAGCCAAATCATAAAGCTCCTGCAGCTTGCTCTCATCCTTTTTCAGCAGATAAATACCTGTCTGTTGGTAAAAGTCTGTCTGGATACCAGCCTCTTTTAGTTCCGTAATCAGATCCTGATAAAAATCAGCGCCCAGACGTGCCATCCTGTACCAAGCCTTATTGCGACGTTTGGAAAACCAAGGACTGATAATGCCAGCTGCTGCCTTGGTCGCCTGCCCCTTGCCATCATCAAAGACAATCACTTCCACATCTGGGGATTTGGACAGATAGTAAGCGGCTGTTGATCCGACAATTCCAGCACCAATTACTGCTACTTTTTTCATGTCACTCCCTCTCAAATATGCCGGAAAGGATTGGTCGAAGCCTGACTAGCTAGAATCTCAATCTCCCAGCCCTCTTCTACCTTCCAAGTATCAAATTTTTCTTTTATTTTTTCCGTAAAAAGAACCTCAATATGGTGGCCTGGATCCAGTGCTAAAAGCCCTTCTGTCAGCATTTCCTGAGCAGTGTGATAGTAAATATCACCAGTTATGTAGACTTGCGCTCCCTTGGCAATGGCCTCCGGATAAAAGGACTGACCGCTGCCACCACAAATAGCCACACGCTCAATCACGCGTTCGAGATCTGCTTCTTCATAAGCGACCAGACGCAAACTATCTAGTCCAAAAGTTTCCTTGACCTTAGCCGCAAAGTCCCCAAAGGTCTGAAGAGCTATCTTCCCCACGCGACCAATACCGTGATCAGGACTCGTTTGACTGAGATAACTTGTCTCCTCAATCTTTAAACGCTGAGAGAACCAGTCGTTAAGTCCGTCCTCCACAACATCAATATTAGTATGGCTGACATAGACAGCAATATCATGCTTGATGAGGTCTAAAATCATCTGATTTTGCGCCTTATCCGCCACTAGGTCCTTGAGCGGGCGAAAAATAGGCGCATGTTTAACGATAATCAGTCCAGCACCTGCCGCAATAGCCTCCGCCACCGTCTGCTCGCGGATATCTAGCGCTACTAGGACCTTGTCCACTTCTTTGTCCAAAGTTCCGATTTGCAAGCCTGAAATGTCACCCTCCATGGACAGTTCTTGCGGGCAGTAGGCTTCATAACGAGCGATAATTTCACTTGCTAACATGTAGTACCTCCTTGATACTTTCGATCTTTTGGGACATAGCAGAGCGTTCTAGCTCATTCTTTTCTGGGATGTGGGCTAGAGCTCCTTCAAGTTTCTTCAGTTCTTTCTGCCATCTTAGCTGAAAAGCAGGTGACTGTTGCTTCATCAGAAAAGGTCCGAAACGCTTTTCTTGCTCTGTCAAAGTTTGCTGGCCTGCTTCTGCCACTAGGATTTCATAAAACTTGCCAGCTTCCTCTAAGATATCCTCAGCCAACAAGCAAAAGCCATTGGATACCAGCCAGCTACGGAGTTCATCCTCTCGGTTATTGGGCTGCAAAATCAAGCGGGAAACAGACGCAAGTTTCGCTCTGCCATTTTCCAAAATCTCTGAAATCAAGCGACCACCCATACCAGCGATAACGATGGTGCCAATCTGATCCTCCGCATCAAAAGCCGCCAGACCATTGGCCAAGCGAACCTCAATCTGCTCCGTCAAGCCATGCTCTGCTACATTTTTCTGGGCAGACTGAAAAGGCCCCTCTACCACTTCACCGGCCAGAGCCTTCTCAATCCGTCCCTGCTGAATCAGGTAAATAGGCAGATAGGCGTGATCACTCCCAACATCCAGCAGCTTAGCCCCATCCGGCACGAAAGCAGCTACTCGCTCCAAGCGCTGGGAAATAGTCTTTATTTGCATTGATTACCCTTTTCTAAACAAAATATCTGCCTTCTAGTATACCATTATTAGAGGCATAAAAAAAGTAGTGAACGTAAATATTCCGTTTCATTGTTGAAGATACACTCTGAAACATAAAACAAACACCTTACCAAGAAGTATCCCCCAGCCCATCTCCAAATTTCAACAAATGATAGAAAACTAAAAGCACCTTGAGATAGAGCCCCAAAGTGCTTAATATCAAGGCTTTACAGCCCCTAACCCCATAAAGAGATTATTTTTTCAAGTTATTTCCCTATTATATATTACAATAAATTACGCCTATTTATAAATTTTATTTCTACTTATTTTGTCAAAATAACCAACGTACAAACAATTTAGAAATTATTAAAGGGTAACAAAAAAGGTACTATATTTATGAGTTCAGCAGGCAAGGAGATAGCACCCATTTAATGGTGCTATTTTTCTATGCCTGTTCATGTTCTAAAGGTACCACTGCTAAAGTTTTTCCCAGACTTGCTAATACTTTTAGCACCGTGTCCAGTTGCGGGCTTGTCTTACCTGTTTCCATTCTAGCAATGACAGGCTGACTTACACCACTTAATTCCTCCAATTTCTTTTGGCTTATTCCCTTCTCATTTCTGGCCTCGATAAGCTCGCTCATGATAGCCACGCGCATATCACTTTCTAAAATCTCCTCTTTGCTAAAAAGCTCAGCTCTAACATCTTTCCAATTGCTGCCGATCGCACTATTTTTCATTATCTAGCCCTCTTTCTTTTAAATCTTCTAATTCACGCTTGGCTTGTTCAATTTCTCTCTTTGGAGTCTTCTGTGTCTTTTTCATAAAATGATGCAATAAAACGAAACTGCCATCAATCCAAGCAACAAATAAAACCCTATCCCTTAGTGGTCTAAGTTCCCAAATTTCAGCATCTAAATGCTTAATATATGGCTCACCTGCGCGTGTTCCATGCTGGCTTAACAACTCAATATAATCATTGATTTTATTGAGTTTAATTCTACTATCTTTTCCCTTTTTATTGGCAAGCTCTCGCATATAATCTAAAACAGGCTCATTACCGTTCTTATCCTTGTAAAAATAGATATTATGCACTATTAGCACCTCTCTCTAAGAAGAATTATAACTCAAAAGTTATTATTTGTAAATACTTTTAGTCATTAAATTCTTTTTCCGAATGCTTTTCCTCGTTTTAATTCTCTCTTGCCTCTTGCAACATCTGATAGAATGGATAAAGATCCTTCTACTTGCGAGGTATTAGTCTTATGCAGCTCTTGAATTTGTTTGTTTATGTACTCTTTTATCCCAACATTTCCCAACAGTTCAGCAATAGGGTTATTAGCTTAACTATCACTATAACCAGCTTTAATTGCTGATTGATAACCGTTCCCTGTCTTTATCTACTCATCTGCAAAGCGCCTCTGTCTTTCATTTCCAGCAAAAAAATCACAAGTATATTACTCATGATTTCATTTTATATGTATAAAAAGGGGGGATTTTACACTATTTTAATCAGTTTTTCGATGTTATCAAGCAACTCACTATATTAGAGTTCTCATTTTAATCCATACAATAAAAACCCCATATCTGGGGCTAAATAAGTAGTCGGACGGATTTGCACCGCCATTTCTCTACGAGAGAGCGTATTCCTTCTTCAAACCACTGCCCTACTTATCCGAATCTTATTATCTCATATTATATTGACTTTAGCAATGAAATCAATTTCTTACTAACTCATGATAAGCAGATATATTAGATACTGGTATAATACTAAAATACAGATCAGAATAGGTATCAAACCACTTATTCAATTTGGTATAAGCTGGCGACTGACTCACAAATAGTATTCGCTGACAAGCTCCAATAACATTCATGCGATTATAGACATAAACCTCTTTTACTGCCTCTAAAACATCATCTTCACTTGTCTGTACCCTAATATCTGTTATCTGCTTAATAGTTGCGTATTTTTGATAAGCTAGCATATCTTGATTTTTAACCGCATCAAACATTTTACGTTCAAGAACACTGTACTTAGGTTTTTCTTTATCTCGCATAAAATACCACTTGAGCCATAAAATCTTTTCTCTGTGTATAACAGAAATGCGCTCAATTTTCTTCTTTGTCATCTATATCTCCTAAATCAATCTCTACTGCGTCATACTCACTAGCCCATTTATCTACGATTATCAAAGGCTGCTCTATTTCACCAATAAGAGTCTCTTGTTTCTTATTCTGATGTCTAAGAAACTTGATACGCTCCTTTTGATCTTGGATATCCAGTTTATCTTTCTTATACGCTCCTATGATGTTAGCAATCCATTCAGCAGCTCTTACATTACCTTTAATAGCTTTTTCAAGCATAATTACACACAGCAAGGTTTGATTATCAGCGTGTAGTCCCATCTCTTCTAACTTTTGTTTTAGTCGCTCATCTGAGACATCCATGGTTAAAAGCTCATCTAAGGTCTTTCTTAAATGAGCTTTCTTTCTCCTAGATTCTCCCGATGCCTTGCCACCTTTACGACTGATTACTATTTGTTCTTGTCTTGTTCGTTTGGTAACTGGTATTAGATTATGATTATTTTTCATTTAACGACCGATTGGCTCCTAAGCCGTTAAATATTTTTGAACTTCTACATCAATAGATTTTAAAGAATTTTCGACAATTGATTGATGGATTGCTAAATCAGCTTTATCACCATTTACTTTTATGCCCTCACCAAAATAATCAATTCTTTTTGTTAGGAGATGAAATAAATTTTCAAGTTTCTGCTTATTGTCATATTTATCAATATCTATTTCAATAAAGGTCAAATTCGTATCGTTATGTATAATCTCCAACAACTTTTTAATTGCTAGGGGTTTATTTTTATATTTCTCCAGATAGGAAAGCATCTCCTTACTTGATAATTTCATGGTAGATAGTAAACTCAGTTCAGCTACATCATCAGCTGTTACGGATTGTCCTGCCGTTTCATATCTGGCTAATTCATTCTTTTTCTCTACTTCTAGCTGCTTATAGAGCGATTGTGAAGTGTTATAAGAGAATGTATCTGCTTCTTTTTTATAATTTTGGAGCTCTTGATCAGCCCATTTCTGACCGATCATTCCCTCGGCAAGTTTCTTTTGATAATCCTCTTGCATAGCAACGTAACTACTCATAAACTCGATCTTTTTCTTTCCAAATGCCTTAATATCGTTTTTCAATATTGTTAGTGTCATATTTTACCTCCTTATGACAATTAAAAAGACGAGACAAAAGAGTATTAAACTCAATTATCTCGCCTCTAGTTTTTCTAGTCAGCTTATTTTTTCTTTTTTCTGAATTTCCAAAAATATTGGTTGACCATCTTGTGTTTTAATTGTGACACTACCATGTTTTGGTAACTCAGCTTTATTTATTATACCATTTTTCGAAAAAACTATAAAGCCTTGCTCTAAAATTTCAAGAATTGTTTTATCCCTATTTTCTAACATTTTAAACCTCATTATTCAACTATTGTAATCCAGTATCTCTTAAGCGCTTGTTAATACTAGCTCTTCTTATTTCTACATCTAAAATACTACCCTTTTTAATATCCCAAAAGCCAATTTTTGATAAATTCCCTTGGTTCATCCTTGGTTCATCTTCTCGCCTCCATTGTTTCAAGCCATTTTTCCATCTTTCTGAGTTGCCGTTTGGTGATATATCCTCGGCGTCTGTAAGCAATAGCCCAGGAGTGAAACAGCTCAGCACATACGCCGGTCAGAAAGAAAAGTAGTAGTGTTAAAATTGCACCTAGTAGCTCGCTCATTTTGATAACTCCTTGTGTTGTACATTGCTACTGATAGCCGTTGTAAATTGCTTGATATTTCGTTTTTGTTTTTCTTGATAACTAGAATTGGGTAAATTTTGGTTAGTATCTTTCATGATTTCTTTAAAAGTTTTAGTCGCTCCTAAGTATAGCTTTTCTGTGTAAGTAAGATATGCCTGTCGCTCTTCCTCTGTCGTAAAGAATGTTTGAGCTTGTCGCTTGAAAAAGGCCTGCCTCATTGCATCAATTTCAAAAATGCCAGGGCCGAAAAGCATACCCGTTGACTTATTAAAAAGTTTCTCTAATTTGCTGCCGTCATTCAGTTCAGGCAATTCAACCCAAAGCAACCTGGCTAAATCCTCCTTGATAGCCCCTAACTGAGCAGATAGCAAGGATAAATCGACTAAGTTGTTTTGCTCTCCGATTTGGTGCAAATTATCGGCGATTCTATCCAAGTTTTTTGTTAGCTTTTCATAAGTTGTTTTTGTTGACACACTGTTTTACCTCGTTATTATTTATTTTTTCTGTGTAATTGTTCTCCAAATGAGCATACTTTTCCGTGATAAAAAGACTTATTTCTTGTCTGCTTCCTTGTAGAATACTTCTTTTTGTAAGCCTAGACTGTCCCCAGCGGATAACCGCCCCAAACTTACCTGGTCGCCCCGTGGTCATGTAAATCTGTGCCAAAATGACTGCCTAGCTGTATGTGATTTTCTTAATACTTTTCTCTACCGAGTTTTAAGGGATAGCGCCCTCCGTATGGCTAAAAATTGCGCTTCATCCTCTTGTCTTTGATGTCTGTCATGTTGTATACATTCCCCTCTGATCGTTTTCCTATTCGACTGACTAGCTTGTCATTATAAATCTTGGCCAGCTCTTTGCCGTTGTGATTAGTGTTGATGATAGTTGTTTCCCGCTTATCAAAAACCTTGAAAAGAAAGGTCTGTACCCAATTATTAGCTTCATCTTTTCGGCTATTCATAACGCTTTCTGTGCCTAGATCGTCAATAAAGAGATAATCAACCTCTGTCAATAGCTTCAAGGCATCATATTCTGTAAAATCACTCTGTCTATACTGCCAGCCTGACTGAATGCGCGTGACGATTTCAGCGATGCTGACAAAGAGGACACTCTTGGGCTCATTCTTAGCCTTGTAGCCTTCGTTGATGGCTTTGGCCATGGAATAGCATAAATGGCTTTTGCCAGTGCCAGGATTGCCCATAATCAGCGTGTTTCCTGTCATACCGTTTAGGTACTGTTTAGCTTGCTTGATAGCAAACTCCTTGGCCTCGTATTCCTCTTTTATCTCAGCTTTGAAAGTGCTAAAAGAGGCTTCTCTCAGCTCATTTGACACCGTGCTTTCACGCGCTAGCACATCATAGGTTGAATAGTCCAAATCATACCCTAGGGCTTTTTCTATGCCCTCTAACTCCGTCCGTTTAATGTTCTCCTTAGTACATTCCATACAGTAAGGCGATGTATAACCATCTGGCTTTTGGAACTGTACCAGGTTAATCTGATGAGTTGGGCAAAGCTCATCAGTAACCTTTATTTTTTCGTTTAACTGGTCTGTATTCAGTAATTCCATTGATTCTCCTCTCCGTCAGTAGATAAACGGATCTTGAATATCATTATCAGACTGACCTTGTTTCTTTTGCTGAAACTGTCTCTGTTCATCTTCAACTTGTACCATGGTTTTAATGCCATTCTGTCGCCAGTTCTTCAGTATTGAATTGATATAGCTAAAAGATCGCTTGCTGTTATCTGCAGCCTTGTCTATGGCAGTCTTGATAACCTCTAGCTCCATGCCATCAAGCGTGAGATAGTCGGTCAATATCTGATACTGTTGGCCATCTATAATCCCTATACGGGTTTGATAGTAGTTAGAGATTTCAGCAGTAGGAAATTTTTTCTCTATCTCTTCTTCTAACTCTTTCTCTATCTCTTTCTCTATCTCTTTCTCTGTCTTACACATAGTTGACGTTGTAAGATTATCAGATAACATTGTAAGATTCTCCCGCTTTTCTTGCTGCTGTTTCCGATATTCTCGCATATATGCTGCTTGGTTAGTTTCCTGTTGTACCAAGGCTTTAGCTTGTGGTAGCTCTGCATTTTTATCTTCATCAATCTGAATTAGACCGCATTTTGTAAAGTATGCCATGGTCATATCTATATCATCTTCTGATACATCTAATTTTAAGGCTAACTCTTCCTTGAGATTGTCAAAGTAGCCCTCATAGTATAAAATACAGTCACTTTCCAAGCTCTCTAGCATGAGCCTAATATAAATCACTGTCATAGTGTACCCACCAGGTACCGTCTTTAGTCTCTTGATAAAGATATTATCAAAAAACTTCTTATCAATTTTTAGCCAAAAATAGACTTTTGTTTTTGCCATTATCCCCTCCTTATTCTAATTTATCAGCTTCCTGCGGTTTCTTATAACATTCTATGATTGCTGCACGTGTTTCTTCGTTTACCTGGTTTGAAATAAATAACACATCTAGATACTCACTATAAAATGCATCAAGGCCTAATTCTTTTGCTGAATCAAAACTTACTATTTCCATGCTCTATCCTCCTACTTCACCACTAAAAATAGATAAACAGCACTAGGCCGATAAAAAATCTTTTTAGCTCCATTTTTAGGTGTCTGATCATATTGTTTCGCTTGAATATAACGCCCATAATCAGGGTTTAAATCCTCGCTAGGTGTTTCCTACTGTCAGTGTGTTTTCTCGCTCAATTTGGGCGCTTTTTGGGCGGTCTCGGCGGTTTAGATACAGCATCAAGCCAGTCAAAACCACGGAAAAGATAAGCGCTTGTGTATTGGTTAAATCTAGCTCGTTCATTTTAATAGACCTCTTTTTTGTAGATCAGCAGCTACTAAACTACGTAAGTACATCCACGTTGAAGCTGTTGCATGATCAATCCCATTACTTAAATTGTTTTCTTTTATTGCTTGATCTAAGAAATTGAATAGCAACCAGTCAGGAGCCTGGCCGTGTCTTTCCGTGCATTCGTCGTCATATTTTTTTAATTTCCCAAGCAAATTCTCAACATTTCTATTAAAGAAATCCTCATGACTTGCCTCTTGCTTTTTATAGACTTTTGATAATTTGTAAAACTGAAACCATAGCTGACTGATTGCTGATCTACAATCCTCAGTAATCTCTGTTGCTCCCCTATGATCTTTTGCTAGATGCCACTCCGATAAAATATCTAGCTTTTCATCAACTAGTTTTAGCTCTTTTTCAAAATTTTCAAAATATGTATTCATAGTATTTACCTCTGTTTCGTTGTTTGTGTGATTGCTATTTTTTAGATTATTTTTTGATTATTGTTTATTCCATAACTCCTATTTTATTGCTAAAAATAAATACACATCTGACGGACGATAGAATATTTTCTTAGCTCCATCCGTTGGGGTCTGGTACCGCTGGAGACCAAGGGATTCCCAGTTATCAAGGGTTGTAGCACTTATACCTAGCAGATCCATTAATTCTTTACGAGAAATTAAATCTAACTTATTAGATCGTTGTTTTTCTAGCTCAACTAAAGTTTCAAGAGTCTGTTTTAGTAATTGTAAGCCTTGTAACTGTATTTCTTTAGATAGAATCTCCATTTTCATCCTCCGCTTTCTTTTTATAAATTACGTTGTCTTTCTCCTCGAAATTTGATAGAATTAAAGGAGACTATTTACAAAGGGGTTTGTCCCCTTACTAAATACCTAACAAAACCACGCGCCTTGCCTTTGCTTGAGTTTTGTTATTTTTCCTTAGCCGTGTACGCTGGTTTGGTCGCCTGTACATGGCTTTTATTTTCGCTTTAACTCCACCTTACACTTTCCTTTTCTTTACTTTTGCATACTTTTGTTTAAAAAAATATATCTTCTATTGTAATATCTGGAAATAAAGGGATTAAAAGATTTTTAATCTTAAGTTTTTCTTTATCTGAAAATTGTGTCTTGCCACTTTCTTTGTTGTAATAACTCTGCTTAGATATACCAAGTTTTTTTCCGAGTTTCTCTTGTGTTAAACCTAGCATATTCCTATATCCACGCATCTTGTTTTCTCTATTCATTTCCACACCTCCTTTACTTTTGAATACCTAGATTATAAAACTTTATTTTTATAAAGTCAATACTTTTCTTTACTTTTTCTTAAAAAAAGTTTATTATGTTCTTTAAGGAGGTGTAAAACGTGAAAATAAATAATAAACTCGTTGGAGAACGTATTCAAAATATCCGCTTAAGCCATGGCGACTCTATGGAAAAATTTGGAGAAAAATTTAATACTAGCAAAGGTACAGTTAACAACTGGGAAAAAGGTCGCAATTTACCAAATAAAGAAAACTTACTAAAAATTGCATCTATTGGAAAAATGAGTGTTGAAGAGTTACTCTACGGCGATTACAATACTTATCTACACTTAAAAATTATGGATTTAGCTCCTGAATGTATAAAAAATTATGATGAGTATAACTCTTTACACGATGATATAACAAATAAAGCATTACAGATCGCTCAAAATACCATTTCTAAGATTGATTATCAAATTTCAGACGAAACAATCAAAAAATTTATTAATTTAGCTATTGAACAATCGAGAGATTTGCAAGGAAATTTGTTAAAAAATAACTTATCTAATTTTGACTATTCACTTTTTGGCGGTGCTAAAAACCGAGAATATTTCTATTTTGGGTATAGACTCACCTATAAAGAAAAATATCTATACACTGCCTTACTAGCTATAATGAACGAGCCAACAAAAACGATATATATTGATGATATAAATACAGCAAGATTTTTTAATTTCTTTGGCAATGATATTCCTAATTCGTCTTTACAAAAAATTGACTATATCACACCTTCAGAAATTGTTTCGTTTAGTACGTACATTCGACAACGTTCTAAAGTAGTTCCTAAAATTTTGGAACATATATTAAAATCAAGTTTTTTACTTGAGAATATAGATGTTTCTGGTTACACCGTAAATATTTTAGAAGATCAATTAACAAAACATACGACAATCAAAATTAGTAAAAACTAACTAATCGATCTCATGTATAAATACCTAACAAAACCACGCGCCTTGCCTGCTGATGGAAAGAAAGGTACAAATACATGAATATCAAAGAGAAAATCAAAAAGAATGGCCAAAGAGTTTATTATGCTAGTGTTTATCTAGGCGTTGACCAACTAACGGGCAAGAAAGCCCGTACAACTGTTACAGCAACCACTAAAAAAGGTGTTAAGATAAAAGCGCGTGATGCTATCAATGCTTTCGCTGCTAACGGATATACAGTTAAAGACAAGCCGACAATTACAACATACAATGAGCTTGTAAAAGTTTGGTGGAATAGTTATAAGAATACAGTTAAGCCAAATACTCGACAATCCATGGAGGGGTTGGTTAGAGTGCATTTATTACCCGTATTTGGCGATTATAAGCTATCTAAACTCACTACGCCTATTCTTCAACAGCAAGTAAACAAATGGGCTGACAAGGCTAATACAGGCGAAAAGGGAGCATTTGCTAACTACTCCTTGCTCCATAACATGAATAAGCGTATTTTGAAATATGGCGTAGCTATCCAGGTAATACAATACAATCCAGCTAATGATGTCATCGTTCCACGTAAACAGCAAAAAGAAAAGGCTGCTGTCAAATACTTAGACAACAAAGAATTAAAACAGTTTCTCGATTATTTAGATACACTCGATCAATCAAATTATGAAAATCTATTTGATGTTGTCCTGTATAAGACCTTACTGGCCACTGGATGCCGAATAAGTGAGGCTCTAGCTCTTGAATGGTCTGATATTGACCTAGAAAGCGGTGTTATAAGTATCAATAAGACACTAAATCGCTATCAAGAAATAAACTCTCCTAAGTCAAGTGCTGGTTATCGTGATATACCAATAGACAACGCCACGTTACTTATGCTCAAACAATACAAAAACCGCCAACAAATTCAGTCTTGGAAATTAGGCCGATCTGAAACGGTTGTATTCTCTGTATTTACAGAAAAATATGCCTATGCTTGTAACTTACGAAAGCGCCTTAATAAGCATTTTAAGGCTGCAGGAGTAACTAACGTATCATTTCATGGTTTCCGCCATACACATACTACTATGATGCTCTATGCTCAAGCTAGCCCGAAAGATGTTCAGTACAGATTAGGTCATTCTAATTTGATGATCACTGAAAATACTTATTGGCATACTAACCAAGAAAACGCAAAAAAAGCTGTCTCAAATTATGAAACAGCTATCAGCAATTTATAAATAATAAGGGTGACCCATTTTCGGGCTACCCTCTTACTATACCAAAAATTAGTAGGGGTAGTAAAAAGGGTAGTAAAATCAAAAAAGCACTAAGGGAAAGCGCCCCCAAGTGCTTATTTCAAAGGCTTTACAGCCCCTAATCCCATAAAGAGATTATTTTTTCAAGTTGTAGAATGATTTCAGTCCACGGTATTCAGCTACTTCACCAAGTTGATCTTCGATGCGAAGCAATTGGTTGTATTTAGCGATACGGTCTGTACGTGAAAGTGAACCAGTCTTGATTTGTCCAGCGTTAGTTGCAACTGCGATGTCAGCGATTGTTGAATCTTCAGTTTCACCTGAACGGTGTGATACAACAGCAGTGTAACCAGCTTCTTTCGCCATTTCAATAGCATCGAATGTTTCAGTAAGAGTACCGATTTGGTTAACTTTGATAAGGATTGAGTTAGCAGCACCTTCAGCAATACCTTTTTCAAGGTAAGAAGTGTTTGTTACGAAGAAGTCGTCACCAACCAATTGAACTTTGCCGCCAAGACGTTCAGTAAGAGCTTTCCAACCGTCCCAGTCATTTTCATCCATACCATCTTCGATAGTGATGATTGGATATTTGTTAACTAATTCTTCAAGGTAATCGATTTGTTCTGCAGCAGTACGTACAGCAGCTCCTTCACCTTCAAATTTAGTGTAGTCGTAAACTTTACGTTCTTTATCGTAGAATTCTGATGATGCACAGTCAAATCCGATAAATACGTCTTTACCTGGAACATAACCAGCAGCTTCGATAGCAGCAAGGATAGTTTCAACTCCATCTTCAGTTCCTTCGAAACGAGGAGCGAATCCACCTTCGTCACCTACAGCTGTTTCAAGACCACGGCCTTTAAGAATTTTCTTAAGAGCGTGGAAGATTTCAGCACCCCAACGAAGAGCTTCTTTGAATGTTGGTGCACCAGCAGGTACGATCATAAATTCTTGGAAAGCAATTGGAGCGTCTGAGTGAGAACCACCGTTGATGATGTTCATCATTGGAGTTGGAAGAACTTTAGTGTTGAAACCACCAAGGTAGCTGTAAAGTGGAACTTCAAGGTAGTCAGCAGCAGCACGAGCTACAGCGATAGACACACCAAGGATTGCGTTCGCACCCAATTTACCTTTGTTTGGAGTACCGTCAAGAGCGATCATTGCACGGTCGATAGCTTGTTGATCACGTACGTCGTAACCAATGATAGCTTCAGCGATAACGTTGTTCACGTTGTCAACTGCTTTTTGTGTACCAAGACCACCGTAACGAGATTTGTCGCCATCACGAAGTTCTACTGCTTCGTGTTCACCTGTAGAAGCTCCTGAAGGAACCATACCACGTCCGAAAGCACCTGATTCAGTATAAACTTCTACTTCAAGTGTTGGGTTTCCGCGTGAGTCGAGGACTTCGCGAGCGTAAACATCAGTAATAATTGACATTTCTGACTCTCCTTATTATTTAAAATTATTTACTAGTCTATAATACCGTAAAAACGCTTTTTTTTCAAGGAAAAATAGTATCTTTGCTTGAAAAATCACAATTTTTAACTTGCAATCGATTACATTGTTTGTTTTGGAGTATTTATGTGTTTTAACAGAAGAAATCAATTTATTTATGCTATACTAAAGATATGGCAGACTTTAATAAAATTATCATGGAAAAATCTCAAGGGAATGCTAAGTTCAATCCTGATGAACAGCGTAAATTTCTGGAAACTTTTGAAGAGCGGGTGATAGGCTACTGCTCTATTTCTGATGCAAACTCTTCTATTATGAAGCAGCATTTTAAAGAGATAGTAGCTAACATAACGGAAAGCTACCAGCCCGTCACAGTTAAAATCTCTCCTGAAGTCGAATCCAGCTACCAAGTCTTTTATCTCAAGACAGCTAAAGAGCTGAGTTGTGAGGCAACCATCGTCTCTGCCTTTTGCCAATCCTCGCCTTTTGGATTGGTCATCCACAGCAATTATCCTGTTGATGTTGAAGAAAAAGATTTGAATAAACAGTTTACTAATGTGCTCCACCCAGTAAAAAATAAAAAATCTGCAGACAAAAAGACTTCCTTTTGGAAAAAATGTTTAAATAGATGACAAATTTAGAAAAATTATTTGCCTTTTTTGAGGCAGAAAATCAGCGTGACTGGGATATTTATCAAACTTTTTTAGACGAGCATGTCGTCTGGGAGCTACATGGAGACTCCCCAGAAATCATCCAGGGAAAAGAAGGCTACCTCCACAGGATAAGGGAGACTCATCAGGACAATTCCACCCAGTTTAGCTGCCAACACTATCACACCAATTCCGATCAGAGTCGGATTCTAACAATTTTGGTCAATGATTGCGGTGACCTATCCTGCGATATATTTGAATTTGCAAACGGCTTAATTGTCAAAGAAATCGAATACTTACTGAAAAAAGCGGATTAAATTCCGCTTTTTTTGATTGCTAATAGGTTGCCAATATTGCGAGCAGTACGAACTAGATTTTCCCTCGCTCGACCTAAAGTTGTATCCAAATCCGCCACTTGCGAGATAATTGGAAAAGCTGCTTGGATATTTTCACTAGGAAATGGGGGCAAATCATCTGCTAAGCTACCGCAAATAGCAAGAACAGGAATCTCTTTTGGCGTCCGCCTTGCTACCCCAACTGGAGCCTTTCCTGCCAAAGACTGCTTATCCATGCGGCCCTCACCAACAACAACTAAATCCGCTTCTCTAACTCTGCGGTCAAAATCCAGCAAATCCAGACAGGTATCAATTCCTGACACGACTTTCCCCTTGGTAAATGTGACCAGCCCTGCTGCCATACCACCTCCTGCGCCAGCACCAGCTTGGGTAAAAATCTGTGGATTGGCCAGTTCATAGAACTTCCTCATTTCCTGATCGATAGATGAAAGAAGCCATTCAGACAGGCCTTTTTGCCGTCCAAAGATATGAGTCGCTCCTTGCTGACCACATAAAGGATTGGAAACATCTGTCAAAACTTCGATTTCTATATCATCCAAGTAAGTTGGAACATGTTCTCCAGAAATTCGAGCAACTCTCCCTAGAGAGGAACCGATAGGTCGCAGCTGATGATTGTTTTCATCAAAAAATTCATAACCCAAACCGGCTGCCATACCAAGACCTCCATCATTCGTTGCCGATCCTCCAACACCGACCAGCATCTTCCTGACTCCATTTTCAGCCAAATGAAGAATCAGCTCCCCCAGACCTCTCGTTTCCAAGCCTAAAGGATTGCGTTTTCCCTTAGGAATTAAAGCCAGTCCAACCAAATCTGCCATTTCAAAAAGGGCTAGCTGGTCTTGTCTAGCATATTTTATTTCGACTGGCTGGCCAAAAGGTCCGGTCACCCAATGGCGAAACTCGTTTAGGTGCATAGTAGAAATCAAGGCAGCCACGGTCCCCTCGCCGCCATCTCCAATAGGCAGTAAGTCAAAAGTCGCCTCTGGCAAGGCTTGGGAAAAACCTTCTTTCAAGGCTTCTGCTACCTGAACAGCAGACAAACTTTCCTTAAAAGAATCCGGTGCTAACAAAATATGCATAGTGCCTCCTATTTTTTCTTAGCATCCAAAATGTCAATCACTTGGTAGAGATCGTAAACATTGATTTGATAAGGTGCTTGCTCTCTTACAATTGGCTTGGCATTAAAAGCAATTCCAATGCCTGCCGTTTGAATCATAGGCAAATCATTGGCGCCATCCCCCATCGCAATGGTTTGATTTAATTCCAAATTATTATCTTGAGCCCATTCTTTCAACATCTGAACTTTAGTATCTTTACTAACAATCTCTCCCAAAACTCGACCGGTCAGGAAACCATTTTTACTTTCCAGGCGATTGGCCTTTACATAGTCAATTCCTAGCTGCTCAGCCAGCCTATCCACCGTTTCATGGAAACCGCCTGAAACCAAGCCAACCTTGTAACTACGCTCATGTAACTCATCAACTAATTTTTTAGCACCGGGCGTGAAATGAATTTTCTCAGCTAGTTGAGAAAAGATGGTTTCTGGGAGGCCTTCCAAGAGTGAAACTCTTTCCCGCAAGGCTGCCTCGAAATCCAATTCCCCGCGCATGGCTCGCTCTGTGATAACAGCCACTTGCTGCCCCACTCCTGCTTCTTCTCCCAGCAAATCAATGCCCTCTTCCATGATGAGAGTGCTGTCTACATCCATTACCAATAGACCTTTGACCTGACTCATTTTCTTACCTCATATTTTCTGTAATTTTTTGTATTATACAGGATTTTTACCGACAAAACAAGCAAGATTGCAAAGAAAAAAGTTCCCGAAGGAACTTTCTTAGAAACGAATATTTTCACGTGTTTTTTCGTATGAGGTAGCAAAACGGTCTGAAACACCTGGTTCAACAAGATCCAAGGCCTTTGAAATGATATCTAGAGATTTTGCATAATCAAATTCATGTTCAAAAACATAGAGAGATTCGTTGAAAGCTGCTTGAACATTATCATCAAATGAGCGATAACGGTTGGAATATTGCAGCAACTGCTCTGTCAAAGTTGAGTTTTGAACAATTTGATAAGTCTCAGACTCCAACTCATATATATCATTGGTCAGAATTTCCAGCCAACGGTTGACTGATTCAATATTTACACGTTTTTCGTCAAGCTCTCTTACAAGTTCTTCAATGTTGTTACTTGTTGAAAAGAAGATTTCAAGAAAAGATTGTGGAATGCCTGGTAAATTCCGTTTTTCCATAAATCGCTTGATAGTGTGTAATTTATTGGCATAAATATTTACCTTCTGACGAGCATTGGCATCATCTTTTTCGATCTCAGCAAGGTCCTCTCCAAGCTCAATCTGTTCGTCTTCAATTTCTTTCAGACGCTCTTGAATACTCTCTAACTCTTCACGAACAAGTGAATAGGCTTGCTGGGTTTCTGAAGAATCTTCTACAGCTCCGAGAACAACCTCTTCTTGAGCTGACAACTCTCCTCGAAGGTCTTTGATATGGGAAATTTCTGCTTCCGATAAGAGGAAAGACCGAGAAAGGCGCTCAATTTCTTTTTGAAGCTGCTGGTTATTTTCTTTTGTATGGGCAAGATAGCTTGGAAGATTTTTTACCAGCTTTTCCACGACTTTATGCGCTTCAATTTCTTGAGTGAAGATTGAGTAGAGGGCTGAAATTTCCTCTTGTGCCTGTTCGTTTTCATACTGAGCGTTATCTAACTCCAGAGATGATACATTGGCTTCGTTGCGTTTTAAAGCCGCATGCAACTGTTGAAAGCGAGATTCAAGATCCGTTTCAATGAAGTGATAACCTGAATCCAACAACTTGCGGTAACCTGATTCCAAATCTTCTAATTGATCTGGCAAGGTCTCCGTTAATTCTTTCACAATAGCTGGAATTCTCTCAACAATATGGGTCAAGGCAAGGATATGATCTTCGGTCTTATCTAGGATTTCTGCTGCTTCTACTGGGTCCCCTGATGAGTTGAGTGTGACAAATTGTGAAAATTCAGATTCGATTTTTGCTAATTGTTTTTCAATTTCTGGAAGAGACTGGCCATAAGCCTCTGCATCTTCGGCAACTGTAACCTGCAATTTTTCAAACAAATCTAAAGCATGAAGTACTCGGCCGCTGTTTTTTGATTCTTGCTTGCCTAATTCTTCTAGGGCTTGTCGAATTTCCTTGATATCATCGTCAATTAAATCAATCTGACTTTCAATATTGCCAATTGCATGTTTGGCCTTCATAAAGCGGAATGAATTATTGTAGCCTTCCGCTTCAAAAAGATTATTTTCAATATCAGCAAATGAGTTTAAGGATAAATCAACCCATTTTTGGTTCCATTCGCGGAAAGCTACCTGACTTTGCCCAATCAAATGCATATTTTTTACTGCTTCAACTTCATCATTTACTGGAAGATTATAGAGTTTCTCTTTTCTTTCTTCCAATTTTTGAAGTAAAGCTTCATTTCGTTTTCTCATCAATACTGCTGTTACATAGCCTAAAATCAAAAGCACAGCTACTACAATAATGAGAATAATTAGTCCATTAGACATATAAAACTCCTTCATTTTGTTACTTTAAAACAAACATATTGATTATATCATAATTTTATTCATAATTGTTAGTTTTTCTGATTTTTTTAGACATCAAGCGTGCTATATACAGCATTTTCTTCGATAAATTCACGACGAGGTTCAACACGGTCACCCATCAACATATCAAAAATCTTATCTGCTTCTGCTGCATCATCGACAGAAACCCGCGCCATCAAGCGATGTTCAGGGTTCATGGTCGTTTCCCACAGCTGATGGTCATCCATTTCTCCCAGACCTTTGTAACGCTGGATAGTTGGCTTTGAGCGTCCTTCGCTGTAACGGGCCAGAGCTGCTTGCAATTCTTCTTCTTGGTTCACCCCAGGCTGGATGTATTCTTTGACATCACTTCCGACCTTGACACCATAGATTGGTGGCTGAGCAATATAGACATAGCCTGCTTCCAGAACCGGCTTCATATAGCGATAAATCAAAGTCAAGAGCAGAGTCCGAATATGGGCACCATCTACATCGGCATCAGTCATAATGACTAATTTTTGGTAGCGAGCCTTGCTAACATCAAAGTCAGCTCCGAAGCCTGTTCCCATAGCAGTAAAGAGGCTACGGATTTCTTCATTGGCTAAAATCTTATCCATGCTGGCTTTTTCAACGTTGAGGATCTTCCCTCGAATTGGCAAAATGGCCTGAAATTCACGGTTACGGCCAGACTTAGCTGAACCACCCGCTGAGTCTCCCTCCACGATGAAGAGTTCTGTTTCCTGTGGATTATTGGACGAGCAATCGGCCAATTTACCTGGCAGATTGGAAATTTCCAAGCCAGACTTCTTGCGGGTTACTTCCCGAGCTCGCTTGGCAGCAATTCTCGCCTTGGAAGCCAAAATTCCCTTTTCTACGATTTTTCGAGCCACCGCAGGATTTTCCAAAAGGAAATCTGAGAAAGCTTCGCTAAAGAGACGATTGGTAATCTTGACCACTTCGCTATTGCCCAGCTTGGTCTTGGTTTGCCCTTCAAACTGCGGATTCGGATGTTTAACAGAAATAACAGCTGTCAATCCTTCACGGACATCTTCACCCGTCAGATTATCTTCGTTTTCCTTGAGAAGTTTGTTTTTCTTGGCGTAGTCATTGATAACCCGCGTCAGAGCTGTTCGGAAACCCTGCTCATGCGTTCCGCCCTCGTGGGTGTGGATGTTATTGGCAAAGCTCATCACTGTTTCGTGATAGCCAGTCGTATACTGCATAGCTACTTCAACGGTAATGTCGTCCATTTCCCCATCTGTATAAATCGGCGTTTCAAAGATGACATCCTTATTTTCATTGATGTACTGAACGTAACTAGAGATTCCGCCTTCATAGTGATAATCCTTGCTTTGTTCCAGTCCTTCTCGTTTGTCTGTAATGGAAATTCTGAGACCACGATTGAGGAAGGCCAGTTCCTGCACCCGCTTATTGAGCTTTTCAAAGTCAAATTCTACCGTTTCAGTGAAAATCTCTGGATCTGGTATAAAGTGAACTGTCGTACCTGTACGATCTGTCTCACCGATGATTTCTAAATCAGCGACTACTTGACCGCGACTGTATTCTTGGTAATGAATCTGGCCATTTTTATAAACGCGGACATCCAGCTGAGTGGACAGAGCATTTACAACGGAAGAGCCAACTCCGTGCAGACCTCCTGAGACCTTGTATCCGCCACCGCCGAATTTTCCTCCGGCATGAAGTACAGTAAAGACAGTTTCCACGGCCGGCCGGCCTGTTTTTTCCTGAATATCAACTGGGATTCCACGGCCGTCATCAACCACCGTAATCGAATTATCTTTTTCAATAAAGACTTGAATATGCGTGGCGAAGCCAGCTAAAGCCTCATCAATTGAGTTATCTACAATTTCCCATACTAAGTGATGCAGACCTTCTTTAGAGGTCGAACCAATATACATACCTGGGCGCATCCGAACGGCTTCTAAGCCTTCTAGGACCTGAATCTGACTGGCATCATATTCTTGCACTTGCATGTCTTGTTGCTTTTCTTCTGTCATATTATTCCTTTTCTAGTTCAATATCTACAAATTTTTCAAGATTTTTCATATCATCAAAGAGATAGGTTGCAAATCCTGCGGCTTGTCCAGCTTCGATATCAATCGGCCGATCCCCGATAACCAGTCCAGACTGAATCTGATACTTGTCTTTTAAATACAGCATGGACTCAGGATCCGGCTTTCGTTTAAAGCCATTACTAGCTGTCACTACTTCCGTAAAATAAGCACTGATTTGCGTCTTTTTCAAAATTTCTAAAACCTGATCATCCCGGTGGGAAATCAAAAAATTTCTGCCATCTTGCTGGATAATCTGGGCCAATAATTCTGAAGCACCATCAAATAAAATCGGCTGCTCCAATTCTTTGGCCTCATTAGCTTTATAAGTCTTTAAGAAATCCTTGTTTGTAGGGGAAAATTGGCGGACTGCATAATCGGTAGAGACCTTGAGAGCCTTATAAACTTCATCATGACTCGCGTGCAGACCAAAATCTTGCAATGTATGGACAAAAGCTGCGGTCGAAGTTTCATAATTATCCAAGAGAGTCCCACCCAAATCCCAGATGTAATCTTGATAATTCATACCCTTTATTATACCATATTCTTCACAAAAAAGGGGGTATTATCTCTGACAGAAAAGCATATTTTCAAGCATTTTTCACCAAGTCAGATAGAAAAAATTCACCCGAAAATCGAGTGAATTATCTTAATTTCCAAAAACATCTTTGAAAAGCATTCCTGTTGCCAATTGATCTGCATCTCCTCCTAACTGGCGAACCAACTCATAGGCAAAAGGCAAGGCCGTTGACGGGCCGCGGCTGGTGATTAGCTTTCCATCTACGACAACAGTCTGCTTAAGATAGCTACCATTTTCAATTGCCTCTTCCACCCCATCGTAGCAAGTGAAATTTTTATCATTTAACAGACCTGCTCGATCAAGGGCAATGGGGGCCGCACAGATAGCCGCGACAAATTTCTCTTCTGCTTGAAATTCCTTTAAAACGTTCATCAGACGATTGTCATCGCGTAGATTCATCGACCCTGGCATCCCGCCCGGAAGAACGACCATATCATAAGCAGATAAATTCCCATTCCAGACTTGATCAGCTTGGACAGTGATCTGGTGAGAGCCAGCCACAGTCTCCTCAAAGCCAATCATGTCACAGACGAAGCCTGCTCGACGCAATACGTCGACAACGGTGAGCGCTTCTATTTCCTCAAAGCCATTGGCTAACATGAGAGCTACTTTTTTCATATGAAACACCTTTCTAGGATACGAATGTATCCACTTCTTATTTTATTTTTCTAAGCACAACTTTTTTACGGATAGAGGGCGTTCCCTCTCGTTTCTCCTCTGCTAGACTATTTTGATAAGAAACCGAAAGCAATAGACCAACTCCGATAAGATTGCTAATGATAGAGGAGCCTCCTTGAGAGATAAAAGGGAGCGGAATCCCCGTCAGCGGTAGGATGCCTGTCACAGCTCCAATATTTTCAAAAATATGAAAGAGCAGCATCATAATCAGACCAGTTGAGATATAGGTATAAAACTGATTGTTAGATTTGATGGTAATCTTGAGCATTCGGTAAATCAGAACTAGATAAATCACAATCACCAAGGTAGAGCCAAGAAAACCAAAATCTTCCGCAATCACTGTGAAAATCATATCACTTTCACGGACAGGAACAAGAAGATTGGAAACATTGAACCCTTGACCTATCAAGCCACCGCTGCCAATGGCAATCTGTCCCTGTGCCTGCTGATAAGTCGTCGTCTGAGCATATTCAAAGGGGTGGAGCCAAGCTAAGATACGATTAATCTGATAAGTCGGCATCCCTAAATTATGCAGAAAGGCACGACCCCCAGCGGAAATAAAAATAAACATGAAAGCAGTAAAGAGAAGAGTCGCAGAAAAGAAAATCGGCAGGATAATCTTCCACGAGACACCAGACAAAAGAACAATGCCGCAGTAAATAGCAGCAAAGACTAGCGCTGTCCCCAAATCACTCTGTAAGGTCAAAAGAAATAATACAGGCAAGGTATAAAGCCCTAATTTAAAAATCAATAGAAAATCTAACCTTATGGTTCGCTCTTCCTTCTTATGCTGCTGCATAAAATTCACTACAACCCTCGACAGCATTAAAATATACGAGATTTTCATAAACTCAGACGGCTGAAAGAGACTGACACCGTGGATAGCTACCCAATTTTTCGCACCTGTGGAGGCAACTAAGCTGTCACTGTAAAAAATCAGCGGTAGAATCATCAGCCCCAAACCAAAAACATACAAATAAGGTGTAATCAGCCAGAGAAATTTCGTATTAAAAAACATGATGATGAAACTAATCAAGAAACCAAGGAAAATCCAGGCAATTTGCTGACCTACAATCGTTTCAACTTCTTTTGGATAATCATGGCTAACTGCTATATAAATAGCCGTTACACCAATCGAAAGCAGAAGCAAAACTGGTAAAAGCAGGCTATAGTCAATTCGTGACTCAAATGTTCTTTTTTGTGAAAGCATAATTCTCCTTTCTTACAAAAAATATTGGATAATCAAGCTAGAGACTGCGACGCAGAACCAAGCAAAAGCTCCGGTTAATAAAGGCCCAGCTCCAGCTTCCTTAAATTGTTTCAAAGACACCTTAGCTCCAATCCCAGCTAAAGCCATGGCCATCAGCCATTGAGACAAGAGTTTTGTGTAAGGAACTAGCTCTGACGGGAAAATTCCCAAACTGCTCACTACAGAAGCTAAAACAAACCACAAAATAAACCAAGGAAAAATCTTCTTCAAGTCCACTTTTTGCGCTGACTGCTTACCTCGGACATATCGATAACCCGCAAAGATAAGGCAAGCGGGTACAATCATCAAAGCCCGGCTTAGCTTGACAATGGTTGCCAAATCACCGGCTGCCTGGCTATAGGTATAACCTGCCGCAACAACTGACGAAGTATCATTGATGGCCGTTCCTGCCCAAGTCCCAAAATAGCCATCGGACATCTGCATAAGGTGGCCCAGAAAAGGAAAGATGAAAACAGCTAAAATATTGAAGAAGAAAATCGTTGAAATAGACAGAGCGATTTCCTCTTCCTCTGCTTCTAGAATGGGCGAAGCTGCTGCAATAGCAGAACCACCGCAGATAGCTGTTCCAAAACCAATCAAAACGGTTAAAACCCGCCTCATCTTGAAAAATTTTCCAGCGGCATATGCTGCGAAAAAAGCAATCAAAATGGTTAAAATACTAATCTTCAGAGAGGACAAGCCCGTTGCAGAAACATTGCCGATTGACATGGAAAAACCTAAAAAGATAATAGAATATTGAAGCAGCTTCTTTCCTGAATAGGTCAGGCCCGGCTGAAAAGAATCCGGAATTTTCAGGAAATTACTAAGTAAAATTCCTAGCACAATCGCAAAAACACTGGAACCAATCAGCGGAAACCAATTCCCTAATATAATGGAAACAGCTGCCATCCCAAACGATAAAACAATCCCTGGTACATATTTTTTCATGTTATAACCTTCTTCCTATTCTTATCATTATAACAGATTTTTGGCATAGCTAGCCGACAAAATATGAAATCATTTAGAAAAACAGCCAGATAAAATTGACTGTTTTCAAGCAGTTTTAGTCGAAAAAATTTTTTAATTCTTGTAAAATATCCAGCTGCGAAAGCATTTCTAAAGACGCCAGCTGGTTCAGATTTTGCTGGATTTGCCGACCGTAACGTTTGGTTGAAATACGCTTGTCCAAAAGAATGACAGCCGACTTCTGGTGTTCATTGCGACGGGTTCGCCCCATAGCCTGCTTCAATCGTAAAATAGCTGACGGCAACTGATAATCGTAAAAAGGATTTTTTCCTTCTACCTTCAAATGATGATTGATTTTTTGAACAAAGAAATCTTTGGGATTGTCAAAAGGAATCCGCGTAATGAGCTGAATGATTTGCTCTTGCTGAGCAAAATCTGCTCCTTCCCAGAAACTGCCTGCTCCCAGCAAGATAAGCGCCTCTCCCTTGTCAAAGCGACGCTTGATATTGGCTGGCTCGCCATTCTTATACTGAGCCAAATGCGGCAAGGTTAGCTGGTCTGAAGTAGCCAGCAATAAGTCCTTGGACGTAAAGAGAACCACCATCGGCAGAGTCAGTGGTGCCAAGCTCTCCAAGCTTGCGACAATTCTCTCAGCGTATTCCTGCGTTGATAAATCCACCACATCTGGAAAATCTAGATCTAAGAAAAGTTTCTGCAAGGGTCTCTTTTGATGAGGAAGTTTATAAAAATGATAATCCTCAAAGCCTAACAATTGAGGTAAATTCACCTTGGAACTAATCTCCAAAGTAGAAGAAACCAAGATCACCTTGACGGTATCAGGCAGGAAATCCTTAAATCTCATAAGCTCTGAACGCCCAGCATGAAGCCTTGTCACCCGATGATCTGCAAATTGTTCCTCCGTTAGCCAGTAGTATTGGTACTTGGTTGAAAATAATTCCCTGAGCTCTGGCAACAAGCTATCATCCAGCTCAGACACATCCTGACGTAGCTTGGCTATCTTCTTGGAATCCAATTCACTGGTCTTACCCCGCTTCTTTTCAGCAGCATCCGCCAATTCAAATTGGATGCTTTGCAGGATGCGTTCTTGTAAAATCTGTTTTTCTGTCTGCAGGGCTTGGCTGATAGTTTGCACTTGCTTGGTCAAATTGATACTGGCCTGCGAGAAACCTTCCAAGGCAAAAAACATTTTTTGGGCCTCGTCCACCACCAGCATCCGATTGTCCAGCAAGGACTGATCATCTTCTAGGCGCGTCAGAAGGTAAGCATGATTGGTAATCACGACACGACTGCTAGCTGCCTTGACCTGTCCCAGTCGCCAAAAATCCTCTTCATAAAAGAGCGAATGCTTACTTAATTTCCCATCATGGCGTATCTGGCTTAAGTAAGATTCGAAACGATAAGCCTGACCGATTTCATTTAAATCACCCGTCTCCGTCTCTGTCAGCCAGATCAAAAGCTGCATTTTGCAACGATTAACAAGTCGATTATCATCCAGTACCGATAGACTCTGATAAAATTGATCTAATTTCAGATAATTTTCGGGACTTTTGAGATTATGAAAAGCAATATGAAAGACTTCCTCTAAGAGTCGGCCTTCCTTTTGCATCAGCTGGTCCTGTAAAATCTTCGTCGGAACGGTCACCAAGACTCTTTCCCGACCATGAGACAAAATGGGCAATAAATAGCCAAAGGTCTTGCCAAGTCCTGTCTGGGCCTCCAAAAAGCTAGCCGCAGTCTGATTAAGAGCATCAGTCACATACTGGGCAAATGTCAGCTGGTCGGGGCGCTCATCTAGCCCCAGCAGATAAAGGTTGGTCAGAAAGTCCTGCGAAAGTTTCTTTTCAGACGGTAAGATTTTCGGCTTTTTCAAAAAGATACCATGCGTCTCCTGAAAAAACTGACCAGAATAGTCTGGCATCGACTGAAAAATCTCTTCGATCGCTAGCCGTGACTCATAGATGAGACTATCAGCAAATTCCAGCACTTTCTCTAGCAAAGATTTTGGCAGTCCTGCCATCTTTTCCTGGATTTTTAGAAATAGCTGAGCTGTCGCCTGAGCATCTGCCAAAGCGGTGTGAGCATTTTCCAGAGGAATTTCCAAAAGCTCGCACAGGTTCCCCAAGGCATATTTATCAAATGTCGGATAGAAAACCTGAGCTAATTCCACCGTATCCACTCTCGGAGTCAGCAGGTCAAAGCCTTCCCAAAAGAGAGCTTCTGCCAATAAATTGGCATCAAACTTGACATTATGAGCGACAAAAATCGCGTCCTCAATCAGTTCATAAACCTCACGGGCAACCTGTGAAAAATCCGGAGCTTGGCGCAAGCGCTGATCATCCAGTCCCGTCAGCTGTTTAATATGCTCATCCAAGTCCTCATGTGGATTCACATCTGTTTCATAAGTTTGGCAAATCACCCCGTTTTCAATGATGACAATGCCGATTTGAATAATTTTTGCATTGCTGTTCGCACTTGTAGCCTCCAAGTCTATGACAGCATATTTATAGTTCGATTGTGTCATACTGCTATGATTATATCACAAATGCCAGCCTGAAACATCTGAAAATAAGCTGAGCCACAAAATAAATTTTGTGCAAAATTTCCACTTTTCTGTTACACTCATTAGTAAGAAAACATACGCAAAGGAAGCCCCATGAAAGTTCACAAAATTGTCAATCTCATCGCCTTTGAAAATACTTATATTCTTGAAAATGACCGTCATGTTATCGTGGTTGACCCCGGCAGCGACTGGCAGAAAATCCAACGCAAGCTAGAAGAAATCGCTAAGCCCATCACAGCTATTTTTCTGACTCATACACATTACGATCACATTATGAGTCTGGATAAGGTCCGAGATAACTTCGCCAATCCACCCGTCTATGTAGCTGAGAGCGAAGCAAGCTGGCTCTATACTCCGACAGACAATCTATCAGGGCTTGACCGCCATGCAGATTTGGAAGATGTCATTCTGAAGCCAGCTGAACACTTTTTCAGCTATCACGAAGACTACCAACTTGATGACTTCTCCTTCTACGTTGTTCAGACACCTGGTCATTCTATCGGAGGAGTTTCCATTATTTTCCCAGAAGATCAGGTGGTTCTGACTGGTGATGCTCTCTTCCGTGAAACCATCGGCCGTACAGATCTACCGACTGGCAATCTGGAGCAGCTACTCACTGGTATCCGTGAAGAATTATTTGTCTTACCTAAAGATTATCGTGTCTATCCTGGGCATGGCAATGATACAACGATTGGCCACGAAAAGATTTTTAATCCATTTTTCTAATAAATCAATAGTGGGGCAGGAATGATTCCTGCCTCGTTTTTATTTCAGGTCATAAAAAAAACAGCCTTGTGAGCTGTTTTAATAGTTAAATTTTCAAGAAGCGTCTCATTGAGATGGCTGAGCCGAGTGCACCAATTAAGACTCCCAATACTGATAAAGAAGCAATCATAGCCGGAACAAACCAATCTGGTTCAATCATAGATAAGTTTTGAGCAACCAGACTTTTATTCATGGACTGAAAAGCCATGTTATAAACAAAATAGACTAGGGCTGCTGGAACGATTGAGCCTAACAAACCAATCCAGGCTCCTTCAAAAAGGAATGGGCCACGGATATAACCATTTTTCGCTCCTACCAAGCGCATAATCTGAATCTCACGACTCCGTGAAATAATAGTAATCCGAATAGTATTTGAAATCAAGAAGACGGCAATAAAGATAAGCAGACCTGCTCCTATCAGACCCCAAATTCGAATGAAGTCAGATAGAGCAAAGAGTCTCTTTGTATTTGCTCCACCATCCTGAACCTCAGACACTCCTTCAATTTTTTTAGCTGCTGCAGAAACGGATTCTACATATTGGTGCTCTGTCGTATCAACAATGTAAGCATCGTAAAGTGGATTAGAATCTCCTTCAAAGACCTTCCATTCACTTCCCATCGTCTCTGTCAGCTTCTCATACTGCTCTTCTTTGCTTGAAAAAGTGACCTTTGAGACATGTTCCATAGCAGTCAGAGCATCATAAATCTTATGATAATCTTCATTTTGAACTGTCTGACCTTCTTTTACAATCGTTTCACTGTTATCTGCAATATCCTTGCGCATATACACAACGACCCGGACATTGTTTGAAATGTCAGATGCTAATTTTGCTGTATTTAAGATAACAGAAGCAAAGATAGCAACCAAACTGAGAGTAATCATAACTGAACTCACAGCTGCTACTGTCATCCAACCATTTCGCTTGAGACTTTTCAGCGATTCTAGCAGGTGACGAAAAAATCTTCTAATCATCGTATCCGTATTCTCCTTCCGCCTCATCACGCACCACACGACCATTTTCGATGGCAATTACGCGGTGACGCAGAGTATTTACAATCTGGCTATTGTGGGTCGCCATTAGAACTGTTGTCCCTTGCAGGTTGATGCGCTCCAACAAATTCATGATTTCCCATGAATTATCTGGATCCAGGTTACCTGTCGGCTCATCAGCAATCAGCACCTTAGGATTATTGACAATGGCCCGCGCAATGGCAATCCGTTGCTGCTCCCCACCTGAAAGCTCATTTGGAAAAGAACGAACCTTGTGCTTGAGACCTACCAGATCCAAGACTTCCATAACCCGCTTTTTAATATTGCGGCGACGCTCACCGATAACTTCCATCGCGTAAGCAATATTTTCATAAACCGTCTTCTTAGGAAGCAGTTTATAATCCTGGAATACAACCCCAACCTGACGGCGCAGCATTGGCACATCCCGTTTTTTTATCTTAGCTAAGTTAAAGCCCGCCACATTTAAACTGCCTTTGTTTAATTTCACTTCACGGTAAAGCAGTCTGATAAAAGTTGATTTACCTGCACCTGAGGGGCCTACGATATAGGCAAACTCCCCCGGTTCAATTTTCACAGACACACCACGTAAGGCAGTGGTCCCGTTGTCATACTTTTTGACAACATCTCTCATTTCAATCATTGACATGTATTGTAAAGAGTCCTTTCATAAGATGCTAAAGCTATCTAAATCATTCCATACTTCTAGCTTCAGTTTATTTTTTTAGTTGAGACGCCATTTTAAATAGGCATCAATAAATCCGTCTAAGTCTCCGTCCATGACCTTATCTACCTGAGCTACTTCATAGCTGGTTCGATGATCTTTGACCATGGTATAAGGGGTGAAGACATAAGAACGAATCTGACTTCCCCAAGAAATCTCTTTTTTATCTCCCTTGAGCGAGTCTACTTCTGCTGCTTTTTTCTCTTGTTCAAGCTGGTAGAGCTTGGCCTGAAGCATTTTCATAGCTCGGTCACGATTGCCATACTGGGTTCGGTCAACGGTAGACTGAACCACGATTCCCGTCGGAATATGCGTCAGCCGCACGCCAGTCGATACCTTGTTGACATTCTGCCCGCCGGCTCCACCTGAACGGAAAGTATCCATCTTGATATCATCATCGCGAACCTCTACTTCAATGGTATCATCCAACTCTGGCATGACCTCTACTGAAGTAAAGGAAGTATGGCGGCGTTTAGCTGAGTCAAATGGCGAAATTCGAACCAAACGGTGGACTCCCATTTCTGACTTGAGCAGACCGTAAGCATGCGGTCCTTCAAATGAAAGGGTCACTGACTTAATACCCGCCTCATCACCAGCCTGATAATCCAAGACTTCTACTTTGAAGCCCTTGGCATTGCCAAAGCGCGTGTACATCCGTAGCAACATATCGCCCCAATCTTGAGCCTCTGTACCACCAGACCCTGGGTGAATTTCAAGAATGGCGTTGTTATTATCATAAGGCTCTGACAGCAAGAGAGTCATCTCGTAGCTGGTCATCATTTTAGCCAAGTCTGCCAGTTTGTCTTCCAACTCCTCTTGAACAGAATCGTCTTCAGCTAGAAAATCAAGTAAAATTTCCGATTCATCAAACAAATCGGTCATCTGATGGAAATTCTCATAGGTTTGCTTGAGTTCATTGAGCTCCTGAGATGTTTTTTGGGCTGCGATATTGTCATCCCAAAAGTCAGGTTCTGTCATCTTATTTTCTAAGATGGCGATTTCTTCTTCCAGACCTTCTAAGTCAAAGAGACCCCCTGAAAGAAGCTAATTTTTCACGATTTGCGTCAATTTTTTGACGAATTTCTGAAATATCCATAGTTACCTCTTTTCATATATCGTTTTATTATATCACATTTTCAGACATTTGCCTAATTTGATAATAATCCACTTTTATTTTATCTGATTTTATGCAGAGAGGCAAGAATAGCGCTTGCTTGTTACGGAATTGTTAGAAATGTAACATATCAAAACAGATTTAACATATAGCTTCATCTTATATTCCATTATATAATGGAAAACTTAAAAAGAATATAAATAAAAAACTCTCAGTAGCACTAAAATCACAGAATCTTTTGAGAGTTTTGAAATGTTTCAGATGGTAGCTAGAAAAAATGAATAATTCTGAACAAGTCTCGCGAAGTGAGGCTCTTTAATAAGTAATGCCCCTAGCCATTTTAAAACAGAGTATATTTTGCAGAAAAACTTTCAATACTAAGCGAGTTAGCTATGCAACCTCTTTATCAGTCTCCCTAAAATCTGTTTTTGATGTCGGAAGCAAGGATGACTTTCGATAAAATCCGAAAGTTGACTGACTGGTAGCCAAATGTGCCCGTCTGTTTCACCTTCCTGATAAGAAATAGATGTCTTGTCACATGAAACAAGAGCTAAATAGTAGTCAAAATGGCACTGATCTGCTACTTCCGTTCTTTTCTCAAGCAATTCCATGCTGTCGGGTACCAAGCCTGTTTCCTCCTCAAGCTCACGGCGGGCAGCTACCAAACTGCTTTCATGAGCTAGGACACTCCCTCCCGCACCAAACTCATAATAGCCGGGATATAAAGGCTTGCTGGCAGAACGGCGCATAACGAGAATATCTCCATCTTCATGGCGAACCAAGACATTGACACAAAGATGAAACTGACCTTTAGGAACAGGCTCTCCTCTGACTAAAAGATAAGGCAGTATATTTCGATTGAAGTCATAAGCATTCCAAACTTCCATTGCAACTCCTTTTGGCAATATAGCCATTAAACCACAGAAAAGTCAGTCCACTAAATGAACTGACTTTTAAATCAACATTTACCAAAACCAACCATCATTGTCGTTGATAGGTTCAGCTTCTTTTATCTTGCGAGGGCCGGTCCCGTACATTTCTTCTTCCAGATCTTCCTTATAGGGCATAACCATGGCCAGCAAGACATAAATCAAAATACCCAAACCAAAATTCACAACTGTAAAGATGATAAACAGGAAACGCAGCAAGCCAAGATCAAAGTTGAATTTATCGGCCAGTCCCGACAAAACCCCTGAAATCACTCGGTTTCTTCTTAATTTATAAAATTTAGTTTTCATGATGACGACCTCAACTCTCATTCTTTCCTTCATTTTATCATAGCAAAAGGACAAAAAAATCAGCCCCAAGGCTGATTCTGCCTCTATCCGTTTTTCATTCGCTCAGCTTCTGTTTGTTTCCTCTTTTAGGAACGCTAATCTACCTCTACAGCGACCACAACGGTACTTTTGAATATTTACTCTGCGTCTGCGGCGAATAAGTGCTCTGCAACTCAGGCATTCATAGATGAGAAAGGTTTGCGAGTCGGACAAGGATGGAGCATAGCGTAGACCATCCACCTGCTTGAGTAATTCTTTAAAGTCTCTATCTCCATGACGGTAACCTTTGCCTTGATAATAGAGGTGATAGTGGACCAACTCATGGCGGACAATTTTTCGAAAGGTCTCTAGCCCAAAAGTTTCATAGATTTTCGGATTGAAATCCAGATGGCCATCTTTGGGAAAGAAGCGTCCGCCTGTAGTGCGGAGACGCTTGTTCCAAAAAGCTTGGTGGCGAAATTCCCAGCCGAAATCTTCCAGCGAAACCTGCCTGACGTAGTTAGTTAGATTCATTTGGTGCTATCAGAGAGAGGTTGACCTTCTCCCGCTCCACATCTAGCTTATCCACCCAGACAGTGACCAGATCACCGACTGATAGGACTTGACTAGGATGTTTAATGAAGTTTTTACTGATTTTAGAAATATGGATAAGGCCATCTTCGTGGATGCCGATATCCACAAAGACTCCGAAATCGACGACATTGCGGACGACGCCTTCCAATTTTTGACCAATGCGCAGATCCTTTATATCCAAGATATCTTGCCGCAGAACCGGCGCATCAAATGAATCACGCAAATCTCGACCAGGCTTGAGCAGATCGGCAATAATATCTTTGAGAGTTTCTTCTCCCAAGCCTAGCTCTGCAGCCAAACTAGCAATCTGAACAGCTTTTAATTTGGCTTGGGCTGCTTCATCCAAACTGCTAATTTCAAGACGCTTAAAGAGCTCCTCCACTGCCTTATAGGACTCTGGGTGAACGCCTGTATTGTCTAGCAAGTTATCACTTTCGGGAATACGCAGGAAGCCGGCTGCCTGTTCAAAAGCTTTTGCGCCCAGACGTGGCACTTTCTTGATGGCCTCGCGAGACCGAATCAAGCCTTCCGTTTCCCGGTACTTGACAATATTTTCTGAGATAGTTTTATTAAGACCAGCTACATGGGCCAGCAGGGCAGGACTTGCGGTGTTGATATTGACTCCGACTTGGTTGACCACGGTATCCACGACAAAGTCCAGACTTTCAGACAGCTTTTTCTGACTGACATCATGCTGGTACTGACCAACTCCGATGGACTTAGGGTCAATCTTAACCAACTCTGCTAAAGGATCTTGCAGACGGCGGGCGATGGAAATAGCTGAGCGCTTTTCAACAGTCAACTCTGGAAACTCATGACGAGCCAGTTCACTAGCAGAGTATACAGATGCTCCGCTCTCATTGACGATGACATAGCTGACATTTGGATGAGATTTCAAAACTTCTGCTACAAAGGCTTCGCTTTCTCGGCTGGCCGTTCCGTTTCCGATGGCGATGATTTCCACACTAAACTGCTCAATCAGCTCTGATAACTCTTTCTTAGAAGCTTCAATCTGAGCTGGCTTTGCTGGCGCTACTGGATAGATAACATGAGTCGTCATCATCTTACCTGTCGCATCAACAACAGCTAGCTTGGCTCCTGTCCGAAAGGCTGGGTCAAAGCCCAGTACTACACGACCTTTGAGAGGAGCAATCAGGAGGAGATGACGGAGGTTATCTGAGAAAAGCTGAATCGCTCCATCCTCAGCAGCCTCAGTCTGCTCGGTCCGAATACGGCGCTCCATGGCTGGAATGATTTTCTTTTTAACCGCTTGCTGAACTGCTTCAATAATATAGGCATTTTTCACCTTGAAGCGTACTTCAAAGAAGCGCAGAATTTTCTCAAGATTGTGCTCAAAACCAACCTTGAGAATACCTAGCTTCTCACCACGGTTAAGAGCCAAGGTACGATATCCTTGCATGGTCGCTACTTTTTCGGAAAAATCATAATAAATCTGGAAGACCTGCTTTTCATCCAAATCCCCGTCTTTGAGACTGGATACGATAGAAGAATTGGTCTGCATCTCATGGTAGGTCCAAGCCCGCAGCTTGGTATCTTCAGAAATTGCTTCAGTCAGAATATCCACTGCTCCAGCTAGAGCAGCTTCTGCTGTTGGAAAGGCTTCGCTAGTCAGTTTCTCAGCCTCTTCCTGCAGATTAAGCACATCATGTAAGATAAGTCGAGCCAAAGGAAAGAGACCAGCTTCACGCGCAATGGTTGCCTTTGTGCGCCGCTTCTCCTTGTAGGGCAGATAAAGCTCTTCCACATCGGCCAACTTTTCAGCAGCTTCAATCTCAGAGCGCAGTGCATCCGTTAGTTTGCCCTGCTCCTCAATCTTGGCCAAAACTGTTGCTTTACGCTCTGCCAAAGCAGTCATGCTCTTATCTAAGTCAATGATTGCCTTAATCTCTACCTCATCCAGATTTCCTGTCATTTCCTTACGATAACGAGCAATAAAAGGAATCGTATTTCCCTCAGCGGTTAGATCTAGGACCTGTGATACTTGGCTTTCTCTAAGACCCAATTTCTGGGCAATTTTTTCAATATTTAAATTTTCCATAACGCTTCTATTATATCATAATATGAAGCTGAAAAATCTATAAAGACTAGTTTAATCCATCTTTTTCTTGCTAGGATAAGTCTACTGTCTCTGATCCATCATGGCTGAAAATATCATTTTTTTTCTTTTGGTAGTATAATAGAATTATTATTTTAGAAATGAGGTACTTTTATGGCTGTTAAATTTACTAAAACAGACGATTTAGACAAGATGTTCGAGGAATTTGCCGCTCTGCCCAAGCTGGAAAAAGTAGAATTTCCAGATGACAAAAAGAAAAAAGAAACGCAAGGCAAGGCTAAAAAAGCATGAGCTTCTTTTCTAACCTTCCTTCCAGCGTCTTACAGGCTGGTGCCATCTTTCTCTCCATCATCATTGAGGCCCTGCCCTTTGTCTTGATAGGGAGTATTATTTCTGGCTTTATCGAGGTGTATGTCACGCCAGATAAGGTTTATCACTTCCTGCCTAAGAACAAGTGGGCTCGGATTTTCTTTGGGAGCTTGATTGGTTTTGTCTTCCCCTCTTGCGAGTGCGGAATTGTTCCCATTATAAATCGTTTTCTGGAAAAGAAAGTTCCCAGTTACACGGCTGTGCCTTTTCTGGTAACGGCTCCAGTCATCAACCCCATCGTGCTCTTTGCGACCTACTCAGCATTTGGAAATTCCTTCCGAATGGCTCTGCTTCGTGCCTTAGGTTCTATGGCAGTGGCTATTCTTTTAGGGATCTTTCTGGGCTTCTTTGCGGATAGCAATATCCAAAAAGAAAATCGCAAGCCTGTTCATGAGCATGACTTTTCACATCTCAGCAAAGGACAAAAGCTTTTTCAGGTCTTTGTGCAGGCCATTGACGAATTTTTCGATACTGGTCGCTATCTGGTCTTTGGCTGTCTCTTCGCCAGCATAGTACAAGTCTATGTGCCAACCAGAATCCTGACCTCCATCAGCTCGACACCAGCTGTCGCTATTCTCCTGCTCATGCTGCTGTCCTTCCTGCTCTCACTTTGCAGCGAAGCTGATGCTTTCATCGGGAGCTCCTTGATTGCTAGCTTCGGCTTAGCACCAGTCTTAGCTTTCTTGGTCATTGGGCCTATGCTGGATGTCAAGAATCTGCTGATGATGAAAAACTACTTTAAGACACGCTTTATCTGGCAATTTATCAGCCTGGTTACCGTCGTCGTCTTTCTTTACTCTTGGCTTGTGGGGGTGGTGCTATGATTCGATTTCTAATCTTAGTCGGCTACTTTGAGATTACCATGTATCTGCAGCTGACGGGCAAGCTCAACCAATATATCAATCTCCACTACTCCTATCTGGCCTACTTGTCTATGATTCTGTCTTTTGTCTTGGCAGTCGTGCAGCTCATTATCTGGATGAAGAAGATGGAGGTTCACAGTCATTTAAGCACTCGCTGGGCCAAGCTAGGCAGCGTCCTGCTCCTTGTCATTCCGCTTTTTGTGGGAATTTTCTTTCCAACTGTCACCTTGGATTCGACCACCGTTTCGGCCAAAGGATTTCATTTTCCACTGGCTGAGGGAACTTCTGCAGCCGTCCAGCAGGACGAAGGCACAACCAGCCAATACCTGAAGCCGGACACCAGCACCTACTTTACCAAAGGGGCTTACGAAAAAGAAATGCGGGCAGCCGCCAAGAAATATGTCAAGCAAGATACCATTCAGGTCACAACTGAGAACTACATGGAAATCATGGAAGTCATCTATGATTATCCCGACGAGTTTGTAGGCAAGACGCTGGAGTTCACCGGCTTTGTCTACAATGATCCCAGCGATCAGAAGAGTCAATTTCTCTTTCGCTTCGGCATCATCCACTGTATTGCTGACTCGGGTGTCTATGGTCTCTTGACGACCGGAAATACCCAGCATTTCAAGGATAATACCTGGATTCATGCCAAGGGGAAACTTGCCATGCACTACCATAAAAGTCTGGGACAAAGCCTGCCAACTCTAGAAGTTGAAAGCTTTGATAGGGTAGAAAAACCGGACAATCCTTACGTCTATCGAGTCTTTTAAAGTCAAACACCTGTGAAAATCCATTTTCATGGGTGTTTCTTTTATATGCAATCCCTGCAATTCATTCTTTCCCCTTTACAAAGTTGGTCTGACTGGATTTTATAAATTAGAAGAACCTTGATTAAAGTTGCTATTTGATTTTTTTCTCTCCTATCTTGGGAAAATCGTGCTACAATAATACTATCTCATTTGAAAAGGAGTTATTTTTATGAAGCAAGAAAAAGCAAGGAAACAAGATTTGCTTTCTATTCTGGCTGTGGCCTTAGTCGCCTTTGCTGGAATTCTTTCAGAGACTAGTATGAATGTGACCTTTCCCCACCTCAGCCAGGTCTTTGGCTTGGGCCTAGGAGTACTACAATGGATTACGACTGGCTACCTGCTGGCGGTCGCCATCACTATAACGCTGGGAGCGACTCTGGCCCACAACTGGACTGAGCGTCGCATCCTCTTTACCTCACTCGCCATCTTTAGCCTTGGAAATCTGATTGCCACGCTGGCACAAGATTTTACCTTCCTAATGATAGGACGAATCCTCCAAGGCGGAGCAACTGGAATTGCCATGCCGCTCATGTTTAATCTCATTGTAGAACGAATCCCTCGGAAAAATATTGGACTTTTCATGGGACTGAGCGGTCTAGTCATCAGCCTGGCACCAGCCATCGGCCCGACCTACGGAGGCTATATGATTGCCTCCTTTGACTGGCATATGATTTATACCTGTATCTTACCGGTTCCCATCATTTCTTTTTTACTAGCCTATTTTAACCTACAAAATTCAACTGGTAAAAGCAAGCGTCCTTTTGATGTGCTTGGCTTTCTCTCTCTTGCAGTTGCCCTTTCCTTTTCTTTAATGACCATTTCCAGTTTGGAAGAGGGAGCCAGCGTTAATTGGCTGTATCTGGCTGTTTTCCTCCTTTCCTTTGCCTTTTTCATCTGGCGGAGTCTGACTGTCCAACATCCATTCCTGGACATCCGTATCTTGAAAGAACCAACGATTTTCTTTGGAATTCTACCTTTTTTGATCTTTCAATTTTCCAACCTATCCAGCAATTTTCTCATTCCCAACTTTCTCGTGCTGGTCAAGAATGTCTCAACCGCTCAAGCTGGATTTTCCCTCCTTCCAGGAACTATGATCGGAGCTTTCATGTCTCCTTTTCTGGGAAAATTATACGATAACAAAGGCCCTAAACTATCTCTCTTTGGCGGTAATAGCCTAGTCTTTCTCGTCATGATTGTCTATAGCTTCTTTACAAACTGGCTCAATCTCCCACTAATCTTAGGTTTTTATATCCTCTTTACTCTGGGCCGCAACATGGCCTTCAACAATACTATGGCTCTTTCCGCCTCACAAGCCAGCAAAGGAAAAACAGCAGATGTAACTGCCCTCTTTCAACTAGCTCAGACCTTCGCAGGCGCCTTGGGAACAGCAATTGCAGCCGTCCTGCTCAATCAAGCACCCGACACCACAACTGGTGTCCACAATGTCTTCAGCTTGCTTTTAGTCCTCGTGGGTGGCAACTTTATTTTCTACTATTTCCTCTTTCGCGCTATCAAGAAGAAAAGCCAATCCTAAACTCGTATCCCGACTTTCCCTCGGGATATTTTCTTTCCACCAAATCCGAATTTTTCAAATACAATTTTTCTGAAAATTGTGATAAAATAGAAACAATCACATTTAGATAGGTAATAGGTATCATGTCTTCAAAAGTTATTGTTACAATTTTCGGTGCCAGTGGGGACTTAGCCCAAAGAAAACTTTATCCTTCCCTGTTTAGACTTTATAAATCTGGCAATCTTTCTGAACATTTTGCCGTTATCGGAACTGCCCGCAGACCTTGGAGTAAGGAATATTTTGAGTCTGTCGTTGTCGACTCTATCTTAGACCTAGCTGACAGTCCTGAGCAAGCCCAAGAATTCGCCAGTCATTTTTATTATCAAAGCCACGATGTGCAGGATACCGAGCATTATATTGAGCTGTGCAAGCTGCAAAACAAGCTCAATGAGGAATATCAGGCAGAGAACAATAAACTCTTCTTCCTCTCTATGGCTCCTCAGTTTTTTGGAACCATTGCCAAGCACCTCAAATCTGAGCATATTGTTGATGGAAAAGGATTTGAGCGTCTGATTGTCGAAAAACCCTTTGGGACAGATCTGGCAACTGCCAGCAAGCTCAACGAAGACTTACTGGCCACTTTTGACGAAGAACAGATTTTCCGGATTGACCACTATCTGGGCAAGGAAATGATCCAAAACATCTTCGCGATTCGTTTTGCTAATCTCCTGTTTGAAAATATTTGGAACCGCAATTATATTGATAATGTGCAGATTACGTTTGCTGAAAAGCTCGGTGTTGAAGAACGCGGTGGCTATTATGATCAATCTGGGGCTCTCCGCGATATGGTGCAAAACCATACCTTACAACTCCTCTCTCTGCTAGCCATGGATAAGCCAAAAAGCTTTACCAAAGAAGACATTCGAGCAGAAAAAGTCAAAGTTTTTGAGCGCATTGTTCAGCCAAGTGAGGACGATTTGAAGCGTCTCTTCATTCGGGGGCAATACAAGTCTGGCAAAGTCAACGGAAAAAAATACATTTCCTACCGTAGCGAACCCAATGTCAATCCTGAATCGACCACTGAAACTTTTGTTTCTGGTGCCTTCTTTATTGATACTGACCGTTTCCGTGATGTGCCTTTCTTCTTCCGAACTGGAAAACGCCTGACCGCAAAGGGTACTCATGTCAATATTGTTTTCAAGCAGATGGATTCCATTTTTGGTGAGCCGCTCAAACCAAATATTTTGACTATTTACATCCAGCCAACCGAAGGATTTTCACTCAGTGTCAACGGAAAAGAAGTCGGCGAGCTCTTTAATCTAGCTCCGATTTCATTTGATTACCGGACAGATGCCACAGCCTCAGGAGCCTCTCCAGACCCGTATGAAAAGCTGATTTTTGACGTGCTCAATAACGACTCGACCAATTTCAGCCACTGGGATGAAGTAAAAGCTAGCTGGGAATTGATTGATAAAATCGAACAGCTGTGGAGCCAAAACCAAGTGCCGCTGCATGAATACGCTGTTGGTTCTATGGGACCAGAAGCTGCCTTTGATCTATTAGCACAATTCGGAGCCAACTGGCAATGGCAGCCTGATAAATAAGAGCTACTTTCAAACATAGAACGATAAGCACACAACACTAGGAATTACTAGCCAGATGGCAAGTTCTTTGAAAGAAAAAGAATAAGTAAAACAGAACATAAAAAGATTATCAACCAAGTTGTACTGACCCCAAAAAGTTAGACAGAAAAATCTAACTTTTTGGGGTGCGGTTCAAGTTGATAATCTTTTTTATTTTGTACCAGATAAAATACACTTAAACTTTGTTTTTGACTTCGAAAGAACCAGGACTAAAACTCTTTATCAATAAGCCTAATAGCAAGTACCTTTGATGACCTAATTTCCTTCTTCTTTCTGGTAAAAATTCATGCCAACCTCAGTATCCTCGATGAGAATATCATCAGTCTGCCCCAACAGCAGCAAAGCGATGTAAAAGTCACCAACACAACCCGCTGCATGAAGACTAGCTAGAGGCATGTAGAGAGTTGAACTGAGCAAGCCCAGCATGGCCAATAAAGTCAGAAGTAGGCTAATCAAAACAAAGGGAGCCAAACCAATGACCAAGAAGTCCTTACGATGGTAGAAGGTACCTGGACTAGTCGCATAGGCCATCCCATTTTTAAAACCAAACTTTACCTTGGCTTTCCCTTTACCAAAAAACTTGAAGAAGAAACCGTGGATGTACTCATGGATGACGACAAGGATAAAGGTAAAAACTAACAAATAGACGATATCTAGACCCGAAAAATCATAATGGTCTGCACGAAAGATTAGCTGGGTCAATTTCGCAAAAAGCACGGAGAAGGGAAAAATCAGCAAGATCCCCGCTACATTTAGACCGATTACATATTTCTTTTCTTCCATAAAGTTGATTTTTTTGATTAATTTCATGACGAACTCCTTTTTGGCCGCCAAACAGCTTATTTGAAATATCTTTTAACCGCTTGATAAGATTCAGCATTGATATAGACAAAAATAATGGTTAAGACAATCATGCCAGATACGACCTGCATCGGTGTCCCAGCTCCGACAAGAAAGAGAAGGATATAGAGACCTGGAATGAGGCGCTGATTGAGGTTGAAGAGGGTCAAAAAGCTTTGTTCATAATGAGCCTGCAACTCCCCTTCATCATAGGACAGCGCATAGTCCTTCATCTCCTCAATGGTTGGCATAGCAGATAATTTATATTGACGAACCTTCTGAGTAGTTTTCAATACAAGAATTTGCCCTAAAATCAAAGCAAGAAACAGTACAATATCATAAAATGGAATGTCAATCGTCGTTTCTGACCCTAGTAGCGGACCTAGGTAGCTCACTCCTACAAAGAGGGTGAATAGAGTCAGAGCAGACGAGATATTATATAAAATCGTCGCATATTCTAGGGTTTTGAAAGTTTGACGATATAGATCATAGCTTCTGTCATCATCTTCTTCTCTCTGGTAAGCCCCGTGAACTTTATGCGTCTGATAGAGCAAGAAAAAGGTTACGGGATAGAGAATAAACAAACTCGCTCGACCAATGTTCTTCAGCAATTCAACATTTAAAACAGTCGGCCAAGAAAAATGTTCAAAATGAGCCATTATAAAACCAACTACCCCTCCTAATATAACAGCAAGAATTAAGATGCCGATATTTCTCAATATTCTTTTCTTTGTTGACATTGTTTTCTCCTATATTTACATAAGTGCAGTCAGCCAAGCCATGACTTGGCTAATAAAGTCAGAGGCAGTTTCCAGTATTTCACGGCCAAATAAAGGTAAAATAATCAGGACTGTCATAAGAAAAATAAAGTGATTTCTAACTTTTTTGCTCATTTTATTCCACAAATAATCCTTTTGGAACCATCCTGCTAGATAGGCATAGCCCAAGGCTACAAAAATCCCTAGCTCAGTTGATGCTAGCACTACAACTCCGAAGATCAGACGAATATAAGCTACCTTTATCCCAAAATAATCCGCCAAACCTGCACAGACACCAGCAATTTTTGCTTGTTCTTCGTTAACTTTAAAGTTTTCCATAAATTCTTGCATTGTTTTTCTCCTCGTTTTACTTTCTCTCACTTACGGAAAGTACTAATATACCTATACAACTTATCAGCTTTAGATCCAGTATCACCGTGATATAGAACTTGCTTGCTAGTCTTCAAGACAAGACGGCTAGCATAAAATATCCCCAGTCACCGATTTTTCCTAACGTTCTACTCTTCCTCCACTAGGCGAAAGACATTTTCAACGCTTTCGTTAAAAATCTGAGCAATCTTGAGGGCAATGACCACGGAGGGTGTGTACTCATCCCGCTCAAGCAAACTAATCGTCTGCCGGGAAACGCCGGCTTTCTTGGCTAAGTCAGTTTGATTCAGCCCGTCTCTGGCCCTCAGCTCTTTGAGTCGATTTTTCAGCTTCATGACAACACCTCTCAGTCTTCTTTCAGTTCAACAGACTTGATATCGTCAATTCGCATGAGCTTCATTCTTGTTTGACCTTTTTTATTGGTCTTACTCAACTTAACCCAATCGTCATCAGCATCAACCACCTCCCAGCAATCTGTCCCGAAAAGTTCACCGACTATGATCGGTTTTTTCCCAATCATTTCTTTAAAAAAACGTGACATTTCTCCACTCCTTTCTTTATTTCTCTCTAAACGTTTCAACTTCCTTTTTACGTTTTTCAATTCACTGGATGACGTCAGCCACAAACCAGAAAATATCGGAAGTAGACACCAAAACAGTATATCCATGAGTCCCTCCTTTTATCTTTTCTTCTTAACTTAAATACATTGTAACAGATTCTTTTCTTTTTGACAAGTATATTTGTCAAAAAAATAAAGATTTTTGTCATAAAGTATAGAATCCTTGACAAAAGAAAACCCAGCTTCAGCTGAGTTTCTAATCTACTTCTTCAAATACTTCCTTGAGAGTGCCTACGCCTCGCTGGATTTCTTCCTCACTAAGGGTCAGAGGTGGCAGGAGGCGAATCACATTCGTTCCAGCTGTCAGAACAATCAAGCCTTTTTCCCGTGCTTTTTCAACTAGGACAGACAGGTTAGAGCTTGTTTCGATTCCAATCATCAAACCCAGACCTCTAATAGCTAGGATCCTTGGATTTCCTTGGAGGGCTGTTTGCAATTCTCCGACTAGCAATCTGCTTTTCTCCTGAATTTCTTCCATGAAGTCAGGCGCTTTTAGTTGGCGCAATGTTTCTAAAGCAGCTGCCATGGCTAATCGATTACCGCCAAAAGTTGAACCATGACTGCCGTAATTAAAGGCTGAAGCCAGCTCTTTCTTGCCTAGCATTGCCCCTACTGGCACTCCATTGGCCAGTCCCTTGGCCAAAGTCACAATATCTGGCACAATGCCATAGTGTTCAAAGGAATAAAGCTTGCCCGTTCGACCCATCCCTGTCTGCACCTCATCTACCACTAGCAAAATCTTGTTTTGCCGACAAAAATCAGCTAAATCCTGAACAAATTGCTCATCAGCTGGCAGGACACCCGATTCTCCTTGAACCAATTCCAGCATCACAGCAGCAGTATCACTATTGACTAAGGCTTTAACACTGGCTAAATCATTATAAATGGCATAGCTGAAATGAGAAAGACCGTCACCAAATCCTATTTTAATTTTCTCTTGGCCAGTCGCAGCCATCGCCCCGAAAGTCCGACCGTGAAAGGACTGCTGAAAACTAATAATCCCCTGCTTGCCGCTGGATTTTCGGGCCAACTTAATGGCTGCTTCATTGGCCTCTGCCCCACTGTTGCAGAAAAATGCTAGGTAATCATAGCCATCAACCAACTCCTCAGCCACCTTTTCTTGCAATGAGCTGAGATAAAGATTGGGACTGTGCCAAATTTGCTCAGCCTGCCGAAGCAGAGCCGCTTGGACTTGCGGGTGAAAGCCCAAATTGGTCACCCCAATCCCAGAAGAAAAATCCAAATAAGCACGCCCTTCACTATCCATCAGATAGTTGCCCTCGGCCTTGACAAATTCAATCGAGGCTCGATTATAATTTTGAAATAAAAAACTCATATTTATCCCTCTGCTATCAAGGTTCCTGCCGAAAGACTATTCCCAATCCAGACCTGACTGACACCAGAGAGGACTGTCTGAACAGCACTTTCAATTTTTGGAATCATACCGTCCTTGATAATTCCTTTCTGGATTTTTTGGGGCACTTGGCTGGTCAAAATCTGTGGCAGCACTTTTTTATCTTCCAAGACACCTTGCGTATCCGTCATCAAAATCAATTTCTCTGCCTGAAATTTTTTAGCTACAGCAGCAGCTAAATAATCCGCATTGATATTCAATACTTGACCGTCTGCATTTTCCCCAAGTGAAGCCAACACTGGAATAATATGGTCATCCAAAAGCTGCTCCAAATAACTACTGTGAATATCCGTGACCTGACCAACATAGCCATAAATTGATTTGTCGATATAATCCGCCGACACGGTCTGGCCCAGATGAGACACTAACTGAATGCTGTCAATATCAGCCTGATTGAACTGTTGAGTCAGACCCTGTCCAACGATATCCAGCAGAGCTTTCTTGATGATAGGAATATCTGACTGACTGGTCACACGTAGCCCCTTGACCTTAGGACTCGGCAAATGACGTTCCAGCAAGAGCTGATTGATGACAACACCTCCTCCGTGAACAAGAATAATCTTTTTCCCATTATCGACCCAATTTTTCACCTGCTTGATAAAAGAAGCAGATAATTTCTGAGCGGCAACACCGCCAATTTTTATCACGATAACATCTTTCATATTATTTCTCCTTAGGTTCTGTAGAGGGCATTTATTTTCACATAATCATAAGACAAGTCACACCCCCAAGCTTGTCCAGTAGCGTCTCCGTCATGGAGGTCAATGGTAATAGTGACTTCATCCTGCCCCATCATTTCTTGCATTTCTTCTGCATCAAAAGCAACTGGACTAGAAGCCAACATGACCGGAAGCTGACCGATAAAGATATCAATATTTGCAACTGACAACTCGGCTCCTGCATATCCAATCGCGGCTATAATTCGGCCCCAATTTGGATCTTCTCCAAAAATCGCTGTCTTGACTAGACTGGAACCGACCACACTTTTGGCAATCATTCGTGCACTCAGGCTGTCCTGAGCATGCAGAACATCCACCTCAATCAGCTTACTCGCTCCCTCTCCGTCTTTAGCAATCTTCTTCGCCAAATCTTCCATTACATAGTGCAGCATCTGGGCAAAGCGTTCAAACTCCTCTGTATCGGGCAAAATTTCTTCATTTTGAGTACAACCGTTGGCCAAGACTAAAACCATATCATTAGTTGACGTATCTCCATCCACTGTAATTTGGTTGAAAGTCGTTTCAACATTCTGTTCAAGTGCTTTCTGCAATGTTTGGCTAGATATATTGGCATCACAAGTGATAAAAGCCAACATGGTAGCCATATTAGGATGAATCATTCCTGATCCTTTCGCTACTCCTGCCATGGTCACCAAATCCTTACCAAATCGTTCCGTCACAACACAGGTTTTCGTGCAGGTATCTGTCGTTAGAATCGCTCGAGCAAAATCATCGGCCTTACCACTGATGACAATTTGCGACAGACCATTTTTCAGTGCATCCATTGGAAGCAGCTCACCGATGACTCCTGTTGAAGCAAGACCTACTAAGTCAGGCTCAATCTTCAGTTTTTGTGCTGTCAGCCTTTGCATCTCATAGGCATCTTCCATTCCTTGGATTCCTGTACAGGAATTGGCTACACCTGAATTGACCACTACTGCTTGCAGTTTCCCGCTTTTTTTCACGGATTCTCTCGTGACGATGAGCGGAGCCGCAATGACCTTGTTGGTCGTATAAACTCCTGCAGCGCTAGCTGGCACTTCTGAAACAATCCAGCCAAAGTCCAGCCTCTTTTTCCTAAAACCAGCATATAAACCGTCGGCTGAAAAGCCTAGGGGGCTGGCAATATTTCCATCAATTACTTTCATTCTGACTCCAATCATCACTATACAAATAGAGGTGGACTGAGAAGTCCTTCCGTCTCTGGAAAAGCAAACATAAGATTCATATTTTGAACAGCTTGTCCAGCCGCTCCCTTGACCAAGTTATCTAGAACTGCAACCACCGTTAAGATATTGGTCACCGGATTGTAATCAAAACCTATATCTGTGTAGTTAGTACCAATCACTTGATGCAAGGTTGGTAAGGCTGCCTGCACCCTGACAAAAGGTTTATCCTGATAACATCGTCGATACATACTGGAAATATCTGCTACATTCAGGCCTTTTTTCAATTTTACATAAACCGTTGCCACAATCCCACGATTAACCGGGATCAGAGAAGTCGAAAACTGGATAGACACAAGCTTCTCATCAAAGTTCTGCAAAAACTGAACAATTTCAGGAATATGCTGGTGCTGATTTAGTTTATAAGTGATATAGTTATCATGAACCTGTACGAAATGACTGGCTTCTGTAGGATTTTTCCCTGCACCAGTCAGACCACTCTTAGCATCCACAATAATAGAATCAAGCTCAATAGCCTGCGCTTGCAACAGAGGAACCAAGGCCAGTTCCGTTGCTGTAGCATAGCAGCCTGGATTGGCAATAAAGTGCTTCTTACTTACATCTACAAATTCAGACAAGGCATAAATAAACTTTTTCTGAATACTTGCCTGAGCAGGCACTTTTTTATACCATTTTTTATAAATATCTCCTGGTAAGCGATGATCTCCAGACAAGTCAATTACCGGAAAATCTGCTGCAATAAAATCTGCCACCATCTCTTTTGCTACCCCGCTCGGAGTTGCAAAAAATACCAGATCAGCTTGCTGCATAATACGCTGACTATCAAACACCTCAATTTTTAGGTCACACAGCCCTTTTAAATGTGGGTAAAGTTCTGACAAAAATCTGCCGATTTCCTTCGTCGCATGAATCGAAACGACCTTAGCTCTTGGATGATGCTGTAGGATACGAAGGAGTTCTAATCCTGAGTAACCTGTAATTCCAACAATCGAAATACGCATATTTTAAAACTCCTTTGTATAAATATGCGTATAATTCTACTATCAAAATCCGATATTGTCAAGCATTATTTGTATTTTTATTCATAAAAACATTTTAATTAAACATTTTCTTGTCTTTAGAAAAGCGAAAAAAAAGACCAGGACATCAATCCTGATCTTAAAAAATCTATTATAATTTCTCAGCAACTGCTCCAAGTAAATCTTGGATGGCTGATTGCTTGCTGCCGCCGGCCATAGCCATGTCTGGCTTACCACCGCCTCGACCATCCACAATCGGTGCCAATTCCTTAATCAGATTACCGGCATGAACATCCTTAGTCTTGCTGGCTGCAAGGACATTGACCTTGTCTCCAATTGCTGCGACCAGTACGAGAACATCTGAATAGTCCTTCTGCTTCCAAGTGTCCGCAAAGGTACGCAGGGCACCAGCGTCGGAAACAGAGACCTGACTAGCGATAAAGCGATGTCCATTTGCTTCTTGAACATTCTTGAAGACTTCCCCAGAGGCCGCTGCTGCTGCTTTTTCCTTGAGCTCAGCATTCTCTTTTTGGAGTTGGCGAAGCTGTTCTTGCAGAGATTCTACCTTATTAGGCACTTCCTTGATTTGCGGTGCCTTGAGGGTCGCTGCGATAGCCTTGAGCGCTTCTTCTTCCTCACGGTAGGCTTCGAAAGCTTCCTTGCTGGTGACTGCCAAGATACGACGAGTTCCAGATCCGATACCTTCTTCTTTGATAATCTTGAAAATCCCGATTTCAGAAGTGTTGCCTAGGTGGGTGCCTCCGCAAAGCTCAACAGAGTAGTCACCAATGGTTACGACACGAACTTCTTTACCATACTTTTCGCCAAAGAGCGCCATGGCACCCATTTCCTTAGCTGTATCAATATCTGTCTCTACTGTCTCAATGGCAATAGCTTCCCAAATCTTCTCATTGACTTCTTGCTCAATAGCGCGCAGCTCTTCTGCTGTCACTGCTTGGAAATGCGTAAAGTCAAAGCGCAGGAATTCTACTTCGTTCAGAGAGCCTGCCTGGGTTGCATGGTTCCCAAGAACATTATGTAGGGCTGCATGCAAGAGGTGAGTCGCCGTATGGTTTTTCATCACACGGTAACGACGGCTGTGGTCAATTTCCAGTTTATAGTTTTGCCCCAGAGCCAAAGGAGCCAAAACTTCTACAGTATGTAATGGCTGACCATTTGGTGCCTTTTGCACGTCCCTTACTTGCGCTACCAGATTGCCTTCTGCATCAAAGATTTGACCGTGGTCGGCCACCTGACCACCCATTTCTGCGTAGAATGGTGTTTCTGCAAAGATGAGGGCAGCTGTGCCTATCTCAACAGACTCCACTGCTGCATCGTCCGCCACGATAGCGACCAACTCAGCTGTCAACTCTTCTCTTTCGTAGTTGAAGGCACTCTCTACTGTGATGGCCTGCAGTGTTTCATTTTGCATGCCCATTGAGCCGCCCTTGACGACGGAAGCACGCGCCCGATCCTGCTGCTCTTTCATAGCCGCTTCAAAGCCAGCACGATCCACCGTCATGCCTGCTTCCTCAGCGATTTCCTCAGTCAGCTCCAGTGGGAAGCCGTAAGTATCGTAAAGTTTGAAGGCATCTTGACCAGAAATGACTGTTTGACCTTTTTCTTTCAGGTCTGCTACGATGCCTTGGGCAAAGTGTTGACCAGAGTGCAGAGTACGAGCAAAAGACTCTTCCTCACTCTTGATAATCTTTTCGATAAAGCCTTGCTTTTCAAGAACTTCTGGATAGTAACTTTCCATAATCTTGCCCACAGTTGGTACAAGTTTGTAAAGGAAGGTCCCTTCAATACCCAACTTCTGACCATGCATAGAAGCCCGACGAAGCAGACGACGAAGGACATAACCACGGCCTTCATTTCCTGGAAGAGCGCCATCACCAATCGCAAAGGAGAGCGAGCGGATATGGTCTGCGATAACCTTGAAACTCATATTGTCGCCATCTTGGTCATAGACCTTGCCAGACAGTTTCTCTACTTCACGAATAATTGGCATGAAGAGGTCTGTTTCAAAGTTGGTCTTCGCCCCTTGGATAACAGCGACCAAACGCTCCAAACCAGCGCCCGTATCAATGTTCTTATGAGGCAATTCCTTGTACTCGCTACGCGGTACAGCAGGGTCGGCGTTGAATTGTGACAAGACGATATTCCAGATTTCGATATAACGGTCGTTTTCAATATCTTCTTCCAAGAGACGGACTCCGATATTTTCTGGGTCGAAAGCTTCGCCTCGGTCAAAGAAAATCTCTGTATCTGGTCCAGAAGGTCCTGCACCGATTTCCCAGAAGTTGTCCTCAATTGGGATCAAGTGACTTGGATCCACTCCCATTTCAATCCAGCGGTTGTAAGAGTCCTTGTCATCTGGATAGTAGGTCATGTAAAGCTTGTCTTTGGGGAAATCAAACCACTCAGGGCTAGTCAAAAGCTCGTAAGCCCACTCAATCGCTTCATCACGGAAATAATCGCCGATAGAGAAGTTGCCCAGCATTTCAAACATAGTATGGTGGCGGGCAGTCTTTCCGACATTTTCGATGTCGTTGGTCCGAATCGCCTTTTGAGCATTGGTAATCCGAGGATTCTCTGGAATAATGGTTCCGTCAAAGTATTTCTTGAGGGTTGCTACTCCAGAGTTAATCCAGAGCAGGGTTGGATCATTGACTGGCACCAAGCTGACAGATGGTTCTACTGCATGACCTTTAGTTGCCCAAAAATCCAGCCACATTTGACGAACCTGAGCACTTGACATTTGTTTCATTTATTTTTTCTCCTTAAATTTTTTCTAAAAATAATTGCATTATGACGACGAGCTTTCCAGCATTTCGACATAATCAATAGCGACACAGAGGGAAATCACCAGATCTGAATAAGTCTCCTCATAAATATGAACCTGATAAGTAGAGGTTAGATGGAAAAGCTCCTTGGCAATCTCCGCAACGACTTGATTGTGATCATCCAGCAGACGGAAATTCAGATCCCAAAAATTGCCCTCCACTCGTAGCCCCAAATTGTCAAATTCATACTTATCACGCAAAATCGTGAATTTCTGACGGATATAAAAGCTATGTCCGTTGCTGAGCTTGATCTCAAACTGGGGCAGGAAAGTTAGAAAGGTTTTGGAAATCTGGCTGACAGTCTGCCCCTGTGCATCGTAGATGGTAAAAGTCTTAGGAATCTGGAAAAAAGATCCTTCCACTTGGTAATCTACATTGCCTCGATCGTCCTTGATATCAAAACGTTCGCCGCCTAAGCGAAGTTTCTGTTTGACCAAATAGGTTTTCATCGTTTGACCTCCACAGTCAATATAAAAGACAAGTTCCTTGTCCGAAGGGCGAAAAACCGCGGTACCACCTTCATTCAATGAACTTGTCATTCTCATTTCATATTCTATTTTCCAAGATGAGTAGCATGATTTCCCGTCTCAGATGGCTCGCAGCACCGCCAATTCTCTGAACTAAGAACTTGAAAAATCAATTCTCACCAGTCTTATTATACTTGCTTATTCTCTTTTCGTCAACCTTATTCTGCGGCTGATGAAGAAGCTTCTTCTGAACTGCTTTCAGCTGCTGAGCTGGACTCAGAAGTCTTTGAGCTGCTGGCAGCACTTGAGGAAGCAGAGGCAGATGAATCTGAGGTTTCTGAATCAATATATTGCGCAAAAACATTTTGGAAAGCAGCATCTTTCACCTTAATATTTGCATCTTTCAGCTCTTTGGCTACAACTGAGCGAATGAAGCTAGCATCATTTTGTTTTTGCGTTAAAATAACTTCTTTCAGCTGCTTTTTATAATCCTTCCAATTTGAAGATTTTTCAGATTTTTTGACCAACTTAACAATATAGAAGCTGGAGCTATAATTTTGAGAACTTCGAACAGTTACAACATCTGAAATTCCATTTTCTTCTAAGGCAAAAGTAGCTTTTTTGACAGCATCTGGAACATCTGTCGAGCCAGAATCAAACTTCACTTCTCCACCTTTTTCTTTGGTTGCTGCATCTGTTGAGTTATCTTTTGCGATTTGACCAAAATCAGCACCTTCCGCTTTAGCCTGTTCAAGGATTTCTTTAGCCTTATCTTCGCTGTCCAGCTTGATGATTTGAGCAGTCACTTCTGGCGTATAATTTGCAAAGGCAGCCTGATAATTTTCATCTGTCAATTCTTTGTTAGCAGCTTCTTTTACAGCATACTCAACCAATTTATTGGTCCGAATTTGATCCTTATAGGCATCTTCGGTCAATCCGTTTTGTGCAAGAACCTTTTGGAAAGCAGAGCCATAGGCTGATTTCATTTTATCAAAGGCTTCTGTCACCTCTTTATCGGTTACCTTTTTACCGTATTTATTTTCAAATACTTCCTTGATCGTCATTTGAAGCAAGACTTGCTGAGCAGCTCCATTGCTCTTAACTTGATCATAAAACTCATTAACCGTAATTGTGTTTCCCTTCATGGTAATAATGTCTTTACCATCTGCTTGCGAACACGCAGCTAACGTAACAACGGATAAAAGTGTCACAGCTCCTGCGAACAATTTTTTCTTCATAGAATGTTTTTCTCCTCGCTTTTATATAAATTCACTTTGTCTATTGTACCACAAATCTAACTTGATATCTTAAATTTTGCTAAAAACTTTTAAATAACAGGATAATTTCAGATATCTCATTTTTTTCTAATCATAAGCAGCCCATCTCCCAAGGGAAGCAGACTAGAAGTCAAATCTGGGCTGTCCAGAGTTGCGTCAAAAAGACTATGCAAGCCACGGTAAATAGCCCGCTGACCACGTTTAATTTCCTCAAAAGGCTTGGCAACATCGCCACCTTGGAATACATCATCGATGAGGACCAGGCCACCAGGATTAAGGCGCTTAAGGACTTGGGGCAGAAAGACCACATACTTGGACTTGGCAGAGTCCATAAAGACAAGGTCGTAAGAATCCTCCAGTGTATCAAGCAAATCCATTGCGTCACCTTCCAGCAGAGTGATCTGCTGACGGCTGTCATACTTAGCAAAATTAGCCTTGGCCAGCTCAATCATCTCTGGATTACGGTCAATAGTTGTAATCTGAGCCTGAGGAGCATGTTCCGCCATCAAAAGGGCCGAAAAACCAATAGCCGTACCGATTTCTAAAATCTTCTCAGGCTGGAGACTTTCGAGTAGCAGGCGGAAGTAAGCCACTGTCTCATGGGGAATCACAGGTACATTTTCAGCTCTGGCAAAATCCTCCAGCTCCTTGAGTCTACCAGCGACCGGCTGGAGTCTCTGTCTCATAAAGTCTACAATTTCTTCTTTGACCACTGGCCGCCGCATATTGGGATTGGAGTTTTGATTATAAGTCTCGACCATTTTATGCCAGTCCCAACTTTTCGACCAAAGCTTCAAATTCATCCAGACGACGCTCAAAGACAGCAAAAGCAGTATTTAGGTAGTCTTCTTTTTCCATATCCACACCTGCTTTTTTGATGACATTGAGTGGATAGTCAGAGTTCCCAGCTTTCAGATAGTCCAAATACTTGTCCTTGTCTTCCTGACTGCCATGGACAATCTTTTCAGCCAAGGCAGAAGCTGCTGAAAAGCCTGTCGAATATTGGAAAACATAGTAATCGTAGTAGAAATGCGGAATCCGAGCCCATTCGTACTGAATCTGCGGATTGTCTTCCTTTTTCAGACCGTAATATTTCTCATTCAAGTCAGCATAGAGGTCATTGAGAAACTCGCTAGTCAAAACTTGACCTTCTTGGTCAGCCTTGTGGATAGCGTGCTCAAACTCAGCAAACTGGGTTTGACGGAAGACTGTACCTCGGAAGCCATCCAAGAAGTGATTGAGGATAGCAAAGCGAGTAGCGTCGTCTTCTACTTCTTCCAAGAGCTTCTCTGTCAGGATATTTTCATTGGTCGTTGAAGCAATCTCAGCCAAGAAGATAGAGTAGTCTCCGTAAACATAAGGCTGCGTCTCACGTGTATAGCTGGAGTGCATGCTGTGACCCGTCTCGTGCACCAAGGTAAAGAGATTGTCCAGCGTATCCTGCCAGTTGAGCAACATAAAGGCATTGGTATCATAAGAACCGCCTGAGTATGCTCCTGACCGCTTGCCTTGATTTTCATGAACATCAATCCAGCGCTCTGAGAATGCTTTCTTCACTCGGCTCAAATAATCCTCACCCAGAATAGCCAGAACTTCCTCAGACTTAGACAAGGCTTCCTCATAAGTGAACTTGTAGTCTGTCTCTGACAAAGGTGTGTACATATCATACATCTTCAAGTCAGAAATACCTAAAATCTTCGCTCGCAAAGCGATATAACGCTGCAAGAGAGGCAAATGCTTATTAACCGCTGAAACTAGGCTGTCATAAACACTCTCTGGAATGAAGTCAGCTGACAAGGACGCTTCACGGGCAGATGAAAACTTGCGGACTTTCGCATTGTAGTTGTGAACCTTGACATTGGTCTGCAGAGTTTTGGCATAGGTATGCTGATACTGCTCGTATACGCTGTAGAGAGCCTCGTAAGCTTCCTTACAGACTTCTCGATTTTTAGACTCAACCAAGGTGATATAGTTGCCGTGGCTGAGCTGAACTTCATTTCCATCTTCATCATGCACCATCGGAAAGACGATATCTGCATTATCCAAGATAGCAAAAGTTTCGCCCGCTGCCCCAAAGATTTCACCAGCACCAGCCAGTAGCTCCTCTTCACGCTGTGTCAAGATATGAGCTTTCTTTTTCAAAAGCTTGTCAAAATAATGCTGATACAGCTGCAAACTCGGCTGCTCAGACAAAAAAGCTTGGTATTGTTCTTCTGTAATCGCCATAAATTCGGGCTCATAGAAGGCAAAGCTTTGTCCGAATTCGCTATAAAGAGTCATACCCTTAGCTTGATATTCTTGATACTTGGCCACACGAGTATCTTGGTCATTCTTCATGTGAGCATAAGAATAAAGCTTTTCAATCCGTCGCATCAAGTCCAACTGCACTTCAGTCGTTGTCAAAAGACTGTCCGCTGAATCCAGCAAATGTCCAGCCAGACTAGCTGCTTTCTTCACTTCTTCTGAAACCTGCGCCAATTCTGCTTCAAAGGCTTCATCTGTTGGGAAAATGGTGCTCAAATCCCAAGTATATTTTTCTTCAATTTCATTTCTTTGTTTTGCCATAGAAATTTCCTCCATCTTTTCTATTTTATCACAAAAATTCTGATTTTATGAAACTCAAGCATCAAAATAGCAGGGTAGACAAATAGATAAACTTCATTTAAAAGAGCTCTCTGCATCCGATTCCTGACTAATCAGGACTCGAATCCAAAAGAGCTCAATTGTTAAATTTCTTTATATTTTTCACTATTTTCTTTTATGACGGTCACAACTTTCTTAGAGAATTGGCCTTTCATAGAGGTATCCAACTGATCTGCAGCTACTTCTACGCTTTCTTGAACTGTCTTTGCGACATCGGTAAAAAGATTATCATATGTGCTCTGCAGCCTGTTCCTTTGAGCCAGCAAGAGCGGAGCTAGAACATTCGTTATAATTTGCTTTTCTATTGCTTTCTTGATTTCTACTAAATCAATCGTTTTGGATGATGAAAAATAAGCTCTTACTGGTTCTGATCTTGATTCTGTTATAAACATAAACTTTTTCCTTTACTCTAACTCTATTCAATCTTATGCCCGTTATTTTTATTCACTAAAGCATCTGTCGTTATTCATTTAGATTCACGAAGACGGCGATAGTTCTCTTCAATACCCCACTCTAATCGACGTCTCTGTCTTGAGAAGTTTTCTACCAATTCCTCATCTTTCAAATCTAATTTTTTCAACTGGTCATTACTGGCTTCATCCGCCATTATATCATAGGATTCTATATACTGATTTAGAACCTGCCATTCAACACTAGTATCCCACTCCTGTTTCCGTAAAATGGCTGTTGCCATTTCATACTCTTCTTGAAGCATATCGGAAAAAGCTCTTTTCTTAGACCTTGAATATACAATATAAGTGCACAATAAAAATTCATAAGATTTTCTAGTAAAATAGAATTGAACCAACTAGTTACGAAAGGAAATCTTATGAGCTATCACCATTTTACCATAGATGAACGCGAAAGTATTCTGATTTACCGTACAAAAGGACTAAATTTCTCTCAAATCGCAAAATTACTTCACCGTCATCCTTCCAGCATTAGTCGGGAATGGAAACGTCATACGAAAGAAAATATCTATTCTCCCAACAAAGCACAAGCAGCTTATCAACTTGCAAAATCACATTGTGGACGAAAGAGAAAGTTAGATCTAGACTCGAATCTAAGCAAAATAGTCAAGCACCTTTTTCTCGATTGCCAATGGTCTCCTGAAGAAATAGAAGGCCGGTTATGCCTAGAATATGGGAAAGCTGTTATTAGTTATCAAACGATTTATAGAGCCATCTATCGCGGTCACTTTGACGACAAGCTTTCACATGGCGCTCGTGGTGTGATTCGCAAACTCCGTCATCGTGGGAAAACACGTCATACGAAAGGTCATGTTGAAAACAGAGGGAAAATTCCTATTTCTCATACCATTCATGAAAGACCCGAAGAAGCAAACAAGCGAGATAGGATCGGTGATTGGGAAGCAGATACGGTTGCAGGGAAAACCGGGAAAGCTTGCTTAGTTACTCTAACGGATCGCTATTCTCGTTTTCTTAAAATCAAGAAGGTAGCGGTCAAGAAAAGCAAACTGGTCATAGAGGCGATGGTACAAATGTTGGAGCCCTTACCGAAAGAAACGATCACTCCAGATAGAGGAAAAGAATTCACGAATCATCAAGACTTGACGGACAAATTAAAGGTAGAGGTCTATTTCCCAGACCCTCATGCGCCTTGGCAACGGGGAACAAATGAGAATACCAATGGATTATTAAGGGAGTATTTTCCCAAAGGGAGCGACTTAACATTCATTGACGAGCACACCATTCAGCTGTGGGAGGATAAACTAAATAATAGACCACGAAAGTGTCTCAACCGGAAAACTCCTTATGAAGTATTTTATGGTAAAATTGTGCACTTAATTTGACAATTCAAGTTAAAGAATTAAGCCCCCCTCGTCACAGCCTGACCAACATCTTTATTAAAGAATCCGACCGCATCTCCTATATTATTGCTAGCATCTCGATCTGCCTTATCCAGCACTTCCCGGCTTTTCTGAGTGATGATATTTTGGGAATGGCGATAAACAAAAGGGGTAGCATGTTCCACTGCACCGACAGGACCCAGGCGGTGGGCCGCCGTCACAAAGTCTGTAGGCAGCCAATCCGTAACAGTGTCGTGGAGCAACTTAGGAGTGTGCGTCTTGGTCTGCGATCCCTGCATCATGACCGTCACATCCTGCACCTGAGCACGCTCAGCATCCGAAGCGGAGTAGGGGACAGCGGCGCGATTCGTTACATTATTTGTTAGTACATAAACCTGCTCTTCATTACCATTTACATTGTCGTAAATTTGGGAGACAGTACCGATATATGTTTCGTCACTTAGTTCAACCTCTTGATTAACATTTTTTATCTCATATTCTTGCAAAGCAATTTTAACCTTCTGTTTATCACTAAATGATTTATCATACGTCATCTCATTCTCCCCTCAACTTCTTTGCAAGCTCACCAGAAATTACGTACCCTGTATGTTCTAGCTTCCCATCAGACTCTTCCATCAATGTTGTGGTAATTGTTAATTCCGGGTCATCGTTTATTATAAGCTCAACTATTAAGCCACCCATTGGATTATATTTAAGATTTTTTTCATTTATTGTATATTTTTTTATTATCCCCTTTTCTGTCAGTGCTTCAGGATCTTTCTTCCTTAACATTTCCTCAATTAACTTTTTAGATTTCTGACTCTCTGCAATCTGAATCATTTCTTCTTTTTCTGAATGACTGTTTAGCATACTACAACCTCCTAAAAACATAGCTGAACTGAGCGTGATGACACTCAGAAATATTACAAAAATTTTCTTCATGATAGCTCCTTTCGCTTCTCATCTTTGCTAAAGCTGATACCTTAACGAAAATAAGAAACCAGTTTTAGATTAACGTCTTATATTGATTATTATACTATTTTTCCAAAGAATATGAAAACGCAATCATTGATAGAAGTTCGTAAAGATAGAAAATTGCTCCTCATTGCCATGTACATTGTCGTAAATTTGGGCGACGGTGCCGACATAGCCTCCATCTTTAAGTTTGATCTCTTGATTTACTTTCTTAATTTCATATTCTTGCAATGCAATATTAACTTTTTTCTTATCACTAAATGCTTTATCATATCTCATGTTATTCTCCCCTCAATTTCTTTGCGAGTTCACCAGAGATTACATAACCTGTGTGTTCTAATTTCTCTTCAGATTCTTCCATCAATGTTGTTTTAATAGTTAATTCTGGTTCACCATTGATTATAAGTTCAACGATTAACCCCCCCATAGGATTATACTCTAATTTATCTTTATTTATTGAATATTCTTTTATAATCCCCTCCTCAGTCAATGCTTTAGAATCTTCCTGTCTTAGTAATTCTTCTATTGCTGTCTGTGCTTTCTTCCCCTCCGCAATCTGAATCATTTTTTCTTTTTCTGACCGACTGTTTAGCAGACTGCAACCTCCTAAAAACATAGCTGAACTGAGCGTGATGATACTCAAAAAGATTACAAAAATTTTCTTCATGGTGGCTCCTTTCGCTTCTCATCTTTGGTAAAGTTGGTTGGACTAGTCAAAATTAGAATTTTGAAATATCTAACTTATTACTTTATTATACAGGATTTTCAAATATTCTTAAATTCAAAGTATAGGTAAAAACTCTCTTCTTCATCAATAGGAAGTGGAATAATATTTAAGAATCTGCTCTCCTCCTCGCATAAAATACCGGTGGATAGATAATTTGAAGCTGCTTATTGTTTTCAGCCTGATAATAGCGATTAAAGTGCTGGTAATAGGGCGTCAAATCTCTTGTTATTTGGCAAAAGGAGCTGGCTTGAACAGGCCGAACCTGCGGATAAAAATCCTCTACTGACTTGGTCAGAAGATTGTCTCCTTTTTGATAAAGCTGGGCTTGGAGCTTCATCCATCGAGGCTGCTGGTAATAAAGCTGCTGACGAACATAGCGACAAATCTCTGGATCCTGCCGAGCCAGATAACTCTCTAACTCCTGCTTCTGAAAGGGGCTGCGGAGGACAGATAAAAGGCAGTCTTGACCAAAAGGAAAGGATTTGACCTTGTACTGAGCTCGCCCATGCAAGTCTTCGTGAATGAGATATTTAAGCCGAAGCTCCTGCTTTTTCTCATCCAATTCCCAAAGATGAAAGCCCATATTTTGACTAAAATAAAGAAAGTCCTTTTGCAGTTTCGTCAGCGACTGTTTTAACCATAATTTCTTGCCCAAAAGCCAGAGGACCGGATAGCCATGCTGGCGATAGGACAGCATCCTTTCTTCTAGTCGTTCCTGACTGAGAGGACTACATTGGATTTCCAGCGCTATGCGGTCGTCTATCAAAAGGTCAGCAATCTGCCTTATCTCAGGCAAAAAGGCCTCCACCTGAACCTCTTGGCTTTGCTTCCCCCAGCTATAAAGTCCAGCTTTCAAGTTCAAATGCTCCGCACTTTCATTTTCCGCATAAAACAAACAATTTTCAAGAGAAATATGCGCAAAATGTGGCCGCATGACCCTTCCATTTTTAAAACGGACCTCACCGGAACAGGCCGGACAAAAGGTTTGTTCGCCTAGGGACGGCTGGTTTTCCATGGCATTCAGCAAAATCCCCTCTTCATTTTTCGCAAGCAACATGAGCATTTCCCTTTCAAAACAATGTCTTTTATATCTTTATTCGTAATTAAAAAGCCAAAGTGAGAACTTGTGTACATAGAACAAAGAAAAGCTGCTTACTTTCTTGCCAATTTCCCCAAAGAAAAACGAGCTGAAAAATTTCCAGGCTCGTTTTTTCTTATCCAAATAAATTCTGATTCTTCTTTTCAGGAACTTTCAAGAAGAGGGCAAGCAAGAGCACCAGGCCGATAATGGCTGTCAGCATAAGATTCATCCTTTCATAGCCAAAGTGATCCAAGATGGAGCCTGACATATTCTGGATGAAAATCGTGCCTAAATTTCGCCCTGTCTGGAGCAGCGCAAAGGCTGTCACCAAATATTTTTCATCCACCAAATTTGCAACAATGCGCAAACTAAGCATAGTCAGTAGCATGCCAGAAGCATGCTTGGAAATCAGAGTGACTACAATTTTCGAGCCTAAGCCAAAGTTCAAAGCATAAACTGCGTACTGAAGGAGCATCATACCCAAACAAATATAGAGCAACTTTTTGACAGATATCTTATCCATGAAAAGGTAAGAATAAAAGATTAAGGGAGTCTCGCATAGTACAGAGACAGCCACGACTGTCGTTGCCCAATCAACACTCAAGCCACTGTATTCTAGCATAGATGGAATATAAGTGTGACCTGTATTGCCTACACCAGAGTAAAGGGCGACAAGAATGAGATAAGAAAGATAGGTTCTGTTTTTAAGAATGGCTGAAAAGAACGAATGGCCTCTTTTTTCAATTTTTTTAGTCAACCTATCCCGCTTAGGATTCATACCAAGAACCCCTAGAATACTCAGCAACATAGTCCCAATAAAGACCAGATAAATGGCTTGAGGAGAAATATTTTTATAAATCAAACCTGCCAGTTGCGAACCAAAGGCATAACCGATTGTCCCCCAAATTCGAATTTCCCCGTATTTATAAGGGCTCTGGGTCGCCAATACATCCATCACTGTGCTGACTCCGTTAATGAGCATCAAGACAAAACTGTACCAGATGGTCAAAAGCCAGAGATTATCAGCCTGCATGAAAAAGATGGCTCCTAAAATAATCAATCCAAAGCTGACAAGCGAAACTCTCTTGATTCCAAGTGTATCATTCAACATTCCCATGATGGGCTGAGCCAGCATGGACGAAAAGAAGGAAGCTGATACGACAATGGATACTTGACCCGCCGTGTACCCCTTATCCAGCATATAAACCGATATCAAGGTCGAAAACAACGACAATGAAAGAAAATAAAAATTGTACATCAAAAAATAGACAAAATAGCTATTCTGAAATTTTTTTAAAGTGGTCAAGGGAGACTCCTAAAATATATAAAGAAAACTCAGTGATTTGATATACTCTCCATTTAGTTTCTAGTAAATTTTTAGTTTTTTTACTATCCACTATAAAGGGAGTCTACCAATTTATTTCAACTGAGTTTTATTTGATTTCTTTATAGATGAAAATTATTTATCTGTATCTATCTCGTCTAGTTTTAGCCTGCGCTCTTCTTTTTTTGCGTTTAGAGTTTTCGGCAAACAAGATAAGGACGAGTATCCCGACAGGCAACAGGATAAGCAAGCGATTATTAATCAGAAGATTATACCATGCTTTTTTGGTATTTTTCCCTGTAGCCACTTCTTTCACAGATTGTGCGATAGATCGTTCTACTCGCTCCACTTTCATACCATCTGAGATTAGCGTAGAGAGCGTTGTCAAGTCATTTTCAGCTTTTAAGACACCATTTTCAACTTTTACTTTTGGTTCAGTGCCTTTTTTGACCGTCACATAAAAATCTTCTGGTAGATTGTATGTCTCCCCATCAATTTCCTGCTCTCCTTTAGAAAATACCTTCTTGTATTCATAGTCAGCGTAGGCTTTTTCGATTAAGGCATTGCCAAATGGATGACGATAATATTCGCCGTCTTGGTCAGACCAGTCGCCAACCCCCATAATGACACCAATCACCCGCTGGTCTCCACGTTTGACTGTCGCAATATAATTGAAGGCACCATTCGGACTTGAGCCTGTCTTTAAGCCATCTACTCCCTCTAGAGCGTAGCGAGCACCCGGTAAAGAGTAATTATAGGTATCGAACGTTTCTTCATATGGCGTGCCAGCTTTTACCGTCACTTTAGCCTGATTGGTATAGTTTAAAATATCAGGATAATTTTTTACAAAATTGTAAACCAGAATCCCCAAATCACGCGCAGTCGTCTGATTGCTAGCATAATTGTCATAATTCTGAGGAGTATAGTAGCCCTTGAAAGAAATCGCCGCTGCTCCGCTGGCATTGAACCATTTGGTGTTGGTCATGCCCAATTCCTGAGCCTTGGCATTCATTTTGTCCAGAAAAACATCTGGATCGTTATTTGATAAATAATTCGCCAACATGACAGTCGTTGCATTAGATGATGGCACAACCGTCATGGTAATCAGCTCCGAAACAGTGTAGTCCACACCTGCAACAATTTTATTATTGGAAATTTCATAAATACCGGCGATGGCTTGGTCTTGTGGTGTCGCTTTGATTACCGTGTCCAAACTGAGTTTTCCTTCTTTTATCGCCTCAAAGACCAAGTACAAAGTCATGACTTTACTCATGCTGGCTGGGTCACGGACCTCATCAATATTGTCCTGCCACAGCACATCTCCTGTATTACCATCAATCATCAAAGATGATTTGGGCCGATTAATCGCTTGTACGTGATCATTTGGATACATTTTCTGCGCTCTATCCACTAATTCATCTGCACTAGCAGCAAGTGGCGACAAAACAGCTGATAAAATCAATCCAAGTACAAAAAACTTCTTCTTCACATTTATCCTCCAAAAAAATCATTCCTTATTAGTATAACATATTTTCTACAAGGTTTTTAGCAAATATAAAAAATCCTATCTAAAAATTAGATAGGAAATAGAAAATCAGGCATCTAACAAACTCAGAGCTTCTTTATCTGCGATAATGACCACATCTTCATGTCGTTGAAGGGCACTAGCTGGCAAAGATTCCGTCACCTCACCTTGTACCGTTCCCGCAATTGCTTGAGCCTTAGAAGCACCGTAAGCAAAAAGGATGATGGATTTAGCATCCAGAATATTACGAATCCCCATTGAGAAAGCCTGAGTAGGTACATCCTCGATCTTATCAAAGAAGCGAGCATTAGCTTCGATGGTTGACTGCTCCAAATCAACGATATGGACGGTGCTGTCGAAACTCGTTCCAGGCTCATTAAATCCAATGTGACCATTGATTCCAATTCCTAAAATCTGCAGATCTACTGGATGATTAGCTAAAACTTGGTTGTAGCGCTCTACTTCTACTTCCGCATCTTCTGCCACACCATTCGGCAGAAAGCTTTCTTTGAAAGGTTTTTTATGAAACAGCTGCTCATTCATAAAGTAACGGTAAGACTGAGGATTATCTTCTGAAAGTCCCGCGTACTCATCCAAGTTTACACTGGTCAGCTCTGAAAAGTCCAAGTCGCTGGCAACGATTTGCTTGTAAAACTCGATTGGACTGCTTCCTGTTGCCAATCCCAGAGTTTTGGCTCCCTGAGCTAACTTCTCTTTCAAAAGTGCCAAAGCTACTTTTGCGCCTTCCACTTGATTTTCAACACGAATAACTTTCATCCTATCTCTCCTGTTTATCTTGTTTGATTTCTTTCTTTTATTATATGGTATAGACCAATTTTTGTCAAGTATAATCTGCTTAATTTTTCAAATTTTCCTTGAAGGATTTATTAACAAATCGTGGTATAATAAAAGAATGCTGTTACCAATGATTATTATATTTTTGCTAGGAATTACACTTTTTATCATCGGTCTTTTCTTAAAAAAACATCGAAGCTGGCAGATAGTGTTTTTATGCTTGGGAAGTTTCTTAATTAGTATTCCCTTTTTACTAGCCGCTTACTACATTTGGATGATGATAACTGTTTAAGGAGATAGAATGAATACTGCTGATTTTGATTTTCACTTGCCGGAAGAATTAATTGCTCAAACCCCTTTGGAGAAGCGAGACTCCTCTCGCTTGCTCATCGTAGATCGGAAAACTGGCCAGTTTAGTGACCAACATTTTGACAACATTATTGACCAACTTGAGCCAGGCGATGCCTTGGTTATGAATAACACCCGTGTCCTACCAGCTCGCCTTTATGGAACCAAGCCTGAAACCGGCGGTCATGTAGAGCTCCTGCTCCTTAAAAATACCCAAGGAGACTTCTGGGAAGTCCTAGCCAAGCCTGCCAAGCGTCTAAGAGTCGGAGCGCATGTTTCTTTCGGTGATGGCCGTTTGACTGCCACCGTTACAGAAGAGCTGGAGCACGGTGGACGGATTGTTCGCTTTGACTATCAGGGGATTTTCCTGGAAGTCCTAGAAAGTTTGGGTGAAATGCCCCTGCCGCCTTATATCCATGAGAAACTAGAAGACCGTGAGCGCTATCAAACGGTCTATGCCAAAGAAAACGGCTCCGCTGCCGCTCCAACCGCTGGCCTCCATTTCACAGAGGAATTGCTGGATAAAATTGCTGCAAAAGGCATTAAACTCGTCTACCTGACCCTGCATGTCGGACTTGGAACCTTTCGTCCCGTATCAGTTGATAACTTGGACGAGCATGAAATGCATTCCGAATTTTATACCCTATCTGAAGAAGCAGCCGAGACCCTGCGTCAAGTCAAGGCAAGCGGCCACCGTGTCGTTGCCGTAGGTACCACTTCTATCCGCACTTTAGAAACAATTGGTAGTAAATTCGATGGCCAAATCCAAGCTGACTCTGGCTGGACCAATATCTTTATCAAACCAGGCTATCAGTGGAAGATTGTCGATGCTTTTTCGACTAACTTTCACTTGCCAAAATCAACTCTCGTCATGCTGGTATCGGCTTTTGCTGGACGCCAACTGACACTGCAAGCCTATGAGCATGCTATCGCTGAGTACTACCGCTTCTTCAGCTTTGGCGACGCTATGTTTATCAAATAAATACAGGTGAATCTATGAATAAAATCGAAAGTAGACATCGTCTCATCCGCTCCCTCATTATGGAAAAAAGGGTCCATACCCAACAGGAACTCCAAGAACTACTAGAAGCAAATGGAGTGTTTGTCACCCAGTCTACCCTTTCTCGTGACATGAAAACTCTAAATCTAGTCAAGGTGACCGAAAACGACAGATCCTACTATGTCATTAACAGCATCGCCCCTTCTCGTTGGGAGAAAAGGCTGCGCTTCTATATGGAAGATGCCCTAGTTATGTTGCGCCCCGTTCAGCATCAAGTCGTCATGAAAACCTTGCCCGGACTAGCCCAATCTTTTGGTGCCATTTTAGATGCTCTGGAGTTACCCCAGATTGTTGCTACAGTCTGTGGAGACGATGTGTGCTTAATTATCTGTGAAGATAACCAATCCGCTATCGAATGCTTTGATAAACTCAAAGAATTTGCGCCCCCATTTTTCTTTAGTAAATGATATATTGTAAAACATAGTGCAACAAAAAGAGGCTGAGACAAAAAGATTTCAATTTTTAAAAATCTTAATTATTAAGCCCTTCAAATCTATAATTAAATGCAAAAAGCGAACAAAGCAGAATTCTGATTACCAGAAAACTAGTTTTGTTCGCTTTTTATATTTGAGGTCGGACTTTTGTCCCAGCCTCCTTTTGTTTCTATCAATATCTTTTAAGGATCATTTTAAAAACTTCAATAGCTTCACCTTAGAAAAAATAGCAACAACGAATATATCCCAGCAATTTTACTCTCCGGCCAAGCGGTAAATGGTCTCAGCATAGATATCCATTGCACGATAGAAATCATCCAAAGAAGCTCGTTCATTGGCTTGATGCTCCGTCTGCTCAGCCCCTGGGAATAGAGCGCCGAAGGCCACACAGTTTGGCATGGTCCGAGCAAAGGTAGCCCCACCAGAGGACAGAGCTGGACTGGCATCGCCAGTCTTTTCTTGATAGATGGCCATCAAGGTACTGACCAGTTCGCTGTCTTTAGGTACGTAAAGCGGAGCCAAATAGTCAAATTCTTCATAGTCAAGCTGGTAGCGCCCAGCAATCTCAGCTAGTTTTGCCACTAACTGATCTTTATCCGCCAAAACAGGAATCCGAATATCGATACGGATTTCAGATTTTTCTGAGTTCAGAGTCAGACCTGCAATATTAAAGGAGAGTCTGCCAGACGGTTCATCCGAAACGTCACCAAATAAACGGCTGCCAGTTGCATCTTCTCCCACCGCTTCTGCAATAAATGTCAGGGCAGGATGAGCTTGTAAGAGCTGCAAAACTGTCGCCAGCCTAACAATAGCATTGACACCTTCAGCTGCATCCTTGGCATGCTTAGGCAGTCCAAGGACAGTGACTTGATGATCTGTTTGCTCATAGTCAAAAGAAGCTACTTGCAAACCTGCCACGACCTGTTCCAAAAGCTCTCCTTGGTAGCTAGCCTTGCCAGGCACAACATTAAAGGCTGCTCCTGCTTCTAGGTCTAGCTTATCTGAGCCAGGACCATGCAGCTTGACTTGCAAGAGGCCTTTTTCAGCATAGGTCAAAGGGAAAGAAGAATCTGGTGCAAAACCCATGGCAGCTTGCTCCTCTAACTCATTGTATCGACCCATACAGCGCCAAAGTGTCTCCTCATCTGTACCAAAGATAAAACGAACCCGCTTTTTAAATTCAACTCCGCTATCTAGCAGAGCCTTGACTGCATAAAGAGCAGCCATTGATGGTCCCTTATCATCTTGGACACCACGTCCGAATACCCAGCCGTCTTTGACAGTTGCTTCAAATGGCAGTGTCCGCCAATCTGCTTCATCACCTGATGGAACAACATCCAAATGACAGAGAACGGCCAGAAGCTCTGCTCCCTGACCGGTTTCTGCATATCCGTAATAACCTTTAGGGTCAAGATAGGTAGTGAAACCTATGTCTCGACAAATCTCTAAAGTTTTTTCTAGGACATCTTGGATTGCTTGTCCAAAAGGTGTTCCATTTTCTCCTTCATTGAGTACTGAAGGATAGGAAATCAAGGTTTTTAATGATATAAGAAATTCATCTTTAACTTGATTTGTTATATCTATTTTCATGGAATCACCTCACTCACTATTTTATAGGAATGGAAGGAAGGTTCCAAGGAGAAGAAGGGCGATGGTCACTACAATAATAGCGACTACGAGTTTGCCCATGAATTTCCACCAAGTACCAATGTTGATACGTCCAAGTGCAAGAGCTCCCATCACAATACCGGATGTTGGTGCAATCAAGTTTAGGACACCTGAAGCAGATTGGTAAGCAGTGATAATCAAGCTAGGACGTACATTTACAAATTCACCAAGTGGTGCCATGATACCCATAGTTGCGCTGGCAAGACCAGATGAGGATGGGATTAAGAATGACATAGGCAGATAGAAGATATAAGTCAAAACGATAAAGACTTGTGAAGATAGACCACTCAGACCTTCTTTACCCCAGTTGAGGATAGTGTCAGTAATCATACCATCGTTCATGATAACTTGGATACCGCGGGCAATCGCTACGATCAAGGCAACACTGAGCAAGTCAGCAGCACCATTCATGAAGGCAGAAATAATTTTGTCTTCTTTAAGACCATAAACAATACCGATAAGGATACCCATGAAAGCAAAGAGCATTGCTCCTTCTGGGAAGTACCAAGTACCCAAAGCAGCTGTAGATGAACCAACGATTTGGCCAAGAACTGGCAGACCAGTCAGCCAAGCATTAAAGTCATCAAAGATAGTGATACCAAGATCTGTCCATGGAATGAAACTCAATACCATCAGAACAAATGTTAAAACAAATAAGAAGAGAACTGATTTTTGTTTGCTGCTAAGTGTTGATGCTACTGATGAAGAATCTTCTACATTAAAGTGTTTCAAATCTTCTTCGCGAGTGCTGTAAACCAGCGACTTAGTCGGATCTTTTTGAATCTTGTCCGCGTAGCTATAAACAAACCAAGTGCTCAGAGCAGTCAAGACAACCCAGAAGATCAAGCGAAGAGCGATACCATCTCCCGTACCAACTCCAGCAGTTGCTGAAGCAATACCTGTTGCAAATGGGTTCAAAGTAGAAGCCAAACATCCAATTTGGGAACCGAGCAAGATAATCGCTACACCAGTCAGGCTATCAAAACCAACAGCCATCATAACTGGAACCAAAAGCGGATAGAAGGCCATGGTTTCTTCACCCATACCATAAGTTGTACCACCTAGGGCAAATAAAGGCATGAGAACCAAAATCAACATTTTTTCGCGGCCCTTGTACTTCTTCACGATAGAGGCAATCCCTACGTCAAGAGCACCCGTTTCATTAACAACGCCAAGGAAACCACCAACCATCAGGATGAAGAAGGCTACATCAATCGCTGCGCTGGTTTCTTTAATCAGCGAGCCTTCCTCTGGATGAGTACCTAGCATAGCCCGAATCGGTGCCATGAGGACATCCCAAATCCCTTGTGGATTTTGAGGCTGAGCTTTGTAAACACCATCTACAAAAGCACCCGCAGGAATAATCCATGTCATCACTGCCATAATAGCAATGATTATCAACAAGACGGTATAAGATGAAGGCATCTTAAAACCTTTTTTTGTTTTTTCACTCATTGTTTTTTCCTCCTAATATTATAACAAAGTGTAAAAAACTGACTACTTTCTTGAATTTTCATTCAAGAAAACGCTTTCTATTTAAATTTATTTTACCATATTAACATTTAAAAAGCTAGTATTTTTGTGAAAAGCTATTAAATATTTTCAGGAAAAGCTTTCTTAAATTTGAATAAAAGGAAGACAATGTAACCGCCAAATATGCTTTTCCTAAAAACTTTATTAAAAGAAAACAGAAAATAAATATAAATGATTTTCTAAAGTATGTATAAATTAATTATGACTAACCTTTTTCAATAATTGTTCCGCTTTCAGATTCAATCAAAGCACCAAGATTTTCAAGGGAAGTGATAACTGCTTTTCCTTCTGGACGGTCATTGACAAAGGCAATCGCTGCTTCTACTTTTGGAAGCATGCTGCCTGGTGCAAATTGTTCTTGCTTGATATACTCTTCCAGTTGAGCAACTGTTACATGTTCCAATTTTTCTTGATTTGGTTTATTGTAATTGACAAAGACATAATCCACACCAGTCAAGACGATGAAGAGGTCTGCTTCGACCAATTCAGCCAAGCGCTGAGAAGCGAAATCCTTATCAATAACAGCTTCAACACCAGCCAGATGACCATTATCTTCTTTGATAACTGGAATACCGCCGCCACCAGCTGCTACCACAACTTGACCAGCGTTCAAGAGAGTACGGATAGTTTCAATTTCTTTGATGTCAACAGGTTTTGGTGAAGCAACAACTTTGCGCCAGCCACGGCCAGCATCCTCTTTGAAAGTCGCTCCGCTCTTCTCAGCTTCTGCTTTTGCTTCTTCCTCAGAATAGAAAGGACCGATTGGCTTGCTCAAGTTGACAAAAGCTGGGTCATTCTTATCTACAACAACTTGTGTTACAACTGAAGCAACATCTTTTTTAATGCCTTCATCCAAGAGAGCATTTTGCAACGCATTTTGCAACCAGAAACCAATGCTTCCTTCTGTCATTGCAACAAGAGAGTCTAGTGGGAAGGCAGGGTTCTTTTCAGAGTCAGCTGCCAAGTGTTGCAGCAGCAAGTTTCCTACTTGCGGACCATTTCCATGGGTGATGATCAAATCATCCCCATTTTTGATTAGTTTTACAAGATGCTTGGCTGTTTCAACCAAAGCTTCTTGTTGAGCCTTTGCTGATGGATCAGATGAAAGGATGGCATTTCCTCCCAAGGCTACAACGATTTTACGATTTGCCATTTAATTCTCCTTTATTGCGCTCGAACGAATGCGCTTCTATTTTTTATATTTTTCAAATTCTCAACAAGGAAATAAACATTCCTTATCATATAAAAGAGGGCAGGACTAAAGCTATTAGTCGCAGCCCTCATAGCTGTTGGTAGACGGTTTCTTATGTAAAATTATACTTTTGGAATGTAGAGGTTTCCAAGAGTTGCAGCCATAACCGCTTTGATAGTGTGCATACGGTTTTCTGCTTGGTCGAAGTGACGAGCGTACTTGCTACGGAAGACTTCGTCTGTTACTTCCATTTCTTCTACGCCAAATTTTTCAGCAACATCTTTACCGTAAACAGTATTTGTATCGTGGAATGCTGGCAAGCAGTGCAAGAAGATTAAGTCTTCATTTTCAGCTTTTTTCACCAATTCCATGTTAACTTGGTAAGGTTTCAAAAGTGCAACGCGTTCTGCGAATTTGTCTTCTTCACCCATAGATACCCAAACGTCTGTGTAAAGAACATCTGCACCTTTAACAGCTTCGTCTGCATCTTCAGTGATGAGGATGTGTGCGCCACTTTCTTTAGCAAATCCTTCTGCCAATTCAACGATTTCTTTTTCTGGGAAGAGTTCTTGTGGTGAGAAGATGTGAACATTAACACCAAGGATAGCTCCTGTTACCAGCAAGCTGTTGGCAACGTTGTTACGCCCGTCACCACAGTATACCAATGTCAAGCCTTCCAGACGGCCAAAGTTTTCTTGAACAGTCAAGTAGTCAGCAAGCATTTGAGTTGGGTGCCATTCGTCAGTCAAACCATTCCATACTGGAACACCTGAGAATTCTGCCAATTCTTCTACCATGCGTTGGCTGAAGCCACGGAATTCAATCCCGTCAAACATACGTCCTAATACTTTAGCAGTATCTTCAGTAGATTCTTTTTTACCTAACTGAATATCGTTTGCTCCAAGGTATTCTGGATGCGCGCCAAGGTCGATAGCTGCTGTCGTAAAGGCTGCACGAGTACGAGTAGAAGTTTTTTCAAACAAGAGAGCAATATTTTTACCAGCAAGGTAACGGTGCTCAATGTTGCGTTTTTTCAAATCTTTCAAGTGAGCTGAAAGACCAATCAGGTATTCTAACTCTGCACGAGTAAAGTCTTTTTCTGCCAAGAAGCTGCGTCCTTGGAATACTGAATTTGTCATTCTATTATTTCCTCTTTCTAGTTATTAGATTTTCTATTGACGACTGCCTAGCACGGATTAAACTTCTTCGCGTTCAAATGGCATAGACATACAACGAGGTCCACCACGGCCCCGAACCAATTCACTTCCGCGAATCTTAATCAAGCGAAGCCCGTATTCTTCCAAAATCTTGTTGGTTACGGTATTGCGGTCATAAACCACTACCACACCAGGAGCGATAGTCAAGGTGTTAGATCCGTCATTCCATTGTTCACGCGCAGCTGCTACGATATTGCCACCACCGCAACGAATCAAATGAACTTTTTCTACGCCAAGGTTTTGAGCAAGAAGTTCAGCCAAGTCACCTTTTTCTTCAACGATCTTGAGTTTTTCATTTTCATAAGTAACTGAGTAAACGCGAAGGTCGCCTTCGATTTCTGGGTGAATCGTGAACTTGTCATAGTCTACCATAGTGAAGACAGTATCCAAGTGCATGAATTTACGGTTGTTAGCAAATTCGAAAGCCAAAACTTTCTTGAAGCCAACATTCTTCTTGAAGATGTTCACCAAAAGTTTTTCGATAGAAGCTGCGTCTGTACGTTGAGAAATACCAACTGCCAGTACATCTTTAGAAAGAACTAACTCATCTCCACCTTCGATACGAGTATCTTCTTCACGGTTGTAAACCAACTCAACCTTACCACCGTATTCTGGATGGTGCTTGAAGATGTATTTACCGTAGAGAGTTTCACGGTTACGAGTATCTGCAAACATGTGGTTAAGAGATACTGCATTACCCATTGTTGCAAATGGGTCACGAGTGAAGTACAAGTTTGGCATTGGATCAATCGCAAATGGATAATCTGATTCCACCAAGTCAGTCAGACCTTTAGCTTCTTCAGGAATTTCTGGCAATTCAACTTTTTGAACCCCTGCCATTGTTTTTTCAACCAATTCTTGGTTGTCCTTGATACCATGCAGCAATTCACGAATAGCTTTCTTCGTTTCGCGTCCACGAATATTTGCTTCTTCCAGATATTCTTCGATGAACTGTTCACGAATTTCTGGAGAAGTCAGTGACTCAGCAGCCAACTTTTCAAGATAAAGAACTTCCACTCCTTCATCACGAAGTGCTTGAGCAAAAGCGTCGTGTTCTTTTTGAGCATCTTCCAAGAAAGGAATATCATCAAAAAGAAGACGTTCTAGATAGTCCGGCAGCAAGTTTTCCAACTCTTTGCCTGGACGGTGCAACATAACTTTTTTCAGTTTCCCAATTTCTGAGAAAACATGAATTGGATGTGTAGACATCAACTGTCCTCCTTCTTCATTGAGGTTTGGTTTCCCAATCCCTTTTATGTCTCTTATTCTACCACTGTTTGAAAAGGCTTACATCAAAAATCTTACATTGTAAATGCCAAATCCTTTGTGTTTTTTATAAAACATTTTCATATTTATCTTTTTTTAAGCGTTTTCTTTGCATATTATAGCTATTATATTATTTTTAAGAATATATATTTTTTTACAAAAAAATAATGTGCGCTTAATATGAGGATATCATCAGAAAAATGGCTAAAATGTAGCAAAATGTTTGAAAAAAGCTAATCAAATGACTGATTAGCTTCCTTCAAAATATTTCATAAAATATTCTTTCTTTTTAAAAGTGAGTTTCTTATGCTCATAATCAATCTGGCCTTCTTCCCTCAATTTTTTTAGAACCTGATTGACTGTTTCGCGTGTTGTAGCTCCCAGCTTGGCTAATTCTTTCATACTGATAGGAAATGGTAGGCTGTCTCCCTCCTTGCAAAAATCCATGCATAAAATGGAGAGAGATTGGATAACACGATCCGTGGCACTGGCTGATACAACATTTCTCAAGCGGAGCTCCTGAAATTCTAAAATCTGCGATAACCGCTTGGTGATAAATAGCAGCTGTTCTACACTCCTCTTTGAACAATTCTCAAACAAGTCCATGGGAATGCTGAAATACTCCACATTAGTGACCGCACTGGCAGTATAATGATACCGCTCATCAAAAAACATGCCCCCATAAGGAAAAATACTGTCCTTTTTAATATAGTCCATGTAGGAAAATGTATCCGTTGAATCATATTGCTCGATACGAACATAGCCCTGATGCAAAAGGAAAAGCCGCTCCCGACGATCCCCTGAAAAAAAGATAATCTGCCCTTTGGGAATCTTACGAAATTGAATCTCAACAGCTATTTTGTCAAAAAGCTCCACAGGTAGATTAGCAAAAGCTGGATGTTGTTTAATAATTTGATAATGTTCCTTATTGATCATAATAAACCTTTTTGTTTGATACTATTACGATTATAGCATAAATCCACTTACAAAAGAAACGAATTACTTTATCCACGTTACTTCTTGCAAAAAGACTGGAATCCATTTCCAGCCTTTTAAGTGTTCTATTTGCTAAAGTATTGATTGAAGCACGCTGTATCCTGTCATTTATTACTAAGCTTTCCTAACTCTAGCTTCAGAAAAATAAACCGGCAGAAATTTCTTGGTCAGATATACCAGAGCAAGAAATTCTACAAAAATCATAACTTCGACCAAGATAGGCTGAGCAAGCCAGCCAACCTGGACAAGAGCAGGCGCTAGATTAATAAGGGCATGGAAGACCAGAGCTGCAAAAAAATACTTTGCTGTTCTCTCTTTTACAGCTGCCCAAACCCAGAAGGTCAGGAAAACTTGAATCGCAAGTGCTAAGATTCGTTCAAAAGCCAGTAAATAAATACTTCCTATTTGCAGCTGCTGCACGTAGGAAATCGTCACTTGTGGTAACTGTGCCAGCAACTTACTATCACCTTGACTGACTAGTTGGACAAGGAAAAAAAGATTCAAAAGTCCTGCAATTCCGATAAAGAAGGCCTCTATCCCACCATGACCCAGACCATAAGCTAAGCTATCGTTAACAGTCAAGGGACGCTTCTTTTGCAGATAATAAAAAATCAGATAACGCGCCGTCTCCTCAAAAATCGCCGCAGCTGTAATGCCATAAAGAACATAGAGTAAAGGAGAGTCCTTCATCAGAGCAATCGTCCCATCGGCCTGAGGCTGCAAAACCAAACGATGCAATAGATTTTCAAAAATCTGGCTGGACAGATAAAATCCAACCCCTCCCAAGAGAAAAACAAGCAAAGAAATCTGCTTAGTCTTTTTAAAATAAAGCACTGGAATTACCACAGCAACTAAAATCAGTAACATGGCAAGCAAAATATGTATTTGAAGCATTAAGCTGTCTCCTCGACTATTTTAAAAATTTTTAATGGAATGAGATAATTTATCTCCCCAGACACCGATCCTCTTTGCAGAGCTTCTAAGATGTAGGCAAACAGCACTTATTCTAGGATTAGAAGTTACATTCAGGAATAACGTTTTCGCCTAAAGAGGAAGAAAAGTATTCTGATTCAAAGTTTGTGATGTAATAACCTAGCGTTACAATAGCGGACTGGGTTAGTTCATATTTACACGATGCCACTCATTGATGATATAAGCAATCTGACCAACCTGATCAATTCCGACACCGCTAATCTCGTCACTAGCCTCCGTACTGCCACCCAAATAGGCCGTATAGAGGGCCACAATATAAGGTTTCTCCTCCATGACAATCGCGTTGACATTGAGTGCCTCACGGACATAGCCAGGCTTTTGATAAATGGTAATGCCGCGAACATAGCGCTTGTAATATTCATTTGGGAAAGAAACCCCGATGAAATCGAGAAGATCCTTATATTTTTCTTGATTATTCCATAGATACTCTAGGACTTGAATATAATAATCCGTTGTTGTTTTATTTTCTTTACTGATGGTCTTGATTTCCGCTTTTGATTGGCCGTATTTTTTAAACAGATCATAAGCCTTATCCATCCCACCCAACCGCTCTGCCAAAGCATAAGCTGGTGTATTTTCAGAGTAAATCAGCGAATACTCCTGCATATCTGGAATAGACATAGCACCATTGAAGGCTGCTACATAATTATCATGCTCTCCTTTGTATTCGTAACTAGTGTTCGTAATATCAAAACGCTCTTCCAATGATAATTTGCCTGCAACCACCTCATCAACGACCAACATATTGAGAGGCAGTTTATAAGTGGAGCCGGCTGTCATGGGCTGGGTATCGTTCATAGCATAGGTTTGCCCGCTTGTCAGATCCTTGTATGAAAAAGCAATCTGAGAATGGTCAATCCCTACTTCATCCATGTAGGCTTGGATGACTTGTGTCAAGGTCATATTCGCATAATCGTAAGATAAGCCCAAGGCTTCCATGGTCGGGAGGTCTTCTTCCATCACTCGCTGCTTCTCTTCCGGTGTCTTAGCAGCAACAGGAGCTGGCTCTGTGTTTGTTTTTGTCTCTTCTCCAGAGGACGAAGAGGTGATTGCTAGACTAGATTCCGGCACGCTCTTTTTAACTTGTTGATTTTGTTGGAAAAATAGAGTCAATCCACAAATAAGCAAGAAGGATGCCAAAAACATCCCAGCAAATTTCATTATATCGTTTTTATTCAAAATATTTCTCCTGATTTTTTAGTATTATAAAAAAATATCCCAAAAATAACAAGTATAAAGGGCAATTTTGAAGAGAAAAACCCGAATCATCTTGATTCGGGTTGTCTTTCTATTATTTTGCTGCTGCGTAGAGCTCGTTGACCTTGTTCCAGTTAATCACTGAGAAGAAAGCTTTGATGTAGTCAGGACGAACATTGCGGTATTTCACGTAGTAAGCATGTTCCCAGACATCCAAGCCGAGGATTGGTGTTTTACCATCAGAAATTGGTGTGTCTTGGTTGGGTGTTGAGACAACTTCCAGACCACCTTCTTGGTTGACTACCAACCAAGCCCAGCCAGAACCGAAACGAGTCGTTGCTGCTGTTGTGAAGGCTGTTTTGAAATCTTCAAATGAACCAAAAGTCGCATCAATAGCTGCTGCTAACTCCGCAGATGGCTCTGTCTTTTCCGCTGTCATCAATTCCCAGAAAAGTGCGTGATTCAGATGGCCACCGCCGTTGTTAATCACTGCCTGACGAATATCAGCCGGAATAGACTCAACATCTGCCAAAAGTTTTTCTAAATCTTCACCGATTTCAGGGTGTTTTTCAAGCGCTGCATTTACATTATTCACGTAAGTTTGATGGTGCTTGTCATGGTGCAGGTGCATTGTTTCCTCATCGATGTAAGGTTCTAAAGCGTCGTATGCATAAGGTAGATCTGGTAAAATAATTGCCATTTACTTGTCCTCATTTTCTTTATTATTATAAGCATGATAACGCAAACACCTGCTTTTTTCAACTATTTTGCTTATCAATTTTGCTGGACTTTCAGAAGTTTTCTGTTGCAATTTTCAGTAAAGCAAGGTCAAAAAGATAATCCTTATCATAGAGCCCAGACTTAATCTGATAATCGGTTTCAATTAAGCAGGCCAGAGTTCTTTTCAAAAAGCTGAGGCTAAGCCCACGCGCATCTTTGAGTGCATACTTGACTTGAAAGGGATTAATCTTACGACCTAGATAGTCTGATAAATCCGACACGATTTGGCTCTCAGTTCGGCCATTCTCCGCCAAAATCTTAACCTGAGTAAACATCCGAAACTGTCCTAGCATGATGGCAATCAGCTTGATCTCATCCTCGCCCTGCAGGGTCAAATCCCGAACCAGAGTCCGCGCCGCATCAATTTGTTTCTGTAAAATCAACTGGGTCAAATCAAAGATATTATCCTGTAAGGTTTTAGGAATGGCTTCAGCAATGTCTTCTAGACTGACTTGCCCAGATTTCTTATAGGACTTCAGAAAAGCCAAGTTTTTACTGATTTCGCTGAAATGAAAGCCTGATTTGATGAGCAAGTGGTCAAAAGCCTTCGGAGCAAACTCCAACCCCTCCTGCTGCCCCTGTTTGGCAAAATACTGGCGTAAATCTGCTTCCTTGATTTCAGCTGCTTCAAAGATCTGTCCGTCTCGCTTGAGCATCTTAACTAGTCGGCGCTTGCTGTCCAGTTTCCCTTCTGCAAAAATCACCAATCTAGTTGTGCTGCTTGGATTTTCCAAATACTGCTCAAAGGACTTAAGCTCATCATCTGATAAATAGCGCTTTTTTGCCGTCGTCAGATCCGCAAAATGATCTAGAATAATAATCTTTTCATCCGCAAAAAAAGGTAGGCTGACTAAATCTAGCTCTACATCTTGATAAGCTGCCTCTTTCATATCAAAAAGCGTGACATTCAAATCTGCTGGATTATATTGAATCTTCTTCAGAAACTCATCTTTTAACAGCTCAAATTGCCCCAAGTCATCTCCTGTCAAAATCGTTAAGGATGGAAGATTTTCGGGAGTGATTTTCTTAATTTTTTCAATTGCTAACACAGTGCACTCCCTTTTCATTTTTACTTGATTCTTTCTCATGTTTAAATTGTAACAAAAAACAGCAGGAAAGTCTGCTGGTTTTCACGATTCGACAAATAAAACTAGAGTTTGCTGCAGGAAAGTTCACGAACAACATTTATTCTTTCTCCAAAAGCAATCCCTTTAATCTAAAAATTGTCAGAGTAATGCTGTTGATACATTTTTACGGATATTTCATCTCCAAGCTAAAGTAGTCCAGTGGACTGTTTTAGCATTCCGCCTCCACATCAAGAGTTTTTTCTATAACAAATCAAGGCTAGGATAATCATATCCCAGCCTCCTTTGATTTTTTTATTAGTTTTCTGATGTTTCCTCAGTTCCATTTTCATTTAAAACAGGCTCTTGCTGTTCTTGGAATGGGGATACAAATGATTGGTCCGGTGCAGGTTCAACCGCTGGCTGAACTTCCTGTTCAACTGGCTGGCCAAATGGTTGATTTTGAATTGGCTGTTGTGGTTGATCAAACTGTTGATTTTCAACTGGTGCTTGCGGCTGACCAAATGGTTGACTTTGGAATCCCGGCTGACCAAACTGCTGGTTTTGAACCGGTTGTTGTGGTTGACCAAACTGTTGATTCTGAACTGGCGCTTGTGGCTGACCAAATTGCTGGCCTTGGAATCCTGACTGACCAAACTGCTGGTTTTGAACCGGTTGTTGCGGTTGACCAAACTGTTGATTCTGAACTGGTGCTTGTGGCTGACCAAATTGCTGACCTTGGAATCCTGACTGACCAAACTGCTGGTTTTGCGGTTGACCAAATTGCTGGCCTTGGAATCCTTGCTGACCAACCTGTTGTCCGTAAGGATTTCCAGTCACTTGTTGAACTGGCTTGCTGGATTGGCAAAGCAATACAATCAGAGCAATACCACATGGAAGAGAAACCAAAGCAGCTAAAATATTCAAAACTGGAATGACAGAAGCTATTGATGGCCCTACTCCCAAAAAAATAAATGCCCAGTGGAAACCAGCGTCGCGAAGACGACGAACTGTGATAGCGAGATGAGGAACGATCGTTGCAAGTCCATAGATGGCAAGCAAGAACATTATGAACGTAGCTAAACCAGCGCCAGCCATAGCTCCAGATAAATCGGGTTCATAATCGTACAATCCCGCATAATAAATTTCACTAAAAAGTGGAATAAGGAAACCGAAAAAGGCAATCAACGAAAATGGTAAGGTAATCAAAAAATTACATAGGACAACCCACCAGTAATCCGAACGGCTTGAACGGCCGCTAAAATCAGCATATTGAACCCAGAACTTTTTATATGCAGCAAACATAACATTCTCCTTTATAATTTTTATAACGTATATAATAGCACAGTTACATAAATAAATCAATACAACGGTCAACTTTGTCGCCCAAACGAATGAGACACTGTTCATGAAAGCTTCATTGAAAAAGTGTCTATCAAGTGGTTTATTCTGCAAATTAGAATTTTTCACATCTCTTCAGCAGCGGCTATGCGATGCAAAATTATTCTCGCTAATTCTTTTACTCTACTAAAATTTTCTTTACTAAGGATAATCAATACATAGCTGTCACTGCCCATATCTATTGCTGCTAAAATATGATCTTCCCATAAAGAATTAATCACTTTGCTCCATCTCGGAATATCTTCATTCCCGTCGAGTATGTCTTCATTTATTTCAAGCTTCAAACCTAAACTCAATGTTTTTACTGCGTGAACAAAAATATCCTTTCTACCTTTCCAGTCTAATTCAACCGCCTTTCCCAGTCTTAACAGTTCTTCATAAAGTTCTTCCCATGCAATTTCGATATCTTCCATATTTTCTGGCTTTACTCTCTTAAGAAAGCTCTGAGCATACTTAGAATCTCCTATCAGCAGTTCTGATAGTTCAGTGAAAGAAGCCTTAATCTTCTCATTGTCATTTCCCAAAACTTCTGTATATGTTTTTTCGTCCGGAAGAGCTGATCTTTTCACGAAAGTTCTCATGATCTGCACTGCATCGCCATAGCTTAAGTCAAAAATAGCATATTTTTTACCATTGATTTCCATATATAAATTCAGAACTTCTTCGCTTTTACCGACGACTGCCTTCATGGATGTACAGCCATTTATAGCATGTGGGGGATATATCTCGGTATACATAATATATCCATCCTGCATAGCCTTTAGCGAATTATCAATTCCCACAATGTGAAAACCGCTACTATCATATATAGGGTTTTTCATATGCCATTCTTCGTATGTATTAAAGATTATTTTCTGAATCCAATTATAAATATTCACAATACTGTCTCTAAATTCTAATTTTATTCTCCAAACTTATTTGATATTATACCATATTTTAGCTTCTATCACTCAAATTCAGATACAGCTCAATATTTTTAATCTTCAAATTTTACATCAAAAATGACTCAAACCTAACCCTATACAGTTACAACCTTTCCATTTTTAAATGTAAAGCTGACTGGCTTCTCGTTATTGACGACTCTTTTCTCGTTTATTGTATTCCACAAGAATCTAGAATAACTCACAATCCCACAACCTACTAAAATAACAGAAAACAATCGATATCACTTTAATAAGTTAACATTCTTGTTTTCTAACGTACCGTCTCAATCTGCCAAGAATCCCAGCCACTGAAGCGAATGGCTCCCTGCTCATCTGTCCGGAAAATCTGTGTCTGAATGTTCTCAAATCTGTCCAAAGTTTCCTGATGAGGATGCTTGTAGCGGTTATTCCTCCCTGCGGAGATGAGAGCTAGTTTGGGCTGGATTTGCTCTAAAAATTCTGGGCTAGAGGAGCCTTTGGAACCGTGGTGTCCTGCTTTTAAGACATCCACCTTGAGTTGCGGAAAACGTCGCATCAAGGTAGCTTCGCCATTCTCCTCTAAGTCTCCTGTAAACAAAAAGCTGGTTCCAAAAAACTTCCCGTACAAAACGACAGAGTCATCATTGCTACCGTCGCCCGTATCCTCAGGATAGAGAACCTGCAAAGCTCCATCAAAAATCGGAAGCCTATCTCCTACTTCTACTGCATGGACTCTTGTCTGCATCCGACCTAGTTTCTCCACGAAATCTGGCTGGGTCAAACTCCCCTTAGACACGTAAACTTCCTTTATAGAAAAATGCTTGGCCACTTCCAGCATATCGCCCATGTGATCCGTATCGGTGTGGGTCAAAACCAAAACATCCAAGTGACTAAGTCCCCGACTTTTCAGATAGGGAATCAAGGTCTTTTCTGCATTTGTCGAAGAAATCCGCTTCTGCCAAGCTTCTTTCTTGCCAATCTCCACTCGCCCACCTACATCAATCAGAATAGATTTCCCCTGCCAATCGCGCAAGAAAATGCTATCTCCCTGACCAATATCGATGACAGTGATCTCATTTTGCAAGGGATGCTTTGTGACGAAAAATAGCAGAGCAAGAGCCAAACTGAGAAGGATCAAAACTTTCTTCTGTCTGCGAAAATCATAGAGCAAGCCAAGAGTGATCAGCAGCCCCAGCATCATCCAGATAGATGGCTGACCAAAAACCACTGGCCGTGAAGAAATAGACGCCGTCCAGCGAATCAGCCCTTCCAGCAGTTCAAACAAGGCATTGACCTGGGTAATTTTCAAAAGAGGTGATAGGGCAAAAATAAAAGTCAGGGCTGGAAGCATAAAAAGATCAAAAACGACTGAGAATAGAAAAGTCAGCAGAATAGACCACGGCTGAAATTCGGAAAAATAGAAAATCAGAATCGGCAAAATCCCCAGTGAAATAGTCAGACTTTCTGCCAGCACCTTTCTCATGGAAGGTAAATGCTCAAAGTCCATGACAGAGATGACAAAAGCATAGGCACAGGAAAGAATGCCACCCGTCGTCAAGAGAAAATTGGGCATAAAAATGGCTAGAAGCATGATTGTCAAAGCAAAGTTGTCCAACTTAGTCACACCAAACTGCGAGAGCAGCTTTTGCACTAAACTCCTCACGACCGACACTGAAAAACCAGTCAAACCGGCATAGATAAAGGAAAAGGGTAGCTGAAGCCAATCGACAGTTTCCCTTTTCAAGCCACATTTCAGGAGAATACGACGAAAACCATCCATGAAATAGCCGACCTGCATGCCAGATAGGGCAAAGAGATGGATAATCCCCAGACTGGAATAAAGTTCATTCATCTCAGCGAAATCTGTGTCCAAATCACCAAACAAGAGTCCAGTCATATAATGACTCATGGGACTAGGGAAGTTTTCTTTGATATAAACCAAGGCTTTTCTCCGCCAGACCGACAGCCAATCCCAAGGATTAAGACTGTTAAAATGCTGACTGGACTTGATTTGATTGATCTTCAAAATCCTGTAAATCCCCTGCGTTTTCAGATAAGCCCGATAGTCAAAACCTGAAAAATTACGCTGGTCTTCTGCTAAACTAAGCTCTCCATCAATATCCAAAAGCAGTTGATCGCTCAGCTTTTGAAAAGCTTGTTTTTCCTGTTCTGACTGGATTTTATAAAAAGCCTGATAAGTTCGACCATTGGAATGACCGCGAAAAGAAAGCGAGTCGCCATTGACTTTGATTGTATCTGGCTTCATCACAATGGCAGAGATGGTTTTCGGTTCATCTTGAAAGGCTTGATTAGCCATTTCTCTCCGAAATAGGAAAAATCCTGCAAAGAGACTCAAAAGCATCAAAACAAGCAGACTATTTCTAGTCGAATAAAGCCAGAAGAGCCGAACAAGGAGGACTGCTAAACCTAGATAAGCTGGCAGACTACTAGTGTAAATCGCAAAGTAGGTCAGCACCAGCAAAAGACAGAAATAGATAGGTTTGATGGGAAATTTATTTATCCACTGTGACATAGTCTTTTAACTTTTCTAAGGTTTTAGCACCGATTCCTGAGACATTTTTCAGTTCATCTACTGACTTAAATTGGCCATTGGCTTCCCGATAAGCAATGATGTCTTGCGCTTTCTTTTGACCGATTCCTGAAACTGTCTGAAGTTCAGCTTCGGTCGCCGTATTGAGATTGACCAAGCTAGACTTCCCTTTTGCCGTTTCTCCATTTCCAGCGGGCGTCTGACTAGCTTGTGTCACATCTGCCCCTTCCTCACCGACTCTAGCTACATAAACAACCGCCTCATCTGTTAATTTTTGAGCTTGGTTGATGGATTTTGACTCGGCATCTGGCAGTAGGCCATCTGCTTTTTGTAAGGCATCATGCACACGCGCTCCTGCCCGCAACTGATAAACTCCTGGATTTTTGACAGCTCCTTTGACATCAACGGTGACTTCTTCCTCAGATTCCTCTGAATCCATATCCTTTTCTGAGTCGATTTTTTCCTGATTCGCACTTCTTTTTTCTGTGTCGATTTCAGACGAAGCTGATGTGACCACTTCCTGAGCCAGTGCACTGACCTGATTCTGTGGCTGAGCGTTGCCCTTCAGCAAGAAAAAGCCAGCAAAGATAACCCCCAATAAGGAAAGTCCAACAAAAATCTTGTATTCCTTCAATTTTTCAATGATTTCTTCAAACATAATTTTTCTCCTTTATCTTTTTATTCGTAAAAAATTCAAAAAATAAAACAAGCCGTGAAAATTTTCAGCTTGTCATATTTTAAAATTCTTATTTTGCAAGTAGTCGTAGATAGAAAGGCCATTGATAAAAATAGGAGCTGTAAAATCAATTTGCTTTGCTTATCTTGTATATCCAAGTTTCTATCTTTTGAGCTCTGCTATGTAAAAAAGCCAAGTTTGCCAAAAGGAAAACCATTATAAACGCACTTAAAATCAGCAGCAGCGGCCAAGAAACTGACTGCTGACTTAGATAACGGACCAAGACTAAGATCAATATGGGAAATGTCGTCAAAGCCGTGAAGCCGCCCGGTACCAGGCGACGAAAGCGAAGTATTTGCATGATATGGCCCAGCAGATGAAGAGTATGACAGAAGCCAATAGCCAGAGCTAGCTCGGGAATGCGAAATAGAATCGCAAGCAGCAAGAGAATAAAAGCTAGCAAAAATTCCTCCGCAATCATCAGAGCAATGCTTTCAGCAGAAAGATAACTTCCTCTTCTGGCAATGAACATCTCCTTTTGATAGCCTTGATGGTCTTGATTCTGAGAAATCCAAGGCCGAACCAGGATAATCTCATCAAACTCGTGCAGCATAAACAGTGATAAGGTTACAAAAGATAAGAAAGTAAGAGACATGGCATCCTCCTTATAAAACATACCAACATTATAGCTCACTTGCATACAAAAATCAGCTCCCAAGCAAGATTGCTCAGCAAGCTGATTAGTATCTTATTTTCTATGCTTATCTGGATCCCAGACAAAGCTTGCAAGGAAACTAAAAATGAAGGTCAGAATACCAATCAAAGCGGCTGGAATAAAGGCCAGTGCTCGTAAAATCCGCCAAAAGATATTTGGTTTTTTGCCTGTCTGGTAAGGCGCCACTTCTGCATCCAAGCGGTCAAACTCCGCCTGAATCCGACGAGCCACTTCTTCCACTCCTTCATCGTTCATCTTTTTGATGTCAGAAATATCAATTGGATTGCCGAAGTTCATGTCCACGCGCTCTCCAGCTGCCAAGCCTTTGAGGCTCATGGGACCAGCGTAGACTACTGGCATGATACGGACCTTAGCCATCTTAGCAATCACTGCCACTCCTCCCTTGACATCCGTAGAATGGCGGCTGCCGCTTGGGAACATAATCAGAGAGCGATTGCTCTTTTTCAGCATATTAACAGGGTATTTGATAGCTGACGGGCCAGGATTTTCTCGGTCGATGGGAAAGGCGCCACACATACGGATCCACCAGCCGAACACCCGATTTTCAAAGAGTTCTTTCTTAGCCATAAAAACAAACTGCTTGGGCTTGGTCGCAAAAGCCATGTAAACTGGATCCCACCATGTCCGGTGAGGGGCCACCAAGATATAATTTTCATCTTGCGAAGGAATCTTCTCTTTATTATGGTAATGGGCATTGCCATTTAAAGCCCAGAGGATAAAAATCACCAAGCCTCGCAAATAAGTATAAAACATAAACTCTCCTTCTTACAAACTGTGATGGTACTTGAAATCAATTAGGTTCTCTTTCCCATTATACCTTATCGCTCCAGAGTCTGCAATATTTTTCCAAACTTTGCTTGTAGCAGCTGATTCTGATAGCTATTTCTATAAAAAAATGGTATCATTAATCTCATGAACAAGAAAGAATTAATTGGTTTAAACCAAACCCAAGTAGATGAAAAGATTTCGCAGGGCTTGACTAACGATTTTACAAGTGACACCAGTACTAGTAACTGGCAAATCGTTAAGCGGAATGTTTTCACCCTTTTTAATGCCCTTAACTTTGTGATCGCTCTAGCCTTGGTCTCTGTCCAAGCTTGGAGCAATCTGGTCTTTTTCGCCGTCATCAGCTTTAACGCCGTCACTGGTATTATCACGGAGCTGCGTGCCAAACACATGATTGACAAGCTCAATCTAGTCAGCCGAGAGCTGGTCACAGTCATCCGCGATGGTCAGGAAGCCAAGATTCAACCAGAAGAAATTGTGCTGGGCGACCTGATCAAGCTGTCAGCTGGCGAGCAGATTCCCAGTGATGCCCGTGTGGTAGACGGTGTTGCCGAAGCCAATGAAGCCATGCTGACAGGTGAGAGTGACTTGGTTCTCAAGGAAGAAGGTGCCGAGCTGCTGTCTGGTAGCTTTCTGGCCAGTGGACAGATCTATGCTGAAGTGCACCATGTCGGTGCTGACAACTATGCCAACAAGCTCATGACCGAGGCTAAAACCCTCAAACCTATCAACTCCCGAATTCTTTATAATCTTGGGAAAATTTCCCGCTTTACTGGAAAAATTATCATTCCTTTCGGACTGGCTCTCTTCTTTGAAGCCCTGATGATAAAGGGACTGCCTGTCAAAAACTCTGTCATTACCAGCTCAACAGCTCTTTTGGGTATGCTGCCTAAGGGAATCGCCCTGCTGACAGTCACGTCACTTCTGACAGCTGTCATCAAGCTAGGTATGCGTAAGGTTCTTGTTCAGGAAATGTATTCTGTCGAAACTCTGGCTCGGGTGGATACTCTCTGTCTAGACAAGACTGGGACAATTACCCAAGGTAAGATGACTGTTGAAGCTTTGCATAGTCTGTCAGATAAGTTTTCTGATGAGACAGTCGGTCAAATCTTAGCAGCCTACATCCAAACCAGCGAGGATAATAACCCAACAGCTCAAGCAATCCGCAAGGGCTACAGCCACCTGGAGCACACCTACACTAGCAGCAATGTCATCCCATTTTCTAGTGACCGAAAATGGGGCGCTATGCATTTATCAAGTGTCGGAACCATCTTTCTGGGAGCGCCCGAAATGCTGCTGGACAGCAATCCTGCAGCGGTTGGAGAGGCTCAAAAACGCGGATCACGGGTTTTGGTACTGGCTCACAGCGACCAAGTGCTAGACAAACATAGCATCCAACTGCCTGAAGACATGACTGCTCTGGCTGTTCTGGAAATCACTGACCCTATTCGTGAGGGAGCGGCTGAGACCTTAGACTACCTGCGCTCTCAAGATGTTGACTTGAAAATCATCTCTGGTGACAATCCAGTGACCGTTTCCCATATCGCTAGTCAGGCTGGATTTGCCAACTACGCCAGCTACATCGACTGCTCTAAAATCAGCGATCAAGAACTGGTTGAGCAAGCAGAAGAAACAGCCATCTTCGGCCGTGTTTCTCCCCATCAGAAAAAACTGCTCATCCAGACTCTTAAGGCCGCCGGTCGGACAACAGCCATGACGGGAGATGGGGTTAATGATATCTTGGCCTTGCGTGAAGCGGACTGCTCCATCGTCATGGCTGAGGGCGACCCAGCAACCCGGCAGATTGCCAACCTGGTCCTTCTTAACTCCGACTTTAACGATGTTCCTGAGATTCTTTTTGAAGGCCGCCGGGTCGTTAACAATATCGGCCGAATTGCTCCGATTTTCTTCATCAAGACCATTTATTCCTTCATCCTAGCTATCATCTGTATCGCCAGTATCCTGCTAGGCAAGGCGGAATATCTCTTGATTTTCCCATTCATCCCGATTCAAATTACCTTGATTGACCAGTTTGTCGAAGGCTTCCCACCCTTTGTCCTCACCTTTGAGCGCAATATCAAGCCGGTTGAAAAACACTTCCTCAAACGCTCCCTGCAGCTAGCTCTGCCAAGCTCCCTCATGATTATCTTCAGTGTACTATTTGTCCGTATCTGGGGCAGCAGCCATGGCTGGAGCGACATAGAAATGGCAACACTGACCTACTACTTGCTAGGTAGCATCAGCTTCCTGTCAGTCATCCGGGCCTGCTTGCCACTTAACCTCTGGCGCAGCCTGCTGATTATCTTCTCTGTCTTTGGCTTCTATCTATCAGCCTTTGTCCTGCAGCACCTTTTGGAAATTGCAACACTGACAGCCACAACTTTGCCAGTCTATCTGATTCTCATGGTCATTTTTGGAATTGTCTTCATCGTCTGCACTATCAAGCAGAAATACAGATTTGATTAGGGGCTAGCTACAAAAGAACTATCATTTAAGATCATGTAAACATGCGAGAACCATCGCATGTTTTTTTATTTGATTGTTCAAAAACTTCCCATATTCCTTTGGAATCCTTGCTAAATCATGCTATAATGTTGGTATGACAGAAGCAAAATTAAAAGACGGAGAAAGAGTTAATCAGCTCTTTTCCACTGATATTAAAATCATTCAAAATAGTGAGGTCTTCAGCTACTCGGTTGACAGCGTTCTGCTTTCTCGCTTTCCCAAACTTCCCAATCGGGGATTAATCGTCGATCTCTGTGCTGGAAATGGGGCAGTCGGCCTTTTTGCCAGTACTCGCACTAAGGCTCAAATTATAGCTGTAGAGATTCAGGAACGTTTGGCCGATATGGCCCAGCGTTCCATTGAACTAAATGATCTTGCTCAACAGATGCAGGTTATCCATGACGACTTGAAAAATCTAGGAACCCACATATCTGGCAGCAAGGTTGACATCATTCTCTGCAATCCTCCCTATTTCAAGGTAGATGAGCGCTCTAATCTCAATGGCAGCGAGCATTATCTTCTAGCTCGTCACGAAGTCGCTACCAACTTAGAAGAGATCTGTGCTATGGCCCAGCGGGTGCTCAAGTCTAACGGCCGTCTAGCTATGGTTCATCGGCCAGATCGCTTTTTAGATATTTTAGCAACCATGACAGCTCACAATTTAGCGCCAAAGCGCATTCAGTTTGTCTATCCAAAGCAGGGCAGGGAAGCCAATATGCTCTTAATTGAGGCTATCAAGGACGGATCGCAGGACGGATTGAAAGTCCTACCTCCCCTCTTTATTCATGAGCAGGATGGCAGCTATACACCAGAAATTCACGAGATTTACTATGGAAAATAAAGCCTATATGTATGTCCTAGAGTGCGGAGACGGATCCCTCTACACAGGATATACCACCGATGTAGACGCACGGCTCAAAAAACATCAGTCCGGCAAGGGAGCCAAGTACACCCGCTCCCGATTGCCTGTTACTCTACTTTATCAGGAAGAACATCCCGACAAATCAGCAGCCATGTCAGCTGAAGCCCTCTTCAAACAGAAAACTCGACAAAAAAAATTAGCTTATATTATTAACAAACAAGGAAAGCATAAATAATTATTTAGAATGTTATCTCTGTCTACAACAATTACAATATGTAGTATTTTAAACAACATTTTTGTAACTTGCTAACTACACTTTAGAATAGTATAAACAAGTGTATAACGACATAGATATTTATATAAACTTCCGCTATTATAGCTAAACACCCCCTTCCTTTACAGGCAGGGGTTTTCGCTTCTCAAAACTTAGGAAATACTATAGAAGAATAGTCTTAACAAAACCGAATCCATGTTCGAAATAAACAAACTAAAACATAAATACTCTTTTTTATTAAAAAACTTTCATATTATTTTGTTTATATTTTAAAAGTATAGTATAATAAAATAAAGATTAACAGAAAACATGAGAAGGAAAGGAGCAGGTCTATGAAGGAAAGTCGACATAGAATTATTCTGCAGGAACTTGATCAAACAGGAGTTGTTTCTGTCAAGAGTCTTAAAGAATTGCTGAATGTCACAGATATGACGATTCGACGCGATCTGATTGATTTGGAGAAACAAGGGTTACTGACTCGGGTCCATGGAGGTGCTCATAAAAAAGTTAAAGACGGGTTCAATGAAGTTCCCCACACGGATAAAATCATGCTGAACATTGAGGAAAAGCAGATAATCGCCCAGAAGTGTGCCGATTTAATCGCCGATGGAGATACGGTTTTTATTGGCTCCGGAACGACAACGGCTCTTATCGGGGACTATCTTGATGGGAAAAATGTTAATATCGTTACGAATTCTCTACCAATTTTTGATAAATTAAAAGATAATCCACATTTTGATATTATTTTAATTGGCGGGCGTTATCGTATGAAGACTCAAACTTTCGTCGGCCAATTTGCAGTTGAACTTTTAAAAGAAATTAAGGTTTCCAAAGCTTTTGTTGGGGTCAATGGCATTGATGGACATAACGTTACTACTGCTAATGAGGAAGAAGGAAGCGCAGATGCGATTATTTTAAACAATGCGATTGAAAGATACATTGTAGCCGACAATAGTAAATTTGATAGTTATTCTTTTTATACATTTTATCGTTTAGATCATATCAATGCGATTGTCACAGATGATAAAATTTCCCCGAAAGTTAAGAATAAATATCAGATCTACACAGAAATTTTGTAATCAAAGTCATTAATCTAAAGCTGAGACGATTTTCAAAATAGAAAGTCGTCTTTTTCTATTGCCCCAAATACAGTTAATGATTGACTTAACTATCAGATCAGCTATTGACGATATTTTCACTGTACTATGGGCTCAAACAATCTCTCGGCTTATTTTGATGTCTCCCTACTTATTTTTTAAACCTAGAATAATCCTAGCTAACGTCCAGCATCAGCCTAGAAACTGCATTTGAAAAAATGATTTCCTTTGGGTTTTAAAGCAATACGAGCTAGATAGACAGAACTTTGAAAAAAGAAAAAAGCCCATCAATTAAATGATGGACTTGATTAATCGTTAAGATTATTTTACAGAATCCTTAAGTGCTTTACCTGCTTTGAAAGCTGGAACTTTAGAAGCTGGGATGATGATTTCTTCTTTGGTTTGTGGGTTGCGACCTTTGCGTTCTGCACGTTCGCGAACTTCAAAGTTACCAAAGCCAATCAATTGAACTTTTTCACCAGCTGCAAGGAATTCAGTAACTGCTGCAAATACAGCGTCAACTGCTGCTGCTGAATCTTTCTTTGTCAATTCTGTAGCTTCTGCTACTTTTGCAATCAAATCTTGTTTGTTAGCCATTTAACAAATCCTCCAAATTTTTTATGGGCTTATCACCCTAACAAGTATTATCATATCTAAAAAATGCCCTTAGGTCAAGTCTTAAACAGTTTTTTTCCAAATTAATGTTGATTTATTCGTAGCGAACCAATATTGCCCAAGCATTTTCCCCCGTATGCGTCTGAATGATCGAGCCTGTTTCCAAAACAGAAATCGTTTTCTTCACATAAGGCTGTAAACTTGCTTTCATTTCATTGGCTAATTCAGGGCTCCCTGAGTAAGAAATACCAATTTCAGCTACCTCCTTAGTCCTCAAAACATCAATTAAATCATCCAGCCATTTTTTAAAAGTTTTAGCTCCTCGTCCCTTTACCATTGGTTGCAAGCCATGATTTTTCATCTGCATTACGACACGAATATTAAGGAGAGAACTAATTAAACCTGTAACGCGGCCAATTCGTCCTCCCTTGACAAGGTTTTCTAAGGTAGAAACACCTATGTAGAGTTCCGTTTTGTCCTTAATTTCTGCTATTTTTTGTAAAATTTCCTCTAAGCTTGCACCAGCTTGAGCCATTTTAGCAGCTGCAACGACCTGGAACTTCATAGCTTGGTCAGTAAAAGAACTATCAATAACAGTGACATCAGCATTGGCCAATGTCGCACCTTGCCGTGCAGCTTCAACCGTTCCTGAAAGGGCATGGGACATGTGGATAGAAATAATCCGAGCATCTTCTTCAGCAAGAGCCTCAAAAACTTCTGCAAAAACTCCAACGGGAGGTTGGCTGGTCTTTGGTAGATTTTTACTGGTTTGCATGAGACGCAGAAACTCCCCTTCTTTCAGGTTTGTATCTGAATAAACCACGCCATCGACCATCACGGTCAACGGAACAACTGTAATATCCAATTCTTTCACAAGCTCTGGTTCAATCGTAATCGATGAATCAGTTACAATTTTGATTTTTGCCATAATTCCTACTCTAATCTTTACTTTATCTTACTATTTATAAAACATTATACCAAATTTTTTAGCTTTGCGGGGAAATTATCATGGAAAAGATAGTGAAAACCGCTATTATAGCTACATTCTTGAAGAGTGCAATCAAAACTAATAGTCTCGATTCTATCGTCCAGCTGTCACTCTCCTGCTTCATATCACAATAAGAAGTCTTTTTAGCTATATAGTCTCTCCCTTTATCGTAGCAACGGAGATTTCTGAAAACCTTCCTTTTTTGCTTCATTATTATACTGAGCATCTTAGAATAAACTTCATGACCTTTTTAAAACATTTTATGGTACAATAAAAAGAGTTTATTTTTGAAAGAATTAATAGAGGAAAACTATGACTGAAATCTACGATATCACCATTGTTGGCGGCGGGCCAGTCGGCCTCTTTGCCGCCTTTTATGCTCACATGCGAAAAGCCAGCGTCAAAATCATTGATTCTCTGCCTCAGCTGGGCGGACAACCCGCTATTCTCTATCCAGAAAAGAGGATTCTGGATGTGCCAGGCTTTACCAATCTGACTGGCGAAGAGCTGACACAGCGTCTGATTGAACAACTGGAGACTTTCCAGACTGATATTTACCTCAATGAAACGGTGCTGGATATTATAAAAAAGGATTCTGGCTTTACAATTGAAACGTCCAAGGGCCAGCATGAAACTAGAACCATTATTATCGCTATGGGCGGCGGAGCCTTTAAGCCACGGCCACTAGAGTTAGGCGATGCCGAAGCTTACAGCAATCTCCACTATCATGTCTCAAACATCAGCCAGTATGCCGGCCAAAAGGTTGTTGTTCTGGGGGGCGGCGACTCGGCTGTTGACTGGGCTCTGGCATTTGAAAAAATCGCTGAAACTAGCTTGGTGCATCGCAGGGACAACTTCCGAGCTTTAGAGCATAGTGTGGAAGAGCTCAAAGCTTCCAGTGTTGAGATTAGAACCCCGTTTGTTCCTAGTCGATTGGTCGGTGAAAATGGCAAGATTACCCACTTGGAAATCAGTCAAGTCAAGGGAGACGAAAGTCAGCTCCTACCACTGGATCATCTCTTTGTTAACTACGGTTTTAAATCTTCTGTCGGCAATCTCAAAAATTGGGGCTTGGAACTCAATCGTCACAAGATTTTGGTCAACAGCAAGCAGGAAACTTCTATATCAGGTATCTATGCAGCTGGTGATTGCTGTTCCTATGAAGGAAAGATTGATTTAATTGCAACGGGTCTGGGCGAAGCTCCTACCGCTGTCAACAATGCCATTAATCATATCTATCCCGACCAAAAGGTCCAACCCAAACATTCTACAAGCTTATAAAAAACAGCTGCCGAGCTCATGCTCAGCAGCTGTTATAATTCATCTGCGATTTTATTTATTTTTCTTAATCGATGATTGACACCGCTCTTAGTCAGTGGCTGGTTCAGACTATCAGCCAGCTGTTGAATGGAGTAATCCGGATGCTGGATACGCAGCTGGGCTACTTCCTGCAGGTCCACTGGCAACTGTTCAATACCTATGCTATCAATAATTTTGATAATATTATTAATCGTCTTCATACTGGCCGTCACTGTGCGGGCAATATTGGCCGTCTCCGCATTGTTTGCTCGATTAAGATCATTGCGCGCTTCCCGCAGGAGCTTGATAGACTCAAACTCAGCCATGGCTTCCATAGCTCCAATGACAATGAGAAAATCCATAATATCCTCAGCTCGCTGCAGATAGGTCACTGCCCCCTTCTTACGCTCAATCGTCTTGGCATCCAGAAGAAAACGGCGCATCAAAGCAGCCAGATCCTCAGCATGATCCAGATAAACGGACAGAATTTCCAGTTGGTACTTGCCTGAGTCTGGCTCCCGCATACTACCACTAGCCAAAAATGCTCCCCTCAGATAGGAGCGACTGGCTTCGTCATCTGACAGAATAGCCTGGTCAATCCCTACCTCGATACCAAAAAAGGAGTCAGCCAAGTGTAGGTCAGATAGGATTTCTTCCACTTTCTGATCCAGAAATACTGTATAAACACGATTCTTGCGCAGATTGGTCTTCTGATGGTGGCGGATTTCTGACTTGACCTGATAGATGTCTATCAGCAGCTCGTAGATATGTCGGGCAATTTTGGCATTTTCTGTTGAAATGGATAAGGTAAGGCCAGACGAAGAAATTCCCAAACTACCAGCCATCTTGATGATAGCAGCCAACTCGTTTTTGTCTTTTACAGCTAAACTTAAAAGCTCTTCTTTGACTTTAACTGTAAAACTCATTTGCGCACCTGTATAATCTGCATCAACTCATCAACGACTAACTCGCCATCGTGAAAAGCTCCGCCATTTTCCAAACGAAGAAAATTCGAAGAAATAACGCGCGGAACTTGCTCCTGCAACCCTCGAAAATCGTGGTCAACCTGCACCAGATATTCATCAAATTTATTGCTGTTCATATACTCACGCGGGACCGACTCGATATTGACCAAGACAGTATCAATGAACTTTTTGCCCAGATGACGATGTAAAACTTCAACATGATCGCTATCTGAAAAGTGCTCGGTTTCGCCGCGTTGAGTCATAATGTTGCAGACATAGGCTACTTCTGCCTTTGTGTCTAGAAGGGCTTGACCAATTTCCTCAATAACGAGATTAGGTAAAATGGAAGTAAAGAGGGAACCTGGTCCCAGAACCACCATATCGCTTTCCAAAATGCTCTCGACCACCTTTTTACTAGCCGCAGGCTTCTTATCATCATAAGTATTGGTCACATAAACTCGCTCAATCATCCCGCTCTTACTAGCCAGATTACTCTCACCGACAACTTCCGTTCCATCGGTAAAAACAGCATGTAGAGTCAGGGGATTGTCACTAGAAGGATAGATTTTACCTGTCGTATGGAAAAACTTGGTCAGAAGCTGCATGGCGTTATAGGTTGAGCCCTGCATTTCGGAAATGCCGGCAATAATCAGATTCCCCAGAGGATGACCTGCCAGAACTCCGTCTCCTTCAGCAAAGCGATACTGGAAGACCTTCTCATAGAACTTTGGCATGTCAGACATGGCTACAAGAACATTACGCAGGTCGCCCGGAGGAGTCAGCTGCTGAATGTTTTTCCGTAGCTCGCCAGAACTGCCGCCGTCATCTGCTACTGTGACAATAGCTGTGATTTCCACTTCTTTTTTCCGCAGACTGTCTAAAATAACCGAAATTCCTGTTCCACCGCCGATGACTGTGATTCTTGGTTTTCTCATGAGCGGTTCACCGTTTCCTTCCGACGATTTTTATCGCGATGGCTGGCATTAACTGGCCAGCTTTTTGCCAAATCATCCGCTAAACGCTGAGCGAAAGCTACGCTACGGTGCTGTCCGCCCGTACAGCCGACTGCGATGGTCAGCACAGATTTTCCTTCCTTCCGATAACCCGGCAAAATCGGCTCAATCAAGCCCAGTAGATGCTGATAAAATTCTTCTGACTCAGCATGGTTCATGACATAGTCGAAGACATCCTTGTCTAAGCCTGTCTGATTGCGCAGTTCGGGCTTATAGTAGGGATTGGGCAGGAAACGTACATCAAAGACCAAATCTGCATCCAAAGGCAGACCGTATTTGAAACCAAAACTCATGACCTCAATGCGGAAACTGTGCATCTCGTTCTGATTTGAAAACTGCTCAGAGATAGTCTTTCTGAGCTCCCGCGGCGTCAGGTCTGTCGTATCCACGACATTTTGACTGAGATTCTTCAGAGGGGCTAAAAGCTCGCGCTCCAGCTTAATCCCATCTAAAATCCGACTGTCTGCTGCCAGCGGATGGCTACGGCGGGTTTCCTTATAACGGGCCACCAACTCCTTGTCAGCCGCATCCAAAAATAAAATTTTAAAATCAATTTCCGTACTTCTTTCCAGCTCATCCAAAATATCCTGAATCTCCAAAAAGAAGGACCGGCTCCGCATATCAACAACCAGAGCCAACTTGTCATTATCTGTGGTTCCTTCGACCAACTGCAAAAACTTTGGCACTAGAGTCGGCGGCATATTATCAATCGTAAAATAGCCCAAATCCTCAAAAGACTGGATAGCAACGGTCTTTCCAGCACCGCTCATTCCTGTCACAATCACTAATTGAATCTTGTGTTCAGTCATTCTTTCTCCTTTCTCTAACCTATCATGTCTAAAAAGGGACAGAAAACTTTTCCCAGCCCCAATCATTTATTCCACAATTTCAGCAATGACTTCGATTTCGATTTTAACATCACGAGGCAAGCGAGCAACCTCTACTGCCGAACGAGCTGGAAACTCGCTCTTAAAGGCTGTCTTGTAGACTTCATTAAATGGCACAAAATCATTGATGTCACTCAAGAAACAGGTCGCCTTGACCACATGGTCAAAATCTGTTCCAGCTGCTTCTAAAATGGCTCCTACATTTTTCAGAACCTGCTGGGTCTGCTCCTCAATCGTTGTTCCTACAATTTCTCCTGTCTCTGGTGACAAAGGAATCTGACCGCTGGCAAATAAAAGGTTACCGACGATTTTTCCTTGGACATAAGGCCCGATTGCCGCTGGTGCTTTATCTGTTTGTACTATTTTTGCCATCATAATCTCCTCATTTCTTTCATCTTATTATATCATAAAGTCAAAAGACTGACTATTCTTGTCCTCCTTCCCATTGACTTTTAGGCAATTTTTCATTATGATAGTAAATGCATAATTCAAAACACTTGTTTTGGACTGGTTCGCAAACTTCCCAGTATAAAAAACTAAGTACCCTTATATTCTAAAGTAATGTAATTGCACATAGTTTTTTCTGGTGTCCTGCCGCTTTGGCAGAACTAACTGAGAGGTTGAGACGGAGGTTTCAGCCTTATTTTATTTCTCAAATGGGGGACCTATGAAAAGAAAAGTTATTATTGACTGCGATCCTGGCATAGACGACAGCCTAGCTTTGCTCTATGCCCTGCAACACCCTGACTTAGAGGTCGTAGCTTTGACCATAGTCGCTGGAAATGTCCCAGTGGAACTGGGCTTAGAAAATGCTTTCAAAATATTGGAGAAACTGAATCGACTAGATATTCCAGTTTATGCAGGAGCCGACAAGCCCTTGGTTCGTAAATTCGTCTCCGCTCAGGATACCCACGGCATGGATGGGTTGGGGGAAAGCGGGATAGCGAGAAGTAGCTCTATCAAAGCCCAACCACAAACAGCCTATGACTTTCTGGCAGACTATTTTCAGACCAATAATGATACTTCTATCATCGCGCTGGGGCCTTTGACCAATATTGCCTTGGCTCTTAGGAAAAATCCTAAACTTGGTCAGCAACTAGACCGGTTTGTCAGCATGGGAGGCAGCTACAAATCGCACGGCAACTGTTCACCTGTGGCCGAATACAACTACTGGTGCGATCCGCATGCAGCGCAAGAAACCTATGAAAAACTTGGAAAAAAGATTGAAATGGTCGGTCTAGATGTCACTCGAAAAATTATTTTGACTCCCAATCTCTTGGAGTATATGCGTTTTATCAACCCTGAAGTCGCTGACTTCATCGGGAAAATCACTCGTTTTTACTGGGATTTTCATTGGGAGTATGAACATATCATCGGCTGTGTCATCAACGACCCATTGGCCGTTGCCCATTTCCTGCATGAAGACCTTTGCCAAGGATTTGACTCCTTCGTCGATCTTGCAACGGAAGGTATTGCCATAGGACAAACGCTAGTTGATGCCTATCATTTTTATAGTAGGGAAGCCAATGCTAAGGTGCTGACCCAAGTAGACATCCAACTCTTCTTTCAGGATTTTCTCTCCGTGATACTCAACACGTCAAAGGGAATCATCTACCAAGATCTAGAAACTTTAAACTTAGGATAAGATTATGAAAAAAACATCACCCTTTATCATCACATTTACAGCTATCTGCATCGCTCTAAACTATGTCGGTGCCAACATCGCCCTTTTTCTAAAACTTCCTATTTATTTGGATACGTTTGGAACGATATTAGCCAGCCTTGTTTTAGGACCTATTTTCGGAGTAGGAACTGCGGTTGCCAGTGCTCTGATTAGTGCTTTTACAACGGACATTTCTGCTATATATTTCTCTCCAGTAGCCATTCTTTTGGCTCTGCTCGTCTCAATCTTTTTCACTTCTGATTCAAAACCCAGACTAAACCTCTTCTGGAAATCTTTTATGGTTTCCCTGCCAGCCACTGCCTTGGCCTCTCTGATTACCGTCATTGTCTTCAAAGGGATTACTCCAAGCGGTTCCAGCCTCATCGTTCAGGGCTTGCATGGCTTAGGCTTAGATTTGGTCACCAGTACTATCATCGTCCAAGCACTGACTGACTATGCAGACCGACTTCTCGTTATCGGAGTCAGTCTGGTCTTCATTCCACAACTCAAAAAGGTTAGTCCTAGAATCTTTGCAAAATATACTAATATTTAAAAATGCATTTGAATTACCAAAAACAACAGTACTAATTTTGTACTGTTGTTTTTGGTAATCTCTTCTAAATTTCCCTTTTTAAAATTCCTCTGATGAGTTACCTACTTCCGCTACGGTTTAGTCCGTCTTCTCTCAAGATTGAAATTAAAGAGTTTAGAAAAAGTTTGCAGTGCTCAAATGAGATGCTTATTACAATTGAAATTTATCGGCACTTGCTTCCTGTGTGCAAAGAATTTCTTTCTTTATTTATATAGAGGACTAGCAAATCCGCGGATATTCCCGTGACCAATACGATAGGTTTTGCGTTGCACCTGATTATTGGTACTGTTTCCTTCGATAGTATGAATAATGCCATTCTCCACTTTCTCTACAATACCAATATGATCCGCCCAGCCGTCATTTTGCTGGCTGTTTTGATCCCAGTTAAAAGTGATGATATCGCCTGCTTTAGGTGTTGAATTCCCATCTTCATTCCAAATACCCAAGCGTTTGAAAATTTGAATATGACGTTCTACTCCGCACTCGCGACCGATAAGTTCACTCAAACCCTGTCTTTGGAAAACCACAGTGACAAAAATATCACACCAGTCATCCGTTTCCTTGACAGCATATCCCACTGGCAATGGACGAATGCGATTATAATCCGCCACTAACAGACGGTGCTGCTCGCTGCCCCCCTGAACACCAACAAGTGCTGCTGCTGACTGTACGACTCGATCTCTCTGCCCCTTTATCTGAGGATCTAATTCATGATTTCCTACATTGAAACCATCGGTAGTTCCGTCAGTGTAGTCAATATAAGCATGAGTGATGTAATCTCCTTTAAGAAAATAATGGTTAGCCGAATTAACGACAACTTCTGTACTATCACCAGTCGGAGCTGTCTTATACCAATGAAGATTACCTTGATTTTTTTCAGACCAAGCAGCAACCCGTATATTTTTAATCTCTTTAGCACCAGGAGGACGATTTACAACAACTCGGTAAACTCCCTCTGTCTGTCTTACATCTTTTATTTCAACTTTTACACTTGGAATAGAATCCGTGCGAGTAACGGTCAATTTTGTTCCGCCGACACCGACCATCTGACCATCATCTTGGACATAGTACAGGTGCACACTGTAGTCACCGACAGAATTCTTGTGCTCGCTGGCACGAACGGTAAACTTATAGGTACCGTCAGACTGTTTCTGAGCCTTGTGCCAAATCAGATCATCCTGACCGTGTTCATGCGACCAAGTCGGAAGCAAGACCTCACGAATCCCCTGCGGGCTGGAAACCTGAGAAACAATCACATCAAAGGTACCCGTCTTAGGATTGTTATTGGCAATCGTCAGCTTACCCTCTGGCTTTCCGATCGAAACCTTGGTGGTGGTTCCGCCGACACCGACCAGCTGACCATCATCTTGGACATAGTACAGGTGCACACTGTAGGCACCGTCAGAATTCTTGTGCTCGCTGGCACGAACGGTGAACTTATAGGTACCGTCAGACTGTTTCTGAGCCTTGTGCCAAATCAGATCATCCTGACCGTGCTCATGCGACCAAGTCGGAAGCAAGACCTCACGAATCCCCTGCGGGCTGGAAACCTGAGAAACAATCACATCAAAGGTACCCGTCTTAGGATTGTTATTGGCAATCGTCAGCTTACCCTCTGGTTTTCCGATCGAAACCTTGGTGGTGGTTCCGCCGACACCGACCAGCTGACCATCATCTTGGACATAGTACAGGTGCACACTGTAGGCACCGTCAGAATTCTTGTGCTCGCTGGCACGAACGGTGAACTTATAGGTACCGTCAGACTGTTTCTGAGCCTTGTGCCAAATCAGATCATCCTGACCGTGCTCATGCGACCAAGTCGGAAGCAAGACCTCACGAATCCCCTGCGGGCTGGAAACCTGAGAAACAATCACATCAAAGGTACCCGTCTTAGGATTGTTATTGGCAATCGTCAGCTTACCCTCTGGTTTTCCGATCGAAACCTTGGTGGTGGTTCCGCCGACACCGACCAGCTGACCATTATCTTGGACATAGTACAGATGAACACTGTAGTCACCGACAGAATTCTTGTGCTCGCTGGCACGAACGGTAAACTTATAGGTGCCGTCAGACTGTTTCTGAGCCTTGTGCCAAATCAGATCATCCGAACCATGCTCATGCGACCAAGTCGGAAGCAAAACTTCACGAATCCCCTGCGGGCTGGAAACCTGAGAAACAATCACATCGAAGGTGCCCGTCTTCGGATTGTTATTGGCAATTGTCAGCTTACCCTCTGGTTTTCCGATCGAAACCTTGGTGGTGGTTCCGCCGACACCGACCAGCTGACCATTATCTTGGACATAGTACAGATGAACACTGTAGTCACCGACAGAATTCTTGTGCTCGCTGGCACGAACGGTAAACTTATAGGTGCCGTCAGACTGTTTCTGAGCCTTGTGCCAAATCAGATCATCCGAACCATGCTCATGCGACCAAGTCGGAAGCAAAACTTCACGAATCCCCTGCGGGCTGGAAACCTGAGAAACAATCACATCGAAGGTGCCCGTCTTCGGATTGTTATTGGCAATTGTCAGCTTACCCTCTGGTTTTCCGATCGAAACCTTGGTGGTGGTTCCGCCGACACCGACCAGCTGACCATTATCTTGGACATAGTACAGATGAACACTGTAGTCACCGACAGAATTCTTGTGCTCGCTGGCACGAACGGGAAACTTATAGGTACCGTCAGACTGTTTCTGAGCCTTATGCCAAATCAGATCATCCTGACCGTGCTCATGCGACCAAGTCGGAAGCAAGACCTCACGAATCCCCTGCGGGCTGGAAACCTGGGAAACAATCACATCAAAGGTACCCGTCTTCGGATTGTTATTGGCAATCGTCAGCTTACCCTCTGGCTTTCCGATCGAAACCTTGGTGGTGGTTCCGCCGACACCGACCATCTGACCGTCCCCTTGTATGTAATACAAATGAATGTTGTATTCACCAGTCGAACCTTTATGATTCGCCGCATTGACAGTCAATTTATAGGTTCCATTGGCTTGTTTTGCTGCAGTATACCAAACAATATCATCTTGACCATTCTCAGTAGACCAAGTTGGAAGCTTAATTTCCTGAATTCCATGTGGTGCTGAAACTTTGGAAACGATGACATCAAAAGTACCGGTTTTGGGGTTATTATTTTGAATACTAATCGTACCCGTCAGTGGTTGCTTAGCTAAAGCAGACTTGGCTGTAAATCTACCAGAATAGTCAATACTCTGGTCGAAAACATGCTTGCCTGCTAATAACTCCGCCTGAGAGGTGAATTGCCAAGCCCCTGATCTGCTATTGTATTTCAGGCTTCTAGCATCTTTTGCACTTAGTTTTGGTGCTGGATATTGGGCAATCCAAAAATTATCAAGGCCAAACAAAGCTGTATTTACTGGTCCTTTTTGGCGCAGGTTGTTTTGGTCGACCCAACTAGCACTAGTATAGTACATTAAGTTCTTATATCCGTGTTTGCGCATTTCATCAGCCCAAGCTTGAGTATGCTGGTTGATTCCGTTTTGCATTTTCGGATCTTCCATGTCATTGACCATGACCGTATTTTTGGGCAAGCCCAGCCTATTGGCGAATGCAGCATAATAACGGGCTTCCGCTCTCGCTTCTGAATCGCTAGTGTAATGCGAGAAGGCATAGGTCGAGACTTGCAGACCGGCTTCTTGCGCATTTTTCACTTGTGATTCAGCAAAAGGATTTGTATAAGTCGTTCCTTCTGTCAGTTTGACAACAACACCGCCGACACCTTTTGCTGCCAATTGACGATAGTCTTCCACACTGATATAGCCGTTGTGACTACTCACATCCACAAAGGAAGAACCTTTAATGTCCGCTTGAGGATTGCTGCGAGCTGTTTGTCCTGACGGAGGAGCGCTATAAAACACTGCTTTTCTCTTCTCAGAAGTTACTTCTGTACTACTCACAGCCGGCGAAGATTGATCTGACCCTATCTGATTTCCTGTGGATTCAGCATGAGTGTCACTCCCCGTCTCACTTTCACTGCCAGAAAATTCACCCTTTATCAAATCAGAAGCCCTATTTTGGCTTTGATCAATCACAGAGCCATTTGCTGTCGGATTTGTATTTTCCTGCCCTTTTGTATTCTCATCAGCAATCGTTTTCAATGCTGCTGGAGCTTCTTGAGTTTGGCTAGCATTCTTTACCTGAAGTTCCGTTTTAGGAACCTCTAAATCTCCTGCCGGACTTGTATTCTCTTCAGCACGAGCAATATTAGCCGTTGCAGCCAATAAGACAGCTGTACTCGCTAAATAAACTATTTCTTTTGATTTCAACTTTTCTCTCCGAATTTTAAAAAGCTTGCCACCTTAAGGCAACAAGCAATTTTATTTAAAACTTAAAATCTTTTTTATTTCACAAAATCAAGAAGAGCAAGGAAGCTTTCAGCTTCAAGTGATGCTCCACCAACAAGAGCTCCATCCACATCTGGACAAGCCATGTATGATGCTACGTTTTCAGGTTTAACTGAACCACCGTATTGAACACGAACCTTGTCAGCAACTTCTTGACCAAAGTCAGCAGCTACAACATCACGAACAACTTTACACATTTTTTGCGCATCGTCTTGTGAAGCTGATTTACCAGTACCGATAGCCCAGATTGGCTCATAAGCGATAACGGATACAGCAACTTGTTCAGCTGTCAATCCAGCAAGAGCAGCGGATACTTGAGCACCTACAAATTCAGCAGCTTTACCAGCTTCGTAAGTTTCAAGTGATTCACCACAGCAGATAATAGGAAGCATACCGTTTGCAAAAATTGCTTTTGCTTTTTTGTTGATATCTTCATCAGTTTCATGGAAGTAGTCACGACGTTCTGAGTGACCGATAACAACGTAGTCAGTACCGATTTCTTTCAAAACTTGTGGGCTAGTTTCACCAGTGAAAGCACCTGCATTTTCGAAGTAGCAGTTTTGAGCAGCAACTTTAAGGTTTGAACCTTTTGCAGCAGCAAGAACAGTTGTCAAGTCAAGTGCAGGGGCAGCAATCCCAGCTTCTACAAGATCAGAAGACGGAAGTTTAGCAGCTACTGCTTCCACAAAAGCTTTTGCTTCTTCTGGATTTTTGTTCATTTTCCAGTTACCGGCAATAAATGGTTTACGTGACATTTCACATACCTCTTCTTTTTTTATTTTCACGTTATATTGTACCATAAATTTACCAATTAATAAAGGTTAGCCAAAAATTTTCATAAAAATAAAATACCCTCATCTAGCTTTTGACATTAAATAGGAAAACAAGTAATTTAGAGATTCATCAGCGAATTTTCAATCTTAAATTCGATTTGTAAAATGTGATGTTCTCCTTTCATCTTCACAAAAAAGCCCCGCTCAGCGGGGCTTTTAGTGTCTGACTTTATAATTATTATTCTGGGAACTTAATCAAATTAAGCTTCGATTTCTGTAACCATACCTGAACCAACAGTACGTCCACCTTCACGGATAGAGAAAGTAGTACCTTGTTCAACGGCGATTGGGTGGATCAACTCAACGTCGATAGTCACGTTATCACCAGGCATAACCATTTCAGTACCAGCAGGAAGCTCGATAGAACCAGTTACGTCAGTTGTACGGAAGTAGAATTGTGGACGATAGTTGTTGAAGAATGGAGTATGACGTCCACCTTCTTCTTTAGTAAGGATGTAAACTTCACCTTTGAATTTAGTGTGTGGGTGGATTGAACCTGGTTTCGCAAGAACTTGTCCACGTTCGATTTCATCACGTTGGATACCACGAAGAAGCACACCAACGTTGTCCCCTGCAAGACCTTCGTCAAGCTGTTTACGGAACATTTCAACACCAGTAACAACTGCTTTGCGGATTTCTTCCTTAATACCAACGATTTCAACTTCATCGTTGACTTTAACAGTACCACGGTCGATACGTCCTGAAGCAACAGTACCACGTCCAGTGATTGAGAATACGTCTTCGACTGGAAGAAGGAGTGGCTTGTCAGTATCACGTTCTGGTTCTGGGATGTACTCATCTACAGTGTCCATCAATTCCATGATGATGTCTTCGTACTTAGTATCACCTTCAAGAGCCTTAAGAGCTGAACCTTGGATAACTGGAAGATCGTCACCTGGGAAGTCATATTCTGACAAGAGGTCACGGATTTCCATTTCAACCAATTCAAGCAACTCTTCGTCGTCAACCAAGTCAACTTTATTCATGAAGACGATCAAGTGCTTAACACCAACCTGACGTGAAAGCAAGATGTGCTCACGAGTTTGTGGCATTGGTCCGTCAGTTGAAGCTACTACAAGGATAGCTCCGTCCATTTGAGCAGCACCAGTGATCATGTTTTTAACGTAGTCCGCGTGTCCTGGAGCGTCGATGTGAGCGTAGTGGCGCTTAGCAGTTTCATACTCAACGTGCGCAGTGTTGATGGTGATTCCGCGTTCGCGTTCTTCTGGAGCAGCATCGATAGACGCATAGTCTTTTGGTTGGTTAACTGCTGAAGGCAAGCGACGTGCCAAAACAGTTGTGATTGCTGCAGTCAGGGTAGTTTTACCGTGGTCAACGTGTCCGATAGTACCAATGTTAACGTGTGGTTTACTACGATCGTATTTTTCTTTTGCCATTTGAGTAAAAGCCTCCAATAAAATATATTTTATAGATAGACAGTAGGCAATACAGTCTAACTTTCCTTACTATTTTATCAAATTTCACTGAAAATGCAAGCCTTTTAGTCTTTTTTTGTGAATTATTCCTTATCTAACTGATAGTAAGGCTGATTGGAAACGGAAGCACCAATACTCGAAGCAGCAATCCATTCTTTCCCTTCTAATTGGCTGAAATTCTCAGCTTTCCCAGTCAGAATAATACCAGAAAAGGTCAATTGATCCCGATTTTCTGCTTCACGAATATCTAGCTGACCAAATTTCTTGAGATAGGACTCAACCTCATTGTACATGTTGTACCCACTAACACTTGGGAAAAGATTTTTATCTGCCTTTTTCAGATAATCCAAGAAAGTCTGCTGCTCTTTCTTAGCCTCTTTTGTCTTCTTCCTAACATCTGAATCATAAGTAAAGAGAAGACTAGCGTTAGCTCCATAGGTCAGCTTGGGATCAGAATACAGTTCAATACCATTTTCACTATCTTCTGACTGACTGCCAATCCAGTACCAGTTGATTTTGAGATTGTTCGGTATCATCTGCTGGATTTCCTTATAGGTATAAGGCTTATCAAAAGTCAAAGCTACTTCCACCAATTGATTCGGCATTTCTTTGACAGAAGCCAACTCTTTAGGCATAGAATTACTATCCTTTGTCCCTTTGGCATTGATATTATAGAAGACCGGATATTTTTGACGCAGGGTTCGCGTATAGGTTCCTGAGAGAGACAAATAAGTCCCTTCCGCAGTCGGATCTCTAAAAGCACCTATGAGTGAATAGTTTCCCTCATAGGAAGGATAAGCCACCTTCACTCCATCTAAATCCTTGAAACGATCGGAACGTAAGGTCCCTGAAAAAAAGGAAGTTTGAGTGTGGTAAAGACTATCATAGTCAACATTAGGATAGGCGATTTCGGACATAACTTCGTACTGTTTTTGTAAGTCTCGTCCGTTACTAGAGGCTAATTCTACCAGCCCCTTTCCTAGAAGACCTAAGAGAACTAAAGATACAAAGGAACTAATGACGACTGTCTTCCAGAGTCTTTTTCTTCTGCTTTTCTTTGCAACATTTTCAAATGTTTCCATTTCGATATCCTTTCTTTTCCAGCTCCTTTCGGAGTTTAGCACGACTGCGCATCAGCTGAATCTTGACCTTGCTCACTGAGTAAGACATAATTTGGGCAATCTCCTTGACCGTGAAATCTTGAAAATAATAGAGTTCTAAAAGCGTGGCTTCCTTGAGTGGCAGATCTTCTATCATACTTCTTAGCAGCTCATAATCTTCATTTTCAAAAGGATTGACCAGATCCTTTCCAAAAAATTCTTTTCGCAAAATCTCCAAATAACGTTTATCTCTCCTATATCTGTCGATATAGCGCCGAATGGAAACTCGATACATCCAAGCTCGCATCTTTTCCGCCGGAATAATAACTTCTGTTTCCAACATCTTGACAAAAACGTCCTGCACTACATCTTCTGCTTCCACTTTAGAAGCCCCTGACTTCTGCAAATAGGAGACAATCTCGCGAGCAAAGCCTATCAAGATTGTTTCGTATTCATCTAGTTTGATAAGCTCACCCCCCTCCTTCACTAGTATAACGAATGGAAAAGTCTTTTGGTTACAAAAACAGAAAAATCGGACAAAAAGCCGATTTTTCGTTATTTATAATGGTAAATGGTAAAGTGTTCATTTTATTCTCATGTATCAGCCAGAATTCCGAAGTCCTGTGGCAATTCCGTTGATAGTGATGTGGATCAAGCGTTCTTGCTCTGGTGAAAGTTCACCGCGTCGCTGACGCTTAATCAACTCCAACTGAATATAGTTCAACACATTAAAGTAAGGCATACGGTAATCCAAACTGTCCTTGAGGTAAGCATTTTCCGCCAAGAGCTCATCGTGCCCTTCGATAGCCAAGATGACCTTCTTAGTCAGCTGCCACTCGTCCAAGATAATATTGAAAATATCCTGCACATCCTTGTCTTCGCAGAGTTGTGCATACTCAAAGGCAATGTTCATATTAGACTTAGACAGCACCATATCTACATTTGACAAGAGAGACTGGAAGAATGGCCATCTCTTATACATAAATTGCAGGAAGGCCAGATTCTTTTCAGGATCTTCATCAATAAATTCCTTGAAGCTAGACCCAACACCATACCAGCCTGGGAACATAACCCGGCTTTGAGACCAAGAGAAGACCCAAGGAATCGCTCTGAGACCACCTATCTCGGTAATCGTTTTACGGGCTGCTGGACGAGAACCGATATTAAAGCTGGAGATAGCCTTAATCGGACTGGACTCAAAGAAATAATCGTAAAAGCGCTCATCGCCAAAGACTAAATCACGATAAATCTGATAGCTGCGCTCAACCACTTGATCCATAATCCGCTCATACTCATTGGAAGTATGAGTATCACTTTTCTTACGGGTTACCATGCGGTTGATAGCTGCTGAGACTAGCATTTCTAAGTTATAGTAGGCTGCGTCTTTATTTCCATATTTGCTGCCAATGACTTCTCCCTGCTCGGTCAGACGGATTCGGTCATTGATACTGCGTAGTGGCTGAGAAGTAATGGCTTCATAAGTTGGACCACCACCGCGTCCTACTGTACCTCCCCGACCATGGAAAAAGGTGATTTTTACGCCAAATTTATCACCGATGGCTGTCAGCTGCTGCTGAGCCTTGTAGAGGGTCCAGCAAGAAGAAAGATAACCACCATCCTTATTACTGTCTGAGTAGCCCAGCATGATTTCCTGATAGTTATCCTTGGAAGCAATCCACTTCTGAGCAATCGGCAGGGACAGGTATTTCTCCATAGTATCGCAAGAATTATCCAAGTCTTCAATGGTCTCAAAGAGAGGAACAATCTGAACACGTGTCCCATTCTCATCAATCAATCCTACTTCTTTGAGCATAATGGCTAATTCAAGCAGGTCCGATACACTAGTTGAGTGAGAAATGATATTTTGCTTAATAACTTCTTCTCCCAGCACATCTTTAAGCTCACGAGCAGTTTTGAAAATAGCCAGTTCTTTTTGTAAAAGCTCTGATTTTTGGACATGAGTAGCCGACAAAATCCTCGGGTCTTCCAAAAGTTGTTTAAGCAGAACCTGACATTTTTCATCCTCTGAGAGAGAGCTGTAGTCCTTTACAATATTTGCTGATGCTAGGAGCTCAGCCACACAGGCTTCATGAACACTGGAATCCTGCCGCATATCAATACTTGCTAAGAAGAAACCAAAGACATCGACTGCCTGCAATAATTCAGTCAACTCACCTGTAACTAAAGCTTGTCCATTGTGCTCTAGCAAAGAATCACGGATAACTAGCAAGTCTTCTTTAAATTCCTGAGCAGTCTTGTAAGATAACACCTGCTCCTTGCTCAAGCCATCTATGGTATCTGTAATACGGGACTGGATATAATTCGGAATGATTTCTTTACCGTTGTTGGTAACAGACACACTAGCATTAGCATTCAAAACCTCACCAACCTTATCTGCCAGCTGATGTCCTTCACTAGAAAAATTCCCTTCTTTTAAATAAAGCAAGGTCTGAATCAGCTTGGACTGAATATAGTGAAAAGCTCGGCGGTAAGGTTCATTTTCACGATAAACTGATTTATCACTGGACAAAGCAGCCATTTTCATTACTGCTTCACTGGTTTCCGAAAACTTAGATGAAAGCGAAAAATTTCGATAAAGAGTATAGACCTTATCGATATAGTAGTTCAAAATAACTTCACTTTGAACAGTTGCTGACAGTTTTAGCGTTTCTGCTGTTACAAATGGATTACCATCACGGTCACCACCAATCCACATTCCCATAGTAATTGGTTTTGAATTTTCTAAATGAATCCCTTTTTCTTCTGCTAAGCGCTTGTATTCCAGCATAAAGTTGGTAATAGCCTGAAGAAAAGAACTATTATAGTATTCCATGACATTGGTAATTTCATTAGTTACCTTCAGTTTTTTCTCGCGAATCATGTCGGTCTGCATCATGAGCTCAATATAGCGGCGTAAATTCGCCAACCATTTCTTCTCATTTACCAAACCAGCCTTTACATCACGGTGCTGACGCAACAATGTGTGAATATGATTGGTCAAATCCAACATGGTCTTGCGCTGAACTTGAGTAGGGTGAGCTGTCAGTACTGGCACAACATTCAGGTTTTCCAGAATTTCCTGAGCATTTTCCCGAGTTGAAATCAAGTCTATTGTTGTAGAAAGCTTTCCTAAATAATCGCGATTGACATTGTTTTGATGGTTGATTTCATAGGCCAAATCAACATCTTCAGAAATATTGATTAATAGCGGCAAGATTGAGAAATAGCGAGAAATATAGACCATCTCGTCTGTCGTCAATTTTTCTACGATTGCTTTCAATTCTTGATATCTCGAATCAATTGCCAAATCTTTCATAGTAGAAATCTTTTCAAAAGTCTCAGGACCTAAGATATTTTGCGTAATATCTGCAAGCAGATCTGTTAGAATTGAAACCTCTTCACGAATGACTTCTTTATTGCTATAGCTTTCCAATTTGTTAAATGACATAATCTATACCTCTCATTTTTTCAAGGATTTTTCTACTTTAGAAATATGCTTCAGAAATGGCCAAATTCCTATTGGCCAGAAGTTTGCATTTGCTGATAGATATCTTCTCTGCGCTCATTGGCATCAATATTTAACACAAAGGCAATGGCTACCGATAGGACGAGCAGACTATTCCCCCCTTGAGACAAGAAAGGGAAGGTCACTCCGGTTGATGGAATCAAACCAGAAATTCCGCCAATGTTTATGAAGGTCTGTGTTAAAAACATGCCGCCAATTCCTAAGGCCATCATCGAATTAAAAGGGTCTTTAGCTCGGATACCCACTAGAATAATTCTTAGGATAAGGAAAAATAGCAATGCTAGAATCAGACTAGCTCCAAAAAAACCTAATTCCTCAATCACAATAGAAAACACAAAGTCGGTATGAGCTTCGGGAAGATACCCCCGTTTTTCAATCGAATTGCCTAAACCTAAACCAAACCAGCCACCGTTACTCATAGCATAATATGAATTAGCTAACTGGTGGCCTGAACCAGACAAGTCATTAAAAGGGTTAAAGAAAGCGCTGAACCGCTTCGCAACATAGCCAAAGAGCGGCATCCTTGCAACCCGTTCAACCCCAATAAGCCAAATGCTAGCCAAGACCAGCCCTGAACTTCCAAGAATGACTCCCAGCATAGTGGAAAACCATCGATAGCCAATGCCGCTGACCGCCACCATAATGATGACTGTTAAAAACAAAATGGTCGCATTCCCTAAGTCAGGCATCATTGCAACAATCCCAATCAGCAGGGCTACGATTATCCGCCAATCATTAAAAGCTTTTGGAAGCCATTGATTTAAAGTCAGGGCTTGGTAGTCATAAATTTCGATTTCTTTCTGCTTTTTGGAAAAACGATAGGCCAGAAACCAAATCAGAATAATCTTCAAATATTCCGCCGGCTGAACACTGAATTGGCCAATAATCAGCCATCCGTGAGCTCCGTTGACCGTTTCACTTACAAAGCGCGAAAGAAGCAAAAGGATTATTTCCACAAAAATAATCAGCGTAATGAAACTACCATTTTTTAAGAAGGACATTTTCATCCTATACAAAATAGTAATGGCGACCAAGCTAGCAATCCAAAATAGTCCTTGATTTATAGCCATACTAAATCCGCTTGCGCCGGCTTGAATCAAGGATGGACTTGTCGTTGAATAAACAATAATCAATCCTATAACAGACAGAATCATGTAAGGAATTAAAATTGAATAATTCAACAGGTGTCTCTTATCAATTTTCATATTTCACCATAAAATTTCTAAAAATTCAATCTTCATTATATCACCTTTCCAATTGAAAAAAAAGTATTACGGAAAGTTCAGAGCCAACTTTTTCAAATTAGCACAGCAATGGAACAACTAAAACTCTTTATATTTCAATTGTATGACATTTTATTCATTATTTTGCAAATTTAGAGATATTTTTTGCTTTTTATTGCACTTTGGGTTAGAATAAAAATGTATGAGAAAGAGAATTAAATCGCTTGCATTCTTCCTGTTTTTTATTTGTTTCATTGTATTTCTTTTAATAAATAAACAAATCTCTGATTCGGCAGCTAAGCAAGCAAAAGCAACAAATTCACAATCTGCACAAACAACAGCCAATTCATCAGATGAAGAGCAAACTTCGATTTTAGCTGAAGAATTCATCAATAAACCTGTCATTGATATATCTGGCTGGCAGTTACCAAGTGAGATTGACTATGATATTTTATCAAAAAATATATCCGGCGTCATTGTTCGAGTTCATAGCGGCAATCAGGCTAAAAAAGAGAATGCTGCAACCCACTTAAACGGACTGGATAAAGCTTATAAGACTCATATCACTGAGTTTCAAAAGCGAAATATCCCCGTCGCAGTGTATGCATATATAGCCGCCGACAGCGAAAAAGAAATGGCAAAAGAAGCAGAACATTTTTATAAGGCTGCTTCAAAGTACGAACCGACCTATTACTGGCTCGATGTCGAAGAAAAGACCATGCCTGACATGAATGCGGGAGTTGAAGTTTTTCGCTCAAAACTCGAAGAACTAGGTGCTAAAAATATTGGGATTTATGTTGGAACTTTCTTTATGGAAGAACATAGCATCTCAACGGATAAATTTTCTGCGGTTTGGATTCCTACCTACGGGGCTGATGATGGTTATTATAATGCCGCCCCTAATACGGAGCAAGAATACGATCTGCACCAGTATACTTCCCAAGGAAAATTAAATGGCTTTCCTCACTATTTGGATTTGAATCAATTATCTCCTTTAAAAGATAAAATGCAGACCTATAAAAAACTGTTTGACAATTCCCAATGATTTCAAATCTTTGTCCGCTCAGATGAGTAACGACTGAAGAAAAAGACTTTTATTTCTCATTCTTCAATCAAAAAAATAACTAACCTTGCAAGCTTTTAAGAAGGCAATTATCCTTTCTTAAAAGTTTGCTTTTTTATTATGCACTTATATTGTATATCCAAGTTCTAAAAAAGTAAAAACAAGCTAAAATCCTGTATCTAGTTAGGAATATAAAAAAAGATTAAAGAAAACTCACCTCAATGGATAATTTCTTCAATCTAAAACTATAGGGAACAGATTTCAATTGGTCGTTTTGATGATTTGGCAATCTGCAGCAAATCAAATGTTTACAGCTTCGCAGCTTCCCCTAGACACTCTCTTTTAATTTCTTGCTGCCAAGTCATCATTTTCAACAAAATAGTGCTTCAGTATTCCGCTATCCCCAAAGAGAACACCATGAAGAACACCTCCATAAACAGCACCGCCATCCATACCAATTTTTCCGTCACCCGTCATCCAGAGACGCTTCGTTCCCGGTGCTTGAGAAAAGAGATAAAAAGTCGGTGTATGACCAAAAACAATTGTCTTTCCAGTATGATTATGGCTCTGATGAAAAGGCGCGCGAATCCAAACTTTTTGATAATCACTGGTCTCTCGCCAGTCTTTCAGTTCCAAATCAAGACCAGCATGGACAAAAATGTAATGCTCCGTCTCCAATAGGAAAGGCATCTGACGAATAAAATCTACTAAATCTGCCGCCTCCGTCTTGACACGTTCCGCGTCCGCTACTCCATCTACAGGAGCATTGAGAGGTCGGCCTAAAAGCGAATTAATCGTCGTATCTCCACCATTACGTCGGTAGTGGTCATAAGACTTTTCAGGATTGTCCAGCCAAGTCAGAAACATATACTCATGATTGCCAGAAAGACAGACAGCTCCTTCTTGGTCCACTAGAGCCTTGACCCGCTCCAAAACTGCTCGGCTGTCCTCGCCACGATCTATCAAGTCCCCTAGAAAGACTAGTTGGCTGCGACCGTCCCAGTGCTGGAGCAACTCATCTAGCATACCAGCCTTGCCATGGACATCACCTATTGCAAAATATTCTGTCATACGCGCCACCTCCTAAAGGAGACCGAAACACTAGTGTCTCAGTCTCGCTTGTTTATTTTTTCAATAATTCTCTGGCTTGAGTCAAAGCAGCCTCCGTCACATCTTCGCCAGCCAGCATCTTAGCGACTTCCTGAACACGCTCGTCAGCCGTTAGCAGGCGAACCGTTGAGACGGTCGAATTCTCATCCGAAATCTTCTCAATAAAGAACTGATAATCGGCAATCGCAATGACTTGCGGCAGATGGGAAATAGCCAAGACTTGGCCGTTGGAGCCAATCTTGTGAATCTTCTGAGCAATAGCCTGGGCCACTCGTCCAGAAACACCCGTATCGACTTCGTCAAAGACAATACTGGTCTTGCCTTCCTTACGAGAAAAGGCAGACTTGATCGCCAACATGAGACGGGAGAGTTCCCCGCCAGACGCAACCTTCACCAAAGGTTTGAAATCCTCGCCCGGATTGGCTGAGATGTAAAACTCTACTTGTTCATTGCCTTCACGGTTGAACTTGCCCTTATTGAACTGCACTTTAAAGCGCGCCTTTTCCATGTAGAGGTCTTGCAGCTCTTGCTTGATTTCCGCTTCCAGCTGGGCTGCTAGGCCGTGACGAGCCTGACTCAGCTCCTGGGCCAGCTCTACCAGCTCTCTCTCCAATACCTTCAGCTCTCGGTCCATATCTTCTGAGGACAAGTTACTTCCAGTTAAAAGGCTGTATTCTTTAGAAATCTGAGCAAAGTATTCCAGCACATCATCTACTTGGCCACCGTATTTACGGGTGATGCTGTTAATCAAATCCAGACGACTCTCCACCTGCAGCAGCCGATCTCCGTCAAAGTCCAGTCCATCTAAAATGTCCTCTAGGCGCTTGCTGACATCCTCTAAGACATAATAAGTCTCTGACAAGCTGCCTGAAAGCTCCTTGTAGGCTGGATCGTAATCCTCGATAGACTCAAGGTCATTCATCGCTGAGCGGACATTGGTCAGACTGGAAAAATCTTCATTATCCAGCATGGTATAGGCGTTCGTCAGCGTATCCGCAATGAGCTTGTGGTTGAGCAAACGATCTCGCTCCTGATGCAGGGCAGTGTCTTCACCACTTTTGAGGGCTGCGCTTTCAATCTCCGCCATCTGAAACTCCAGCATCTCAATTCTCGCCTTATGCTCCTGCTGATTTTTCTGCAAAGTCAGGACTTGCTTGCGCAGGCTTCGATAGCGGTTAAAGGTTTCCTGATAGCGCCCTTTAAGATTTACAAAATCTGCCGAGCCAAACTCGTCTAACATAGCAATATGAAGCTGAGGTCGCATCAACTCTTCCTGATCGTGCTGACCATGAATATCCACCAAGTGTTGACCGACAGCCTTTAGAACAGACAGATTCACCATCTGACCATTGATACGGCTGACACTGCGGCCGTTTTGCAGAATTTCCCGACGGATAATCAGCTCATCGGTCAGCTCCCAGCCCTGCTCCTCAAAAATCTCTCGCAAAGCTCTGCTATTTTCCAGCGAAAAAAGCCCCTCTATCTCAGCCTTGGGCGCTCCATGACGAATAACATCCGTCGTCGCACGGCTGCCCAGCATCATGTTCATCGCGTCAATAATAATAGACTTGCCGGCTCCGGTTTCCCCGGTCAAAACCGTCATCCCCTGCTCAAAATTAAGAGAAATCTCTTCAATGATGGCAAAATTTTTAATCGAAGTTTCTAGTAACATAGGCTTTCCTACCAATTATCAATTTCAGCCGTTACTTTTTTGGCTGCACTTTCACTTACTGCAACGACTAAAATACTGTCATTATCCGCAATGATGCTGAAAATTTCCTCAGTAAATTCTTTACTAAGATGGCGTTTGACTACAGCAGTACTCCCTGGCACCAAGGTTAGATTAATCATATTTCCCAGATTTTGACAGGCTAAAATATTATTTTCTGCCAACTTCAGACTATTGGTCGCTGTTTTGGGAAGCTCATAGATATAGGTATTATCTTTAAAAGGGATTTTTACAATCCCTAGCTCCTTGATGTCTCGTGAAACCGTTGCCTGTGTCGCTGTAATACCAGACTCCCTGAGATGTTCCACAATTTCCTCTTGGGTGCCAATCTCAAATTCGCTGACAAATCGTCTGATTTTCTCTAATCTATTTTTCTTCTTCATCTTTAAATTCCTTGTGGGCTGCCTCTACGACAGCGACTAAGTCTTGCTCCAAGTCATTTTTCGGCTGCTCGCTTTTCTCCAGAAAGGCTAAAAATTCAACATTGCCATGCCCACCCTGAATCGGAGAAAAGTCCAAACCTTTGACTGAAAAACCTGCTTCCAGCATAAAGACTGTCACGGTCTCCAGCACCGCCAAATGAACTTTCTTGTCCTTGATAATCCCCTTCTTACCAATCTGCTCGCGGCCAGCCTCGAACTGAGGCTTAATCAAGGCCACGACCTGACCTCCCTCTTCTAAAATCTGATAGAGGGCCGGCAGAATCAAGCTGAGCGAGATAAAGCTGACGTCAATGCTGGCAAAGCTGGGCTGAAAGTCGAAATCAGCTGGTTCCGCATAGCGAAAATTGAACTGCTCCATGCTGACGACCCGTTCATCTTGGCGTAGTTTCCAGGCTAACTGGTTGGTGCCGACATCAACAGCGTAGACCAATCGTGCTCCCGCCTGCAACATGACATCAGTAAATCCGCCGGTCGAAGCTCCAATATCCAAGGCCACTCGGTCTGCCACCGAAAGGCCAAACACTTGCAAAGCCTTTTCTAATTTCAGGCCGCCACGACTGACATACTTGAGTTTTTCTCCCTTGAGCTTGAGCTCTGTTGCATCATCGATTTTTTCACCTGGTTTATCAAAGCGTTCTCCATTCACAAGCGCCACGACTAGGCCGGCCATCACTCCGCGCTTGGCCTGTTCTCGGGTCTCAAAGAGGCCTTGCCGATAGGCCAGTACATCCACTCTTTCCTTAGCCATCCAGTCTCAAACTTTCTATTATTTTTTGAATTTCCCCAGCTGAAAAATCACTTTCTTTTTCTAATTGCTCCAGCAGGCTTTTTGCTTGTTCCAGCGTTTCATCGAAAAAGGCTCTGGCTCCATCTAAGCCCAGCAAGGCTGGATAGGTCGATTTCTCAACCGCCAAATCCTTCTGCGGTGTCTTACCAATCTGCTCAAAACTGGCTGTCACATCTAAAATATCATCCCGCACCTGAAAAGCCAAACCCAAGAGTTCTCCCGCTTGACGGAGCTTCCCTAGGACAGACTGACTGGCCTGAGCAATAATGCCCGCCGCTACAAAAGGATAAGCCAAGAGCTTGCCTGTCTTATTGTCATGGATGGTCTGGAGCTGGTCTATGGTCAACTTGTGACCTTCTCCCTGCATATCCAAGACTTGTCCGGCCACCATACCAAAGGATCCAGCCGCTAGAGACAGCTCAGTTATCAGATCCACCTTGACCTGACTAGGTAGCTCTGCCATTGCCACCAAACCATAAGGATCCAAAAAGAGAGAATCCCCCGCCAAAATGGCCATATCCTCCCCGAATTTCTTGTGGCTGGTTAGACGGCCACGGCGGTAGTCATCATTATCCATAGCTGGCAAATCATCATGAATCAAACTACCAGTATGAATCATCTCTAAGGCTGCCGCCACCTGAAAGTGAGCGGGAGTCAATTCCAGACCAAAGCCCTCTAACAATTCCAAAAGCAAGAGAGGACGAATCCGCTTGCCACCGGCCTCGACAGAATAGAGAATGGTCTCTGTCAAATCCGATGACACTTCCTTGCTCTGATAAAAATCTTGAATCGTCAGGCCAATTTGCCTGATTTTAAACTCTCTTGTCATTCCATATCCGTTTCTGTGCCATCAGCCTGCATGACCTTGACCAAGGTCTTTTCTGCCTGATCTAGCGTCTTTTGCAGCTCTTTAGACAGCTGCATGCCCTTCTGGAATTCAGCGATTGCCTCTTCCAAGGCCACATCTCCATTTTCCAACTTCTGTACAATGGTTTCCAAATCAGCTAAATTTTCTTCAAATTTTTTGTCTTTTGACATCTTTCACCTCAACTTTGACCTGGCCATCTCGCATGAGCAGAGTCAGCTGGTCCTTCTCCTTGATATCCTGACTGGACTCGATTACTGTTTCATTTTTTTGGATAATAGCGTAGCCCCGCGCTACAATGCGACTGGTATCCAGCATGAGCAATGCATCTGACAGCCGCTTGGCTTCAGCCACCTTGTGGTCATAAATCACCGCCATATTACTACGCAACAAGCGTTCCTGCTGGTAAACTTGCTCCTGATAGCGCTGCACCTGCCGCAGAGGTGACAGAGACTCTAAGCGGTGCCAGAGAATCTTGACATGCTGGACTTCTTCACTATAATATTCGCGAATTTTTTGCTTTAAACGCAGAATAAGTTGGTCTAACTTTTGCAGATAGCCATCATAAAGCCGCTCCGGCTGCCGAAAAACAACAGACGAAGCCAGCTTGTGCAACCGTTCCCGCTGGTAGGCCAGACGATTAGAAGCTGCATTGGACAGGCGATTCTGCTGCTGGCTTAAATGCCCCAAAAGATCCAGCTTGGTGACTGGTGTCGCCAATTCAGCTGCTGCTGTGGGTGTTGCCGCACGTCGGTCTGCCACAAAGTCAGCCAGAGTTGTATCTGTCTCATGCCCCACGCTGGAAATAATGGGAAGCTGAGATTCAAATATAGCCCGTACGACGATTTCCTCATTAAAAGCCCAAAGATCCTCGATGGACCCGCCGCCCCGACCAATAATCAAAACATCCAAGTCCTCTCGTTCATTGGCTCGACGAATATTGGCTACCACCTCAGCAGCAGCTCCCTCTCCCTGGACCTTGGTCGGATAAAGCAAGATGTCCACACCAGGAAAACGGCGGCTGACCGTAGTGATGATGTCTCGGATGACAGCTCCGCTAGGACTGGTCACCACCCCAATTTTCTTAGGAAACTGGGGTAAAGCTTGTTTAAATTTATCTTGAAAGAGTCCTTCTTCTCCCAGCTTTTTTTTGAGTTGCTCGAACTGAACAGCCAGGGCACCAATGCCATCTGGTTCAACCTTTTCAATAACAATCGAATAAGAACCGCTGGGCTCATAGAGCTGAACACGGCCAATGACATTGACCTTCATCCCTTCTTCCAACTCAAAGCCCAGCTTTTTATACACACCAGACCAGATAGTCGCCTGAATGACTGCCTTCTCATCCTTAAGCGAAAAATACTGGTGGGTGGGGCGCTTACGAAAATTGGAGACCTGACCAGTCAGATAGACCCGTTCTAGATAAGGGTCCCGGTCAAACTTCATCTTCAGATAACGGGTCAAAGTCGAAACCGATAAATAATCTGGCATGCCTCCTCCTTTCTATTTCCTCATGTTTTCGTAACTTTTATTATAACAAAAAACTGTATAAAAAACCGATTTCAAACCTAAAAAAATGTCCTGAAAAAGCTAAAAAGCTGGGACTTTCTAAATAGAACCCAGCTTAAGCAAGAACTAAGAGAAAAAGTCACTGATAAGGAAAACTAGGGACAAATTTTCTTCATCCACCTTGGGATTGCTCGACTAATCTCCGTCGGTAAAACGACATAGGCCTCCTCGGCTAATTCATCCGCAATAGCTGAATGCAAGTAGGTTGCAGCCGTCACCCGTTCAAAAAGTGAAACCTGCTGAAATTGTCCTGCAAAGCCGGTGATCATCCCTGCCAAGGTATCTCCCATACCACCAGTCGCCTGATAGGGTCCGCCAACCTGCAGCTGATAAACATCTTTCTCTCCACTCTGAAAAACTCGCGTTCCACTGCCCTTCTGTACGACTAGAGTACCTTCAGGAAATTGGTCAACAGCTTTTTGACTGGATGTCTCATCTTGTGACTCGATAGGCAAGCCAGACAAGCTTTCCCACTCTTTTTGATGAGGAGTAAAGATTATCTGGGAGCTTGGAAAGGGCAGAGCTTGCTTGGCAAAAAGCGAGATGGCACCACCATCCATAATCAATATTTGTCGTTTGTCCACAAGATTCAAAACCAGCTGCAATACTGACTTCTCTAAAGGGGTCTCAGCCAAACCCGGACCGATTAAAATAACACTCGCCTTACGAATCTGCTCCATCAGCCGCTCTTGCTCCCGCAAATCAAAGGCCATGGCCTCTGGCAGATGAGCATGGAGGGCGGAAATATTCTCCCGTTCAGTCGCAACTGTCACCAGACCAGCCCCACTGCTTACTGCGGCTAAGGCTGCCATGATAATAGCTCCGCCATAGGGATAGGTTCCGCCAATCAAGAGCAGGCGACCATAGTCTCCTTTATGGCTCTCTGGCGGCCGATTTACAATAACCTTTTTCAAAAGATTGTCACTGACTATTTTCATTTTCAATCCTCTACAACTTATTTTAAATATTTTCGAAAACAAATATTCCCTACTCTATCATATCAGTCAAAGAAACTCAATCTATCTCCTCATATCCCTCTTAACATAAAAAATCGGTGCATATATAGATACGGTCGCCACGAAAAGACTCCCCATTCCATATTGCCGTCCCCAGTTTTCAAGATAGTTCAATAATAAAGTACCTAAATCTGGATACTAAGAGGCTTTTTCCACTCATAACTTCTGCATCTGAATTTGGATTCCGCAAGATAAATTCGTCAAGCCAACCTGAAAATATCACCCTTTTTCATTTCAGAAACTAAAATTGCTCTGTATCTCGCCAATCACCACCAAGAAGTGCATCGTATTCCTTGAATTTTCTTTCCAAATCTTTCTGAAGAGAGTTAGAGTTTGCATTTAAACCAGAGTAGTTTTCCTTCTCCCATATTTTATCATATTTTCACCCAATACTTAAAATGAAAAAATAGATTTAGGAAAAGACTAATGAGGAACTGCTGCATCTGTTTCCTAACCAACACTTTAACAATTCATGGAAGTTTCAAACAAAGAAAACTCGCTATTGCGAGTTTCTATCTGCAACTTAAAAAGGCCCAGTTGGCCTTTAAAAACGTAAAGTTGTTAGCAAAACTTCTTATCTGCAACCTAAAAATGTCTCTCAGATTATATAAATAAGTAGATTCATTCTGACGACAACTAAAAAAGGTCCACTGGATCTTAATTAACGAAAACTCGCTATCGCGAGTTCCCACCTGTAACCTGAAACAATCACCCGGAAATTTTGACGAAAACTTTGTTTTCTTTATACGCAACTTAAAAAGGTCCACTGGACCTTAATAAGCGAAAACTCGCTATCACGAGTTCCTATCTGCAACCTGAAACAATCTCCCAGATTGTTTCAGCCACCTAAATATGCTTTGCGGACTTCATCGGAAGTCAGGAGTTCTTGTCCTGTGCCTGAAAGAACGACTTCCCCAGTTTCAAGGACATAGCCTCTGTCAGCAATAGATAAGGCTTTATTGGCATTTTGCTCGATCAAAAGTACAGTTGTTCCCTGCTTTTGGATATCTTGAATGATGTCAAAGATTTCTTGAATGAAGATTGGAGCCAGCCCCATTGACGGCTCATCTAGAAGCAAGAGCTTAGGTGTAGACATGAGCGCTCGGCCCATAGCCAGCATTTGCTGCTCACCACCAGAAAGAGTCGCTGCATCTTGATTTTTTCGCTCTTCCAAACGTGGAAAACGAGAAAAGACTTTTTTGAGATTGGCTTGATTTTCTTCACGATTTTTCTTAAGAAAAGCTCCCATTTCAAGATTTTCCAAAACGGTCAGGCCTGGAAAAACATGGCGCCCTTCTGGAACCTGTGAAAGCCCCGCAGCTACAATCTTTTGAGCAGGCACTTTTTGAATTTCATTGCCTAAAAATTCAATCTTTCCCGCACTTGGGCGAACCAAGCCAGAAATCGTGCGGAGGATGGTCGTTTTCCCAGCACCATTGGCACCAATAAGCGAAACGACTTCTCCTTCGTTGACTTCAAAGCTGACATCACGGACAGCCTGAATCATACCGTAGTGGACGGATAGATTTTCAACTTTGAGCATGGACATTAGGCTTCACCTCCTAGATAAGCTTCAATAACGCGCTTGTCATTCTTAATCTCATCTGGTGTGCCGTGGGCAATCAAGCGGCCGTATTCCAGCACATAAATGCGCTCGGTCACTTCCATAACCAGACTCATATCATGCTCAATTAGCATGATGGTAATGTTAAATTCATTTTTAATCCGACGGATCAGGGCAGTCAGCTCAGCTGTTTCCTGAGGGTTCATCCCAGCAGCTGGCTCATCCAAGAAGAGAATCTTAGGCTCTGTGGCAAGCGCCCGAACAATCTCCAGACGACGTTGCTGACCGTAGGCCAAATTTTTAGCCAAGGTTTCTGCTTCCTTATCCAAGTCAAAGATGGCCAGCAACTCCAAAGCTTTCGCTTTCAATTCTTCTTCATTTTTATAAAATGCCGGAAGGCGGAAGAAAGAAGCCAGCACATGAGGTTTATGGTGATTACCAAAAGCAATCAACACATTATCCAGAACAGTCAGGTCTTTGAAAAGGCGAATATTTTGGAAGGTTCGGCTGAGGCCCAGAGTCGCAATTTTGTAAGGTGCCTTGCCATTCAGCAAGTGACCATCCAAAGTGACCGTTCCCTCACTCGGCTCGTAGACGCCTGTCAAAAGGTTGAAAAGAGTTGTTTTCCCAGCACCGTTAGGACCGATAAGACCGACCAATTCTCCCTCGTTCAATTCCAGACTTACATCGCTAACAGCCGTCAGTCCTCCGAAATTTTTGGTTAATTTTTGTACATCAAGAAGCGCCATTATTCTTTGACCTCCTTATTCTTTTTAAAGAGCTTAGACAGACTCAGTTCCCAAGTACCCAGCAAGCCTCCTGGACGGAAAATCATGACCAAAATCAAGGCCAGTGAGTAAACAATCATCCGGACGCTAGAAATATCTTGCAAAAGCATATTGAGGATACCCAGTACCACCGCAGCTACGATTGCTCCAGTCATTGACCCAAGACCACCAAAAACGACGATAATCAAAACGTTAATCGTATTGATGAAAGAATAATCTTTTGGTACAACAGAACCAACGAACCCTGCCTGCAGAGAGCCTGCAATGGAGGCTGTGATAGCTCCGAAAACAAAAGCAAGCACTTTAATTTTTGTTGTATTGACACCGACAGATTCTGCCGCAATCTCGTCCTCACGAACAGACAAGGTGCTGCGCCCGATAGGACTGCGGAGAAAGTTGAGGGTTAAAATAGTCGTAATCACTACAAAGACATAAACCATCTGCCAAGATGTAAATGGAGGAATAGACAGGATACCTGCTGCACCATTGGTCAATTCGCCTCCATTGACAATCAAAATCCGAATAATTTCAGAAACACCCAACGTCGCAATCGCCAAGTAATCTCCCTTTAATCGAAGAGTAGGAACACCGACAAGTAGTGCCACAGCTCCAGCAATCACAGCTCCAACCAGCATGGCAATAAAGAAAGCTCCGTAGGTCGGTGATTTGGAACCCATAATAGCTACTGCATAGGCACCAATCGCCATAAAACCAGCATGACCGAGCGAGAATTGCCCAGAGAAACCAACGATGAGATTGAGCCCGACAGCCAAAATAATATTAATCCCAATCTGCTCAAAAATTTGAAGATAAAAAGGATTCAAGATACCTGCACTGGCAAGCACTGTCATCAAACCGTATCCAGCGACGATTAGAGCAAGCCATAACGCATTTACTTTTAAATTCTTTTTCATACATTACACCTTCTCTTTCACGTTTTTACCTAGAATACCAGCAGGACGAACCAATAGGATAACAATCAAGATAGCATACACAATCGCATCCCGGAAATCTGACAGTCCAACTGCTGTTGCAAAAGTTTCCAACAGACCGATTACAAAACCACCTAAAGCTGCCCCTGGGATGATACCGATTCCGCCCAAAACTGCCGCAACGAAGGACTTGATACCCGGTGTCATTCCCATTAGTGGCTCAAGTGAATTGTAGTAAAGGGCAATCAGGACGCCAGCAGCTCCTGCCAAGGCTGAACCTAAGGCAAAAGTAAAGCTAATCGTACGATTGACATTGATTCCCATCAGTTGGGCAGCGTCGCTATCCACGGAAACAGCCCGCATGGCTTTCCCCATTTTGGTTTTTTGCACGATAAACTGCAAACCAACCATGAGTAAAATCGAAATACCCAAAATCATAAGTTGGATATTGGAAATAGAAACCGGTCCAATCGTATAACGTACCGTTTCAATTACCTGAGGGAACGAACGAGTATTGGCACCTACAAAGAAGACCATGCCGTATTCCAAAAGGAAAGAAACCCCAATCGCCGTAATCAAGGCTGCAATCCGTGTCGAATTGCGTAGCGGTCGATAGGCTAAAAACTCAATCACTACACCGAGGATAGCTGTTCCAACCATAGATAAAATAAGGGCCACAAAGAAATTCAGGTGAAGGGTGTTAATCAGGTAATATCCCATGAAAGCACCGATCATATAAATGTCACCATGCGCGAAATTGATCAATTTGATAATCCCGTAAACCATGGTATAACCCAAGGCTAGAAGCGCATAAACACTCCCCAAAATCAATCCATTGGCTAGCTGCTGAAGAAATTGTTCGAGCATTCCACACCACTCTTTCTAATATAAAATAAGAGCAGAAACAACAATCTCAGACGAAGCCTTGTCTTGCCGTCCCTACTCAAACATCATAAGCAAGTAATAAACAAGCCAAAGACTGGGAATGCTCCCAGCCTCAGACCCTTTATTCAGGTTTAACTGTCTCAACAGTATCTACTTTACCATCTTTCAAACCGATCATCAAGGCTGTCTTAACAGGGTTGTGATCTTTATCAATGGTAATGGATCCAGTAACTCCTTCAAAGTCTTTTAACTTAGCAAGGTTATCTTTAATATCTACAGATGTTTTTGCACCCTTAGATGCTTCTGCTGCCATGTAAACTGCGTCATATGAGAGCGCTGCAAACATAGAAGGTTCTTCATTATACTTAGCCTTGTAGGCTTCAACGAATTTCTTCGCTTTATCTGTCATGTCACCTGAAGTTGAGAAACCAGATACATAATAAACATTGGTTGCTGCTGCTGGAGTTGCTTGCTCTACAAACTTAGCATCGCTAAATCCGTCTGGTCCAACGATTGTTTGAGTGATACCCAAACCACGCGCTTGGTTCACCAATTTACCAGCTTCTGTGTAGTAACCTGGCACAACCAGTGCATCAAATTCTTTGCCTTTGATTTTTGTCAAAGCAGCTTGGAAATCTGAATCACCAGAAGCGAAAGTTTCTGTCGCAACGATTTCACCCTTGTATTCTTTCTTGAAGGCTTCAGCCATTCCTTTAGCGTAGTCGCTTGAGTTGTCATAATAGAGAACAACTTTCTTAGCTTTCAAGTTTTCAGTTACATACTTAGAAATGATTTTACCTTGATAACCATCTATAAAAGTTGCACGAAACAGATAGTCTTGGTTTTTAGTCAAATCATCCTGTGTAGCACTTGGTGTTACCAAAGGCACACCAGCTTTACCAGCATTTGCAATTGCAGCCGCAACCCCACCTGAAGTCGCAGGACCGATGATTGTATTCACCTTATCTTGAGTCGCCAAGCTTGTAGAAATAGTAGCTGCTTCTGCTGTTTCTGATTTATTATCTTTATCAGTGACTTCGATCTTCTTGCCATCTACACCGCCAGCTGCGTTGATTTCATCAACAGCAAGCTGAGCACCGTGTTGTTCTGCAGTACCGTAAGCTGCTACAGCTCCAGTTTCTTCAAAGTTGAAACCGAACTTAAGTGTATTACCGATTTCTGTTCCAGTAGCGGATGAGTTGTTTGTCGAAACCTCACCACAGGCTGCTAAAAGTGCAGCACTAGCAAAAGCTACAAGAGAAAGTGCAAATTTTTTCTTCATAATAATTCTCCTCTATTTTGTTATTTGCAAATGATATAGTAAGAATATACCGAATTATCTGACAATTGTCAACCCAAATAAACTATTTTTTAAATAATAGCGTTTTCTTGACTCCTATGGAGGCTACCAACAAAATCGGTATCTAGATCTTTAATATGACAAAATCGGATTCTTTTAATATATCTTTCCTTTGACAAACGTTTTTTTAGTTCATCAGCATGCTCTTTATTAACATACAATTGAAGATAACGGTGCTTTTTAGAATGATACACAATATCGCCAACATCTTCTAATTTTTTAACATCGCGATTATAATAAAGGTAGATAATTAAGCCTATTCTTTCCTCTTTTGTAAACATAAAACTCCTCTCTTTTATTTTTCGTTCTACTTGCTCTATTGATTATATCAAAAAAAATGCCCTTACGGAGCATTTTTTCAAAACAGATTAAGTAGATTGACTAACTTAAGTTGTTATTTGCCATAATTTCGTCAATAAAACCGTATTCTAGAGTTTCTTGGGCACTCATCCAATAATCCCGCTCAGCATCTTTATGAACTTGCTCAACAGATTTTCCAGAGTTGTCAGCTAGGATTTGCTCTAAGGTCTTCCGAGTCTTAAGCAAATGCTCAGCTGCAATCGCCATATCTGTTTGCTGGGTACCACCGCCAGTGCCACCCATTGGCTGGTGAATCATATATTCTGCATTCGGAAGCATGAAGCGTTTCCCCTTGGTACCGCTAGAAGCAATAATGGTTCCCATGCTAGCTGCCATTCCCATAACAATAGTTTGCACGTCTGATTTGATGAAGTTCATCGTATCGACAATAGCTAAACCGGCAGAAACGGATCCACCCGGCGTATTAACGTAAAGGTAAATGTCTTTGGTATTGTCCTGAGCATCCAAAAAAAGCAACTGAGCAATGATAGAATTAGCCATATTGTCCTCAACGGGACCCGTCAGCATAATAATACGGTCTTTTAAAAGTCGTGAGTAAATATCATAAGAACGTTCACCACGGCTTGTTTGTTCAATAACTACAGGAATCATGAATATTTTCTCCTTATTTCGATATATTCATTATTATAGCTTTTTGGTCAAAAAAGGTCAAATATTTGCTTTATCTGTCGGATGACAGAGAACAAAGCTGTGATTATCTTTGGTTTGGAAAGCACAAATCCACTGGATTGGCTGGACTTTCCTATTACAGACTAGAATTTCTATTTTGTACCAAAAAGACGATCTCCCGCATCTCCCAGACCTGGAACGATGTAGCCGTGTTCATTGAGGTGATCATCGAGGGCAGCCGTGAAAATATCCACATCTGGATGAGCTTCCTGCAAAGCTTTGACACCTTCTGGAGCAGACACCAAGCAAACAAATGTAATATTGCTAGCACCACGTTTCTTCAGAGAGTCCACAGCCAAGATCGCAGAACCACCAGTAGCTAGCATTGGATCTACAACGAAAATCTGACGTCGGTCAATATCTTCTGGCAGCTTCACCAGATATTCAACCGGCTTCAAGGTTTCTTCATCACGGTACATTCCAATGTGACCAACTTTAGCTGCTGGAACCAAACTCAGAAGGCCATCCACCATGCCAATACCTGCGCGCAAGATTGGTACGATGGCCAATTTTTTCCCTGCAATCTGCTTTTGAACGGTTTTCGTAATTGGTGTTTCAATTTCTACATCTTCAAGTGGTAAATCGCGCAACACTTCGTATCCCATCAGCATTGCGATTTCATCTACTAATTCACGAAATGCTTTAGTAGAGGTATCTGTACGACGCAAAATAGACAATTTATGCTGAATAAGTGGATGAGCGATAACTTCAAGTTTTCCCATGATTGGATTTCCTTCTTTCAATTTATTCGTCTTATTATATCAAAAAAATATTGAAAAGGCTTGCCATAAGCAAACCTTCTTAAAGATTTTATTTGCTTTACAGCCATTCCTTATAACGCTTGATATAAAGGCCTTTCACAAGGGTTACGCTAACCATATAAAGCACGATAATCAAGAAAAGGCAAAGGAAATAGGTGCCATTCAGCGGAGCTGTCTTCAGAACTGACGCAAAGAGGCTATATGGCAAGGAAGTAACAAAGAGCGCAGCCGCCATGGTCGTCACAATGACGGAAAGAGCAGGACGGCTTTGCACAAAAGGCAGTTTAGGCGAGCGTAGCATGTAGATGACCATAGTCTGGGTCCACATAGACTCAATAAACCAGCCTGTTTGGAAAAGAGTGATAAAGGTCACTGCCTGTTCAGTACCAGCTTGATAGCTGCCTCCTGTGATCATAGGCACGATGATAAAGTAAAGCACCAGATAGGTCATAACATCAAAAACAGATGAGATAGGCCCAATCCAAGCCATAAAACGGGTAATAGAGCTAGCTGACCAAATATGAGGTTTCTTGAGAAATTCACTATCTACATTATCAAATGGCAGAGCGATACAAGACAAATCATAAACCAGATTGAGGACAATCAAATGAACTGGTGCCATAGGTAGAAATGGCAAAAAGATACTGGCAAAGAGGAGGGAAAAGATATTCCCAAAGTTGGAACTGACCGTCATCTTGATATACTTAGTCATATTGGCATAGACCTTGCGTCCCTCTACCAGTCCCTTCTCCAGAACCATGAGATCCTTGTCCAGCAAAATGACATCTGCCGTTTCCTTGGCTATATCCACAGCCGTATCAACAGAAATACCAACATCTGCTACCTTCATAGAAGGCGCATCATTGATGCCATCGCCCATGTAGCCAACCTTGTGGCCATTGGCCTTGAGTTGGAGGATGATCCGAGCCTTTTGGTCTGGAGAGAGCTTGGCAAAGACTGTCGTGTTCTCCACTGCCTGGCTCAATTCCTCATCAGATAAAGCATCTACCTCTACACCTAGCAAGATATTTTCTACATCTAGGCCAACCTTTTCACAGACCGCCTGGGTAACCTTCTCATTATCACCCGTCAAAATCTTAGTGGCAACGCCGTACTCAGCCAAGGTTTCAATAGCTGGCGCTGCAGATGGCTTAGGCGGATCCAGAAAAGCCAGATAGCCCGTCAAAATCATATCAGACTCATCCTCAACTTTAAAGGCGTAATCTTCTTCTAAGTCTGACTTGTAGCTAACACCAAGCACGCGCAGGCCTTGCTCATTGAGTTGAGCCACTTCTGCAAGGATTTCCTGACGAATCTCTTCAGTCAGTTCCGTAATGCGATTCTTGTATTCTACATAGCTAGAGATGGCCAGCATTTCCTCCAAGGCGCCTTTGGTCACCATGCTGATGATATTTTCATCATCCTTGACAATGACACTCATGCGACGACGCTCAAAGTCAAAGGGCAGTTCATCAATTTTCTTAAAGGTTTGGTCTAAATCACGAACAAGCTCATGCTTCTCCGCTTCTTTCTCCGTTCGGTTGATAATAGCCCGATCCATGAGATTTTTAAGGCCCGTTTGATAATAGGAATTGAGAAAGGCACGACGGAGCACTGCCAAGTCTAAATCACCATGAATATCTAGTGGGTATTCCAAGACAATCTCGTCTTGAGTCAGTGTCCCCGTCTTATCCGTACAGAGGATATCAATAGCTCCTAGGTCTTGAATAGCATTCAGTTTTTTTATCACGACCTTTTCCTGAGCCATGATAATGGATCCTTTAGCTAAGCTCGCCGTGATAATCATCGGCAGCATTTCTGGCGTCAGTCCAACTCCAACGCTGAGGGCAAAGACACCTGCTTCCAACCAGTCGCCATCTGTCAGACCGTTGATGAAGAAGACAACTGGCACCATGACCAGCATCAAACGAATCAAGAGCCAAGAAATGCTATTCATCTCGCGCTCAAAAGAGGTCGGCTCATCGTAGGTATTCAGCGTCTGCTCAATGGCTCCCATCATAGTCTCGTCACCAACCACCAGCACCAGAGCTGTAGCTCTCCCGGAAATAACGTTGGTTCCCATAAAGGCCAGCGACTCTGTTTCTAAAAGGCTATCAAAGTTTTGCCCATCCGCCTTGTTCAAACAGAGCTTTTCTACTGCATCACTTTCCCCTGTCAGACTGGACTGCTGAACAAAGAAATCACGCGAGTCCAGCAACAGCACATCCGCAGGAATCATATCTCCGGCACTAAGCTTGATGATGTCTCCTACAACAAGCTCATCAATCGGAAGTTCCTGCTCTGCTCCTTCTCGGATAACCGTAGCTGTGTTGACAATCAGTCGAGACAGATTGCTAGCAGCGCGGTCGCTCCGCAATTCCTGAACAAAACGAATGCCTCCGGAAATCAGCACCAGAACAACAATAATGATAGAAGTCGTTGGGTCTTCCTCTCCAGGCTTGGCCAGCCAGACATTTGTCACTAAGGACACCAGAGCAATCACTAGCAAAATAACCGTAAAGGGGTTAATAATAGACTCGTAAATCTTCTTGAAAATGGAGTCTTCCTGCCCCTTCGTGATGACATTTTCCCCATAGAGGTCCCGATTTTCTTCGACCTGCTCTTCTGTCAGGCCTCGAAAGGCACTATTGTAGAATGCTAAAGTCTCTTTTACAGGAAGCTGCAAAGCTGCAACTAATCTTTCTTTTACTGTTTTCATTGGTTTCTCCTTTATGTATGAATAATCATTTTCATACACAGAGACCAATCACTTTATGAGGACAGAACGACACAAATCAGCGATTGGCTGTGTATGTGCGGTTCCGGATGATCGTCAATTTGCATCGTGCTTCTCCTTTCTTTTATTCTTGATTTGTAGGGAATCAACTATTTACTTACTTAAACTACTTTCAGCAAAAAAGAAGACCCTGCCAATATCGGCAGGGGTGTTTGCATGTCAGGTTATTCGCTTCATTGTTTTAAACACACATAAAGCAAGCATTGACCGTTCAAGCTTTAACTCCATAAGGCGATGTAATGAACTTAGTCTTGACCTTGGCGATCAGGACTGTTGACCAACGAGTAGTGTCTCCACTGCTTTGCGGTAGTCATCCGTATCCTTATGGTAGCCTCACCTACCGATTTACACTCTTACTATACTCCTATTTAGAAGGACTGTCAACAGTTAAGTACCCTTAATTTCATTTTTGGAAATATATTTATTTAAAAAGAAAAGCAGCTGCATTTTGCAACTAGCTTTGGACTTATTCTTCTGGCAGAATCAGCCAGAAAATGAGGTAGGGAAGAAGTCCAATCCCATAAGCGAAAAAAGAAACTCCCCAGATAACACGGATGATAACTGGATCTATATTAAAATACCGAGCTAAGCCGGAGCACACCCCTGCAATGATTTTATCATTGGCATTTCTTGTTAATCGTCTTGCCATAATCAAGCCTCCTTCAGACGGACTACAAATTTTTATCAAACTAAACGAATGATTCTCACATTATTTTACCACAATTTTTCCTTAAATAATCGTCGGAAGTTCATCGTCGTCTTCAAAGTCTTCGAGCTTTTCCTCGCATGGGAAAGGTTTCTGGATACGCCCTATTATAAAACGAGAGAAGGGACCAACCAGCAGAAAGTTGAGCGGAAAAGCCATTACAAAATTTGTTCCCCAAGCTCCCAAATAGCTTTCCATTGACAAGACTTCACCATTAAAAAGCAGACCATAAATAGACATCAATGATACCATTGCTAGCACCATACCCCCAGATATGACCGCAATCTTTTGCCAGCGCTTGTGATAATCTTTCAAAAAGCGAAATGCTAGTCCTTTGACCAAAGGTCCTACTTAAAAGAACATCTAATAAAAAATCAGTTATAAAACCTGGTAAAAAGGCAGCGGCTAAATTTCCCAAAAAGAAATGTTCCAGCAAATAGAGGTTCCAAACAGACATCCCCAGGACCATCAGACTACACATGAACAGCGTGAAAAACATGGTATCCTTAAAATCTCTAGGCATAAGCACTCCATTTCTTGTTTAAGAAAAATCATTCTAACATAAATATTTTTTTCTCGTAAGCAGAATTTCAAGAAAATGTTTTCATAGGTTCAGATTGGCAATCTTCGGCTATTTTTGCTAGACTAAGTAGAAGAAAACCATTGAAAAGGAGAAAAGGATGCGAGCAGGTGTCATTATTTACAATCCTTTGTTGGACAAGATTTTACTGATTCACCGTTGGAAGGATGGACAAGAGTATTTCGTGATTCCTGGGGGAACTATCGAGTTTGAAGAAAGTCCATTACAAGCCGCTCTGCGGGAAATAAAAGAAGAAGTCAATCTTACCTTTTCTGCTGGCCAACTACGCACAGCTTTTTCCCTTAATAATCAGGGTAAAGAGGAGCATTATTTTTATACCGACCTAAGCACAGCTGTGACTCCTCTCATGCAGGGCGAGGAAGTCCAGCGTAGTAGTCGTCAAAACATTTACCAGCCCGAATGGGTCAGTTTGCGAGATATTTACAGCCACAATCTGCGTCCAGAAAGTCTCAAATCCCTGCTCTTGGAATTTCTGACACAGGAAAGTTTGAAAAACTAAACCACTTATAGTAAAATATCAATAGTTTATAAACTTATGATCAGAAAGGTTTCTTATGAAAAAAATTATTCTTTTCAGTCTTTTATCCGCTCTTGCTCTGGCAGGCTGTTCTGCCAAACAAGAATCCAATACCCAGTCTTCCAGCGCTACTAATCAGTCTTCTGCTACCAATACCAGCTCTGAAGATGCTGAGACGCAGAAGCTCCGCGAGCAATACAAGGATGCTATGACCAACGAAAATGCCAACTTCCCACAGCTATCTACAGAAGTTGCCGAAGACGAAGCCGAGGTCAAAATCACTACTACTCAAGGAGACATTCGTCTCAAGCTTTTTCCAACATACGCTCCTTTAGCTGTCGAAAATTTTCTGACACATGCTAAGGAAGGTTATTATAATGGCATCATTTTTCACCGCGTTATCAATGATTTCATGATTCAGGCAGGTGATCCAAAAGGAAATGGCACAGGCGGCGAATCCATTTGGAAAGGAAAAGATACTGCCATTGACTCAGGAAACGGCTTCAAAAACGAATACTCCCCTTATCTCTACAACTTGCGTGGTGCATTAGCCATGGCCAATGCTGGAAAAGACACGAACGGCAGCCAATTTTTCATCAACCAAAGTAAGAAAGATTTATCCAGCCAATTACCGACCGATACCTTCCCAGCTAAAATCATTGAAGCTTACAAAAATGGTGGAAATCCAAGTCTTGATGGTGGATATACTGTCTTTGGGCAAGTGATTGAAGGCATGGATGTGGTAGATAAAATTGCTGCTGCAGAAACTGACAGCAACGACAAACCCAAAGACGACATCAAGATTGAAAAAATCGAGATTATCAAGGACTATGACTTTAGCAAATAAGCTTGCTACCCAACGAATAAAGAAGGGAACTCAAGATGATTATCTGGGGATGTAAAGGCTATCAGAAAAACTTGGGCTAGACTCAAAGCAAAATTGAGTGCACAAACTGTAACAATGCTGCACCTTGCGACATTGTTGAAACTAGCTGAAAGTTTACACTTTACTGGATTCCAATCTTTCCTTATGGCAAAAAAATCTACCTCGCCTGCTCGGTCTGCCAATATGGTAAACAAATCGAAAAGCAGGAAATCAACAGTTTTTGAATTATTAACAACAAAAAGAGATGATTCGTAGTGAATCGTCTCTTTTCTTTTTTACTTCATTCGTCAAGTCAGCTGATTGAAATCCCAGATTTGGTCCATCCAGCCTTCATAGAAATCAGGCTCGTGACAGACCATGAGAATGCTGCCCTTGTACTCTTTCAGAGCGCGCTTGAGCTCTTCCTTGGCATCTACATCCAGGTGGTTGGTCGGCTCGTCCAGCACCAGAACATTATTTTCTCGGTTCATGAGGAGACAAAGGCGAACCTTGGCCTGCTCCCCACCTGAGAGAACCTGAATCTGGCTTTCGATATGCTTGGAAGTCAAACCACATCTAGCTAGAGCTGCTCGGACTTCGGCCTGATTGAGGGCCGGAAAGGCATTCCAGACTGCTTCTAGCGGTGTCTGACGATTACCACCTTCGACTTCCTGCTCGAAATAACCCAGCTCCAGATAGTCCCCACGCTCAACTTCCCCAGCGATTGGTGGGATAATCCCCAAGAGACTCTTCAAAAGAGTTGTTTTCCCAATCCCATTTGCCCCGATGATGGCCACTTTCTGATTGCGCTCAAAGGTCAGATTAAGAGGCTGGGTCAGTGGACGGTCATACCCAATCTGCAAGTCCTTGGCTTGGAAAATAAAGCGCCCTGGTGTGCGGGCAGGTTTGAAATCAAAAGATGGCTTTGGTTTCTCACTTTGCAGCTCAATAATGTCCATCTTATCCAGCTTTTTCTGGCGGGACATGGCCATATTACGGGTCGCCACACGAGCTTTGTTGCGGGCCACAAAATCCTTGAGGTCCGCAATTTCCTTCTGCTGGCGCTCATAGGCCGCTTCCAGCTGAGATTTTTTCATCTCGTAGACTTCTAAGAATTGATAATAATCCCCAGAATAGCGGGTCAACTGCTGATTTTCCACATGGTAGACGATATTAATCACGTCATTTAAGAAAGGAATATCATGCGAGATTAGAACAAAGGCATTTTCATAGTTCTGTAGGTAACGCTTGAGCCAGTCAATATGCTCCGCATCCAGATAGTTGGTTGGCTCGTCCAAGAGCAGGATATCTGGTTTTTCCAGAAGCAACTTAGCCAAGAGAACCTTGGTCCGCTGTCCACCAGATAGCTCTGTCACATCGCTCTCCATACCGTAGTCCATAACACCCAGAGCACGCGCGACTTCGTCAATTTTGGCATCTAAAGTATAGAAATCCCGGCTCTCCAAGCGATCCTGCAGCTCGCCCACTTCTTCCATCAGGACATCAACGTCCGCTCCATCCTCAGCCATGCTCATATAGATTTCATTGATGCGAGCCTCTGTCTTGAAAAGCTCGTCAAAGGCCGTCCGCAGTACATCACGGACAGACTGACCTTGCTCCAGCACAGCATGCTGGTCCAGATAGCCAGCTGTCACATACTTGGACCACTCGACCTTACCTTCGTCTGGCAGCATTTTGCCTGTCACAATGCTCATGAAGGTTGACTTCCCCTCACCATTGGCACCGACCAGGCCGATATGCTCTCCCTTAAGCAGGCGGAAGGATACATCCTCAAAAATAGCCCGGTCCCCAAAACCGTGGCTGAGATTTTTTACTTCTAAGATACTCATTTTTTCTCCTCTATCATTGATTGCAGTTCCTTGATTATACCATCAAATCAGTTTGATTTTAAGCCAAAAGCCATAAATACCAAAGGTAACAATGGTTAGAAGCCACCACTTGATCCAATTTCCAAAAAGCTGCATGGCGGTACCGTCAAAATAGAGACGGCGCCCATCAATGACCGTATGTTTTATCTTCCAACTATATAAGATACACATGCCCCAAGGTGCACAGATTCCTAGTGTAAAAACGGTAATCAAGGTAGCTAAAATCACATGACCGATGTAAGAAAAGAGACCACCATCAAAATAAGACTCTTTGTACATACTATCTCTCCCTTAAACTAACTCTTTCAGAAACTGAATCAGGGTTTCTGCAGAGCGTTTACCAGCTTCAAGAATGAATTCATCAAAAGTGACATTGGCATCATGACTTGCTGTATCGCTCATGGCGCGAATAACCATAAAAGGCAGGCCAATTGAATGCGTCGCTTGCGCAATGGCTGCGCCTTCCATCTCAACAGCCAAGACATCTGGGAAATGCTCCTTGATACGGTCAATCTTATCCTGACCAGCAACAAAACTATCTCCTGTCGCAATCAATCCTACTCTTGCAGTCTGATGGGTCTTTCCCAAAATTTTTTTCATTTCAGAAACTAGATAGCGGCTAGCTTCAAAATAGAGCGGCTGCCGTGCCATCTGACCGTAGTCATAGCCAAAGGCCGTCACGTCCACATCATGATAGACCAGACGATCTGCGACTACCACGTCGCCGATAGCCAGCCCTTCTGCCACTGCTCCTGCTGAGCCTGTATTAATCACAGCTGTGACCTTGAAGTCATTGACCAAAACTGCCACACTCATAGCGGACATGACCTTGCCAATTCCGCTTTCGACCAGGACCACCTCATGACGGCCGATGGAGCCCGTATGATAGACATGACCCAAACGCAGGTGTTTCTCTGGATTCTCCAAATGCTCCAGCAGAATCTTCAGCTCTTCGGGCATGGCTGCGATAATTCCAATTTTCATGATTACTCATTTCCTCCATTCACATTAAAAAGCGAAGAAGCCCAGCTTCTCGCTTTATTATAGCCAAATAATTGCTGCGATTAATACAACCAAAAGAATCACAATCCAAAAGAGAATTCTATTTAATTTAGCTTGGAAAATGCTGCGCTTTTGATTTTCAATCCGGCGGCTTTTTGTTACTGTCGGTTCCACCTCAATCTTCAGGGTGTCTTGAGTTACATTTCTGCGCGGGGCAGAGTAACCAAAACCACCTCTCCCAGCGGTGGAAATCACCTTTGTTTCCTCATCATCCATCATAGGCTGCCCCGAAATGTCTTCACCTCGATTGGCACGCTCAATCATTTCATCAGTTAATAAGGGTTTTCCCATTGTTCTACATTCCTATTTCTTCAAGTTTTTTTCTTGCTGCCAATATTGAAGGGCCATGATAGTCTTGGCATCACAGATGTCCCCACTAGCAAGAAGCTGCTGAGCCTCTTCCAGACTGACTTCAAAGATTTCCAAGGTTTCATCTTCATCCTGAGGACGGGGATTTTCCACTTTTGTCAAATGGCTGGCGCTGTAGAGCTTGATTTTTTCATTGCAAAAACCAATAGCAGAATAAAAATCATAAAGCAATTCCAAGTCACCAGTATAGCCTGTTTCTTCCTCCAGCTCACGCAGAGCGGCCGCCTGAGGATCTGCATTTTCTCCCACTTCCAGTTTTCCAGCCGGAATCTCATAAGAAGTCGCTTCAATCGCCTTGCGGTACTGCTTGACTAAAATCATCTTGTCTTCCGGAGTGATAGCAATCACAGCCACCGCACCATTATGAAAAATCAAATCCCGTTGAGCTTGGCCTTTGCCTTCTGGCAACTCTACCTGATCCTGAACCACTTTAAAAATCGGTCCCTGATAAATTTCCGTCCGTTGGACGGTCTTTTCTTCAAATTCCATGACTAAACCTACTTATTTTGAGGGTGATGAGGGAGACGCTTAGCATAGTCTTCTTTGTTTATCTGACGACCGCGTCCCAGAGCGATGGCATCTGCTGGTACGTCCTTCGTTATGGTAGAACCCGCACCGACTAATGAATTGTCACCCAGCTCAACTGGGGCAATAATGGTCGAGTTGGAACCGACAAAGACATTATCTCCAATGATTGTCTTGTACTTCTTCTGACCATCGTAATTAACCGTAATCGTACCTGCGCCAAAGTTAACATGGGCACCGACCTGAGAATTACCGATATAAGTCAAATGACCAGCCTTGGTATTTTCACCAATACTAGAGCCCTTGACTTCGACAAAGTTGCCAACATGAACATCCTTAGCCAGACTTGAGCCTGGACGGATATGGGCGTAAGGACCGACTGTTACCCCATCTGCCACGCTAGACTCTTCAATCATAGAGTTTGTAATGACCGCTCGCTCACCAATTTCTGAATCTACAATATAAGTGCCATTGGTCAGGATAGTCTCTGCTCCAATCTTGGTCTGACCTTTCAGGGTCACATTTGCTTCAACCTGAACCTCAGGCGCAATTTCTACATCCACATCGATGTAGGTCGCATCTGGATTGACAAAGCTGACCCCATTGACCATGTGTTGCTGATTAATCCGGCGGCGCATCACACCTTCAGCTGTAGCCAGAGCCACTCGGTCATTAACCCCTAGACTCTCATCAAAGTCTTTCAGCGTATAAGCGCCGACCTTTTCGCCATTTTCACGGAAAATACCGATCACATCTGTGATATAGTATTCACCTTGGGCATTATTGGTATTGATATTTTTGAGAGCTTCAAAGAGGCGGGCATTGTCGAAGACGTAAGTCCCAGTATTGATTTCCTTGATTTGCTGCTCAAAGTCAGAAGCGTCTTTTTGCTCAACGATTTTGACAACTTCTCCATGCTGATTGCGGATAATTCGACCGTAACCAAAGGGATTGTCAGCCTCTGCAGTCAAGATGGTCGCAACATTCTTGTGGTTGATATGAAAATCAATCAGATTTTCCAGGCTTTCTCCCGTAATCAGGGGCGTATCACCAGCAATGACCAGCGTTTGTCCAGCAAGGCCTTCTAAAACAGGCTCGGCCATCATGACCGCATGGCCAGTTCCCAGCTGCTCAGTCTGACGGACAAACTCTGTCTGACCTGCCAAGACTTGCTCGACCAGCTCTGCCTTGTGTCCGATAACGGTAACAGTTTTCTCTGGCTCAATCGCACTGACACTGCGGAAAACGTGCTCCAGCATGGAAATTCCTGCCACCTTGTGCAATACTTTTGGTAAATCTGATTTCATGCGAGTACCTTTACCCGCAGCCAAAATAACGGCATAATTTGTCATAGATGAACTCTTTTCTTTAAGATATTATCATTATTATACCATTAAAACGAGATTTTTTAAAATCAAAAAGAGTCTGGGACAATAGTCCCTTTGCTACAAAAAAAGCAACGGATTTGCCGTTGCTTTTTGCATGGTTGCGATAGTCTTGCTAAAATAGAATTGCTCAAAAAAACATTTAGAAAGGCTATCCCATGCACATTCACTATAACACAAATCAAACGACTTTACCACTAGAACTTGCTTGCATTTTACCACAAGACCACATTGTCTTTACCATTGAAAAAGTGGTGAATACCTTGGAGGAACGTCACTTCCACGCTTTCTATCATAACTTTGGTCGGCCGTCTTATCACCCTAAAATGCTTTTAGCCGCTCTACTATTTGCCTACTCACAAGGGATTTTCTCTGGACGAAAAATCGAAAAAATGATGATTGAAAATATCGCCATGCAGTACTTAACAGGACAGTTGGTTGTCAGCTACCGCACCATCAATCGCTTTCGAGTCGCTGAAGGAATGGAAGAGCTCATTCGTGATCTTTTCATTGACCTCAATCTTCGTTTAAAAATGGAAGAGTTAGTGACCTTAGATTGTTTGTTTATTGACGGGACTAAGATTGAAGCCAATGCCAACAAGTATAGTTTCGTATGGAAAAAGGCCACAGACAAATTTTCCGTCAAACTTCAAGAACAGATACAGGTCTATTTCCAAGAAGAAATCACTCCCCTTATCTATCAGGCGATTGCGCTGGATGAAAAAGAATCGATTACCTCAGAACAGTTGACCGAGTTTGCTCAAGTCCTTGAAGAAGAATTGGCAAAACTGAGCCAAGACATTGAGGAGACACCCGTTAAAGGAAAGGATGAACGTAAAACTCAACGTCGTAAACTCAAGAAAGTCCTGCGTAAAGTCAAGGAGGATTTTTCAGTACGCGCTA